>BLMC01000003.1 GCA_011959805.1 Lachnospiraceae bacterium | reverse complement strand
CGAAAAGGCCGCAAATATGAAATCTGATTTTCTGGCCAACACAAGCCATGAGCTACGTACCCCAATGAATGCCATTATAGGTATGACAGAGATGGCACTTCGCGAGGAAATGACTCCGACCGCCAAAAATTATATCAATCAAATAAAAGCTGCTGGAAAATCACTGCTTACTATTATCAATGATATCTTAGATTTCTCCAAGATTGAATCGGGAAAAATGGATATTGTTTTAGATGATTATGAGCCAACCTCCCTAATCAATGATATTGCAACTATTATTAGTACGCGTATTGATAAAGATGATGTCGAGCTAATCCTTGATATCAATCCAAAAATTCCTAAAATACTTTCTGGTGACATGGTACGTCTAAAGCAAATCATTACCAATCTGGCAAACAATGCAGTTAAATTTACCAAGCTAGGACAAATTTGTCTAAAATATGATTTTGAATTTGTATCAAAAGATACCATTAATCTGCTATTTTCCGTATCAGACACTGGTGTTGGCATTAAACCTGAGGATATTAATAAGCTTTTTCAGTCCTTCCAACAGCTTGATAGTAAGCGAAATCGCAATATTGAAGGAACTGGTCTTGGTCTTGCAATTAGTAAACAGCTCATCACACTTATGAATGGCAGTATTTCTGTAGAAAGTGTATATGGAGAAGGTTCTACTTTTTCTTTTACTGTACCGCAAAAAGTCATAAATGCAGAACCATCAATTTTCTTGAACGATACTCCGCCAAAACATGCCGCAGGTTTTCTTAACAATACCTACGCCAATATTCAATTAAAAAGAGATATGCATAAGTTGGATATTGAGTACACAGACTTAAAAGATATGGATATTTTATCTTTTCTGACGGAATATAAAGATCAGCTAACTAATACTTATCTATTTATTCCATACAAAGACTTCAGTCAACCAATACAGGATTTTGTTCAACAACAAGAGCAACTTAACGTGATTGTTATCGCTCCATATAATGTGTCTGCAACTTATACTTCATTGAATATATTAATCGTACATAAACCCCTGTCTGTCTTAACACTGGCAGGAATCTATAATCATGAAACAGTTAGTCAATATGATACCACTTCCTCCGATGAATACTATGATTTTACTGCCGAGACTGCAAAAATTCTGATTGTTGACGATAACTCTATCAATCTAACCGTTGCGCAAGGGCTTTTGGAACCGCTAAATATGCAAATTGACACTGCCCTTAGCGGAAATGAGGCAATCAATAAAATATCAGATACAATGTATGATCTAATATTAATGGATCATATGATGCCTGAAATAGATGGTATTGAAACTACCCATATTATCCGACGCTTCCATTCTGAATATGATCATGTACCTATTATTGCACTGACAGCCAATGTTATCGGTAATGTCAAAAAAATGTTTATCCAAGAAGGTATGAATGATTTTGTAGCGAAACCTATCGAAGTCCGAATGCTTATCAATACCATCCGCAGATGGCTTCCAAAGGAAAAAATCAAAAAGCATACAGGTTCTATCAGACCTGTTATTGTTAAGAAAACAGTCACTCTGCCAGATATACCCGAATTAAACATTAAAGAATCCTTAAAACTTCTAGGAAGCGAAGAATTATTTATGACAATTCTTGCAGATTATTATCATGTGATACCAAAAAAACTTAGACTCATAGAAACTTATCGAGACAAAAAAGATTGGTATAATTATACAATTGAAGTCCACGCACTCAAAAGTGCCTCTAGGCAAATTGGTGCAGATGATCTCTCTGAGAAAGCCGCTGCTCTTGAGGCTGCCGGCAATGTAAATGATATTGAAATGATTCTTCAGAATACAGATGAATTGCTTGCCCTATATGCACACTATCATGACCTGTTAAGTCCCTTCTTCCCTGAAAAAAGAGAAGAGGAAGGAAAACCGCCTATAACAACTCCTATACTGATGGAAGTTTTTGATGTGATGAAACAGGCAATTGAAGATCTTGACATCGACAAAATGGATGATGCAATTCATACACTCGACGGATACAGTTTTCCCGACGAAAGCCACGACCTGTATATTTGTCTTTGCGAGGCTGTCGCGGATATGAATCCCGATGCTTGCGAAGAAGTAATCTCAAATTGGAAAAAAATAATATATTGACAGACCTATGCACATAAAATATAATATATCACCAAAACACATACAGCGAGTAAGGAAAGAAACTTCTTTCCTACTCGATTACTCAATTTTGCACAAAAAATATGCCGCTAATCACTATGCAATTTCATAGTAAATTGACGGCATACAAATATATTCAATACCATATATTAGGACTAAAATCATTATCAGTTATCCCTTAAATCATATTGAATCGCTAGAAATATTGCATTAATCCATTGCAATAATCTCTTTCTTATTATAAGATCCGCAAGCCTTACATACTCTATGAGGCATCATTAATGCGCCACACTTACTGCACTTTACCAATGTAGGTACGCTCATTTTCCAGTTTGCTCTTCTCTTATCTCTTCTTGATTTAGAAGATTTATTTTTTGGACATATAGACATTGTTACACCTCCTTATTCGCATTAAACAAATCCTTGATCACTGCCAATCTAGGGTCCGGCACAAAATCATCGCATCCGCACGCACCATCATTTAGATTTCTGCCACAGACTTTACAAATCCCCTTGCATTCCTCTTTGCACAGAATCTTCATCGGCCAGTTTAACAACAATTCATTATTGACTAGTTCATCCACATTTAAGTGATACCCTTCCATAAGCTCCAATGAATCCTCATTTTCAATAGCATCACCTACATAATCCGGTGACACAACAATGCTCTCAAAGGATAAATCAAATGTATAATCAACATCTCTCAAACATCTATCACAGGATAAAACAAATACTAATTTTGTCGTTCCCTGAACTAATGCCTTTGATTGTTCTATATTAGAAAGCTTTAGTACAACAGGACTCTTCTCTCTAATAAAATATGTCCCTGTTCGGCTTGAAAAAGTATCTGCCTCATACGGAACGGTCAACTCTTGTACTTGTCCTTCAATTGTAAATACATCTGTCAAATTCACTAACATAGCAGACTCCTATCCACACATTTACCTATTATACAGAACCATTTTAGATTTGTCAACTGTAATTCCAAATAAATCTATGACAAAATAAGTTACTAGCCACTACTTACACTTCCACTCAAACACATCATTTTTTTATCTTCCTCGGAATCGCCAGCTGATGCTACTTCTTTAGGAGAAATTTCCAGCCAATGACAAATCATCTTTAATCCACTGGCTTTGTCCGCTTTGGCAGAAACAATCTGTAGGCAATTTTCTTCTATAAAATATCGAATTGCTTCATCCTCAAAAGAAATTCGCTGCATCAGCTCCTCTGTCTCCTGTACATTCCAAAATCTATGACTGGGACGCAACAGCGTCACTTTGTACAATTTCTCATGGTTCCGATAAACCAGCGCTCGAAATCCAAATTCTTGTTGTAAAGATAAAACTTCTGGAAGCCATATTCCATTTAGCACATAAAAATATTCTCGTTTTTGCTTTAGCATAACATGTGCTCCGCCTGCAAAAATACCGCCGGAAAACAAATGATAAATTCCGCGACAGCGCTCCATCGCTTTCTTATAGGGTAATGTCGTAGCAAAAAACAATGGTATTTTCTCTCTTACAAGTGCCTCCAATCCTGACATAATATTAGAAGGTATCTTTGTACTTCCTTTATTTGGCAACAATGTTCCCTCAATATCTAGGAAAACCGCCTTTGGACGGCGCGGAATCCGAAACAGCGGATACGGCCCAAAAAGGATTTGATTCATAAAATCGTTACGACCTCCATATGCAAGGTAGCAAGAACATTGTTTTCGGCAACATTCCGGGCTTGGAAAGTCTTCCAATTCTTCCCAACATTTCTGTGTTGTCAAAACCGAACTAATATTGCAAGTGCGAAGTTTTCCGTCTGCCTCCACAAACAGACGCCCTTCACAAAGAGCTTTGTTGGAAGAAACCAACATAAGTTCTCTGCCAAAATAAGGGTCAATCTCCAAAAACGCTGTAAGCTCCTTTTGTGTATAGGAACGCCGTAAACCATCCATCTTGTTCACCCAAAGATAAATACCATTTTTATCTTCTTTTAATAAATTTAGTTCCTGTTTTAGTGTTTGCAGTAGATTCAGATTTTCTGGCACTCCAACACTTCCAGCGCAAAGCTGTACTCCCTCTTGCGCGAGCATTCTACACTTGGCAGAAAACTCTGTCACAGTAGTCATTTCCGGGTGAAATGTTGCCCATAATCTTAACTTTTTTAATATCCCTCCTGTTTTTATATAACAGTCCAAAAATTCCTGCACAGAAAAACTCAAGTTGGTCTGAATTCCTATCGCATCTATTTCTATGTGTGCACTAAGCCATGCCAGCCCTTCCCAATACCAAGAATGAATCATTGCCTCGCCATAAGGCACTACCATCAGCGCCCCAATATTCATTATTTTTGCCTTTTTTTGAACATTCTTGACAAAAGAAAACCATTGTGCTTGATCTTTTTCAAGTTCTCTTTGTGAGATAGAATGCTTAGAAAACGGACAATAGGAACACTGATAATTGCAACTTTTAAGACTCCCCCGATACAAAATCATGTGCTTGTCCATGCCTAGCCTCCCACTCACGCATCACTCGAATGATTTCCTTGGAAATCAGTTGCGGTCCAAGATAATCCGAAAGTCCCAATCCCGTTTTTGTCAACACAAAGTAGGACTGCCGAAAAGTTTCTTGGCATTTTACTTCCTGCAACGCTACAAATTTTAGTTCTATCCACTCGCGCAAAATTGGAAATTCTTCCAACACATCCTTTCCAAAAAGTTCTTGATATCGATTTCGTTCCAATCCGGGGCGAATTAACAAATGCCGAATAATATATCGTCTCTTCTGCTCTTCCTCCGACAATAAAATTCCATTTGTTATCGACATAAAATCTTTTGTCTCCTCATATTCTTTCAAGTGTGTAATACACTCACTTCTAGTAATAGCATAGGGGCTACAAAAATGAAGTTTTCCAAGGTAACTTCTACCGCCACATCCCAATCCAATAGATGTTCCAAAACCACATTCAGAAAAAATGCGAGGAGTTTTTTGTCGCACAAACCGCCGCATAGAATCCTGCCGATATCCTTCTGCACAAAGAAAGGCACTTGCCACTTGGTATTGTGCAAAAGCAATTTCTGGTTCCAAAACTACTCCTTCACGCTCCATACGCACTCCATGTTTTACATATAATGGATATAAAAAAATTTCCTCTGGTTCAAATCGCAACGCTTCTTTTAATGAAGCTAGTAGACTTGTCTCTGTCTGACCTGGGATTCCATAAATTAAATCTACATTGACACAAGAAAAATCACTTGCTTTTATCAACGCTAATGCTTCCCTTGCTTTTTGCGCGGTATGTTGCCTTCCAAGCACAGTAAGCTCTTTGTCAGAAAAACTCTGAATCCCTAAACTCACTCGCGATACACCCGCGTGCTTTAAAATTGCAAGCTTCCCCATTGTTGTCTGATTAGGCGCCGTTTCTACAACCAAATCCTTATTTTGGGAAAATCGAAAATGTAGATTCAACAAGCTAAACATTTGATCTATCTGTCTTTCCGTCAGAAACAAAGGCGTTCCGCCACCAATCACCAACTCAGAAAATTCTGTTTGAACGGATGCTAAAACTTCTTGATACTGCTCACTCTGACGTTTAATCGTCTCCAAATATCGATCTACCGCTTCCTGTCCCATGCCAGTTACAGAAAACAAATTACAATAACCACACTTTGACTCACAAAAAGGAACATGGAGATATAACCCATGCCCTTTTCCTGCCAACACCGAAGCGTAATCACTAAAGTGAACCCCTCTCAGCGGGCGATAAGCAGTCTTGTGCGGATAACTATACATATATTGAATATAGGGATTCATCACTTACACCCTTCTTATATAATGCTCAAATAAAGAAATGTTTATATGGAATCGTATTTACCACTGAATGATTGACACCATGAAACTGACAACCATCTTCCCCGTAGCAAGTTCCATGATCAGAACAGCAGATTACAAATGTGTCGCCTCGCAGTTTTTTCCACTCCGCAAATAATCTTCCCAGCTCTTTATCGACATATCGGAGTGCAGCTGCATGACTCTGAACACTATCACCGGAAGTACCTTCAAGATAAAAGTAATTTGGATAATGGATTGCATCTACATTTAAATACAGAAAAATATGCTGTTGAGAATTCGCCTTATCCAGCTTTTTCAAAATAAAATCTACCTGATTTTTCGTACTATCCTTTACTAGACAACCAAAAGATGGATTCCAATAACTTTTCTGAAAATAGGAAGGAAACACTTTGCCTAAATCTGTACGCTTGTCAAAAAATGCCACTCCGCCCACACACCATGTATCATAACCTTCCTTCTCAAGCCCTTCCATAATCGTACTTCCAGAAAAGCTATATGCCCCTTTTGGCGCTTTATTTCCAAGGCCAATCGCTTTTGGAAAAAACAAAAGCTCCCTGTCTGTCACATTTTTTGCCTCAAATGGGCATGGTAGAAATCCCGCAAACATGGCATGGTGTGAAGGATAAGTAAAGTTTCCCGGTGCTTGTCGCTTTTGCCATAATCCATATTGGTTTAGCACAGGAGTACCACCAGATGCCTCCTCCTGCACTGCCACATCATAACGCAGCGTGTCCAAACACACAAACAAAATGTCGGAAGTTCCTACCACTTGCGTCATATCCACCGAAGGCTTTTGGTCCTTTCGAGCCGACGCAAACAAGCGAAATGGTACTTCCTGTGCCGTCGAACCGACTGTATCTTCACTCATTTTTATTCTCCATTTCTCTTAGCAATTCCTGTTTTCATTTGCAGCCATTCCTTCATCATCTGTACTTGTCGACGATATATTCTATTCTCCTGATAAATATCCTGATAAATCAAATCGCCTTGACCATTCATCTCTATAATTCTTGGCCGCATACTTCCTTTTTCTAATAAAATATCAATCCCTACACTCCAAAGTTTTGGATAGAGTGCTAAGCTTTCCTGACATAATTGTGTAATCTCTTCAAGTGTATGCTTCGGCAGTCCTAGCTGGGTAATCTCTACAGGACGATTATTTAAATGAAGATTCGTGATAGGCCCTTTTGAAAGTCTTGCCAACATAAAATCTAATTGTCCATCTTGTACCACTGCTCGCAAGTCATAAGAATAACCCTGATATTCTGTCTTGGCATACCAACGCTCAATAATACAATCTAAATCTAAAATTCGACTTAACAATGGTATGATTTCCTCTGGTCGAGAAAATCGACGCAGACGTTTGGTATTCACAAACGTAGAATCCGCCTGCAATAAAGCACATGTATAGAGCGCCATCTGCCCCGTCTGCGCTTGCCAACGCAATGCAGAAACACCCGCTGCACCAGAACCTTTTACTGGTTTGATAAATACCTGGTGAATTCGCTGTCTGCGCATCTCTTCCAGAAGCAGTTCCACAGTACATTTTCCGCCCTCTAAATAGGCTGGCATCTGTACTCTTTCTGTCACGCGCAGTCCGGCCTGCTGTAGCCTAGATTTACACGCCTTTTTATCCAATAGTTCTGCGATTGCAGAAGGCTCATTTAAAAACCTAATCTCTCGCATCTGCGTCAATTGATTTAGCTCTTTCAATTGTTGTATATACTCATCAGTCAATCTATTTAACGTTTCAAGAGAGCAACTAGACCACAAAGGCGGATCGATTTTTATTAAAAGCGTCTCTGCCTCAGGTAGACAATGATGCTGTGTCCAACTTTTCCAATCCACAAAAGTTATGGGTACCTCTTCTTGCTCTGCTGCTTTTTTCAAATAAATTATCCTCTTGGTATCTGGGCTACCCAATATCACCACCTGTCTCATTCTGTCAGCATGGCATACATATAAATCTCACCATCATCCTCATCTGCTTCTTCTCGCTCAGAAATATCCACTTCAATTGGAAGTGCCTTCAACTTCTCTGCAATTTCATTTGAAAAATAATTATGATGTAAATCCAGCTTCTTGATATTCGGATAAGCTGGGATTTTTTCTAAAAGCAACGCGCCACCCTTATCTGACAATGTACCATTTGACAAATCCAATGTACTGACTTGCCCCATAAATTTACTGTTTAAAACAACTTCTGTTAGCTCGTCTTGTATTTCACTGTCTGTAATGCCAAGGTAGGTAAGCTGTGGAAAATCTGCCTGCTCCAAAAGCGCTCGGATTGTACCTTCATCCCCATCAAAACCATATTCATCAATACCAATAAAAAGAAGCAATTTTTTTAATTTTGGAAGTTTTGCTTTCTGAATAGACTCGATAACATGCTTTGGCAATCCTCCACAAATAATTGTCAATGCTTCTAACTCCTCATGATGAATCTCATCTCCTAAATCTAACTCCATGCTACCCTTGATAATCAATTCTTTTAACTGTGGCATTGCAGCCCAAATCTTACTATAATTTCCTTGCAGAATCCAGGACACTTCACATTCCTCATAGCTCATATTTCCAATAAATAGTTTGCGAATATGCGAAAACTTATCTGCATTTGCCACAATATCGTCAATAATTGGCTGACAGCTTCCTCCACAGCAATCTCCCCAAGAGCCAATCACCAACTCATCCAAGCTGGGAAATTGTGGTGTCTCCATAATCTCTTGAATCATCTCCTCAGCACTGCCCTCATCATAATCATAATAATATGTGTTCTTACTTACCTTAATGTTATCCTCTTCTAACAATTCAAAATTCAATGCTATACCCTCCTTTTTAAAATAAGACCAAATGTTTCCTATATAGTTTTATAATACTACTATCCACGTCAATTATCAATAAAATTATCCTTAATTTAAACAAGAATCGTTTATTTTATATTGATTGTTTATTATCTCTTCTTTAAATCATAATAAAATAGATATTGTTGTAATATTCCACTATTTTTTCCATATTTTTCAAAAGGAAATCCTTCTGGATATTGTGTTGCAAGCACTTTATTAATATGCGTATCTTTTGGAAAGGCATCCGTTTTGTGCAGTGCAAACAAGCAAATACAATCTGCAACTTTTACTCCTACACCATATAATTTCAACAATTCTTTTTTGGCAGATTCATAATCCATTTGCCAAAGTTCTTGTAAATTAATATCACCATGATACACCTTGTTCGCCGTTTCATAAATATATCGACTTCGATATCCCAGACCACAGTCATACAGCGCTTCAACCTGTGTTTTTGCCAACGACTCCGGGGTTGGAAAATCAAAATATATCACATTATTGGCAGCTTTTCTCTTCTCTCCATATTTTTCACACAATTGCTTGATACATTTGCGAATTCTCTTTATATTGTTCTGCTGAGAAATAATAAATGATATTATCATCTCCCATAAGTCTTGCTGAAGTATCCTTATCCCTTTTCCATATTCTGCCGCTGCCATCAAATATGTATCATTTGCATCAATATCTGCTATAATTTTACCATAGTCTGTATTCATATCAAAATATTCTTCCCAAATGTTCTCATACTCTTCTTTTGTACAATCAAATGAAATAATATCATTATGTTGAGACAGTTCAAGATACCTCCCCTTAGCTACAAGGCAATATTTGTTTTCACTGCATTCTTCCATTCTAAAGCACTGACCTGACATACAGATTTGTAGAACAGAGAAGTTCTTATTTTGTATCGTAACCATATTCCTTCCTTTCTTATATAACCGATTATTCTCTAATATCATTGGCATTTTTGCCATAGTATGTATTTTTCCCACTTATAGAAGTGACTATCCTTCCAACTAAAATAATAGGGATTTATTTCTCAATTCGATTCTTTCAATATACACATTATAACATTAAAACGGCAATTACTCTATGATTATTCCATTTTCTATAGTAGCAATTTAAAATAAACTTATTTATCTTTATAAAAATTCCTTGCAAAAAGAAATAAATACGATTATACTAGGTGTTAGAGAGGTCGGGGAAGACACCCATAACAAAAAACATATAACCTTTCAAACAATCGAAGCAAGGGGGAAGACACCCATGACAAAAAACATTATTGTAGTCGATTCTCAAGAAAAAAAACATGGGACTACTTATCTCAAAAGAGCTAAGGGACTCGTAAAACAAGGCAGGGCACGCTTTTTAACACCAACTATGCTATGCCTTGCGTGTCCGCCGAATCAAAATTTGGAGGATAATATTATGTCAGAACAGACAATTGATCATATTACAGTTGAACCCGAAACAACTACAGCAGAAATTTCTGCATCAGGAGACAAATATTCTATGGAATATTGTCTTACACAGATTGAACACATCGCAACGCAAACAGAATATCTAAATCAAGTTCTCTCAGAGTTACAACAATTAGAAAATTCTTCTAATGCACCGAAAGCAAATGCGTTAAGCGGTGTTGTAAAGTGCAGAGAAACGACCAATCAACAACTACTAAAATTCTATGAAAAGATGTATGATGACCTTAAAACTCCAGCAAATATAGATGTTGTTTCTCATAAGGTACATCTTCAGGAACAGCTGTTAAAAGTTATGGAAAACACGTTAGAAAACAATGAATATTCAGCAAAAGAAGTCTCCGATATGTTCAATGGAGCACTGGATGCAATTCGCCATCTAACCGATTAATTTCCAAAAATTACACATGAGTGTCAAAAGGCTTGTAACTGCATTTTCCAGTTACAAGCCTTTTATTTCCTCCAAAATATGTTCAAAAAATTGCAAAAATCCATCCTCTACTGCAATTTGCTCTAATTCCTGCTCCGGTAAATCATAATAATATTTTCCCGATTTAATGTCAATAGATAAACTGTCAATTGGAAATCCTTTTTTCCGTATTGTAGAGTGTGGTTTTGTGGTAATCACAAATGCTTCACTCTCCATAGACGGCTCCATTGCTTCATATAAATGTGTCTCATCATAGACAAAGCAAATAGCATTTTTATAGCGCGCTGTCAAATTGTTATACTTTCGTGCAAGCCCTGCGTAATGTACAAGCATTTCCTCATCCGTAAGTGTTTTTCCATTTACTGTTCGCACATGAACTCCCGGCTGGTCCTGTTTTGGTACATTATCAAAATACAAACCAGAATCGCAAGAAAATACTGGTATCTGAAAAGCATTATAATATGCTACCGCTTTTTGATGTGCGTTCTCCAAAGGGGTACTACCATTTTCTAAAACTAGTGGAATCTCCATATTCAAATCATTTAATCCAATAAACTCTATACCATATTTATCAGTAAGACTTTCCAAGCGTCTTTTCATTGCAGATAATTTTGCAAAATTACCTGTACCAAACAAAATTTTCATATTTTCCCTGTTCTCTATACTTATATATTTTTTTCCTACTCTCTGCGAACTACTTTCCTACGCACACTTATGTATAATCAAGTAGGAAAGGTTACTTCCCCTACTTACACGCCAGACACTCGCCAACTTCTGCTGACAAATTTCACTTGGATGCCTGTGTGCATAAAAATAAGAGACGCGATAAAAATCATGTCTCAGTAAAAAGCTTCCAAAGGGACTCGAACCCTCGACCTACTGATTACGAATCAGTTGCGCTACCAACTGCGCTATGGAAGCTTGTGTTAAAATTACAACCACGAAAAATATTATAGATGATAAATCCTTTTTTGTAAAGTGATTTTTCAAAATCTTTTCTAAAATGTACTGATTTGGTTACAATTCTCTTTGTTTTTGTATTGTGTTTAAATTCGTGTAAAATCTAGTACAGGCGACGTCTTATCAATCTGTTAATCCTTGTTATCAATCTTTTGTTCCACATGGACCGACAACTGTTGATAGGGAATCTCGATATTTGCTTCATCCAGAGCATTTTTTACATTCTCAAGCAATCGCCAGCGCACATCCCAATATTTAGGATTCTCACAAAAACAACGCATACCTAGTTCAACCGCGCTATCTGCAAGCGCATTTACATACACAATCTCTGGTTCATTGTGAAGAACATCTATATCATCATTTATCACTTTTTGAAGTGTTTCTTTTGCTAATCTAATATCCGCATTATAAGAAATGCCAATGATAAGGTCTACACGCCGAATGGGTGTATCTGTTGCATTTGTAATTGAGCTGTTTGCAAGATTGCCATTTGGTAGAACAACTATTTTCCCATCTGTTGTCATAAGCTTCGTATAAATAATGCCAATCTCTTTGACCGTTCCTTCTGTACCTAACCCTGATTCTGTAATAAAATCACCTACACGAAATGGTTTAAGCAAAAGTATCAATACACCACCTGCAAGGTTACTCAGACATCCCTGCAAAGCAAGACCAATTGTCACACCAGCAGAACCGACAAGCGCAACTACGCTTGTCGCATCAAAGCCAAAATTACCGGCAATCATTAAAGCCAAAATACCATATAATGAGGCTTTTATCAGTCCATCCAGAAATTGAATGACACCTGTTTCTATATTTGCCCTCTGAAGTGACCGTTTTGTTATTCTCCGAATTAGTTTGATTAACTTAGAACCCACAAAAAACAAGAATGCTGCAAACAATACCCTAACTCCAAGGCCAAGGGCTTTCTCCGGCAAAGCATCAAGAAATTTCTCAAAGGCATTCAAATTTTCCGTTATTTGCTCAATATCTAACTCCATCTCATTCAACAACATTTTCTTTCACATCCATTCGTATATCATATGATACAACCCTATAGAGGCATACCAGCTTTTTAATTTTAATCATTAATTGTATGAATAAACAATCCGCTCCGAAGCTTTGGCTCAAACCAAGTAGACTTTGGCGGCATAAGCATATTGGCATCCGCAACACTAAAAAGTTCATGGATAGAAGTTGGATACATAGCAAACGCCACTTTAGCATCTAACTTTACTCGTTTCTCAAGTTCTTCTATCCCTCTAATACCACCTACAAAATCAATACGCTGATCAGTTTTTGGGTCTTGAATACCAAGAATTGGTGCCAGCACATGATTTTGTAAAACTGCCACGTCAAGCCCCTCCACAGGGTCATCACTTTGGTATTCCGATTTCAACTCCAGCAAATACCAGATGTCCTCCAACAACATAGATATCTGTCCTTTGTGTGTTGGTTTCTGACAAATTGCACTTTTTGAAATAATTGAATAAACTTTATTAATAGACTCTACGAACTGTACAGCAGAAAGTCCATTCAAATCTTTCACAACTCGGTTATAATCCATAATCATCAGTTCTTCATCTGCAAATAAAACGGACAAGAAATAATTAAATTCTTCCTCACCAGTATAGTTAGGTTGTTTCTTTCGTTTTTCCAAACCTACTTTGACAGCTGATGCACAACGATGATGCCCATCTGCAATATAAATCTGTGAAATCCCTTCAAATGCCTGTTTTATGGCAGCAATCTCTTCCTTATCACTAATACGCCAAACTCTATGTACAATCCCATCCTCCGCAGTAAAATCATAAAGAGTTGGCTGTTCTTTTGTCTTTGCAATCGTCTCTTTCACAATATCATTTGCTCTGTAAGCCAGAAAAATAGGTCCTGTCTGTGCCTCGCAAGTTGCCACATGACGGATGCGATCAAGTTCTTTGTCCGCACGTGTATTTTCATGTTTTTTAATCACTTGGTTTTGATAATCATCCACACTTGCGCACGCTACAATTCCAGTTTGAATACGCCCCTGCATTGTCAACTCATAGATATAATATACAGGAACTTCTTCTCGAACAAATATTCCTTTATGGATTTTATCCCAAAGCAAATCATGTGCTTTTTGATAAACCTCGTCAGCGTATATGTCAACATTGCTATCAAACTGTGTCTCAGCGCGATCAATATTCAAGAATGAGAGTGAATTATTCTTAACTGCTGCACATGCCTCTTCCCGATTATAAACGTCATACGGAAGCGCTGCTATTTTTTCCTCTAATCCCTTTTTAGGTCTGTAAGCGCAAAATGGTCTAATTACTGCCATATTTATTACTCCTCCTAAACAATATTCTCTTAAATATAAACATACTTAAACATTCTAACAGATATTTAATACGATTAAAAGAATAAAAATAAAAATTTATAAATGCTTACATCTGGGGATTATCTAATATTCCAATAAATAACGGTAATTCTCTTTCCAAATCCATAACCATATATATAAACGGCTCATTAAAATACATTTTTTTGCGCGGCTGTTCCATTGCCCGCAAGCATCCTAAAAGCTCTGTAGTCGCTGCTGCCTCAGTGCCTTCCTCATCCACTGTGAATACCACATTCTGTCTCACAAGGCTAACGTATAGGGTAATCCCTGTTTTTGTATCTCTTCCCATCAAAGAAAGATTCGCTTTATTTCTATCAAAACATTCTATCAGCCCCATTTTTGTAAGACTCTCGATCAAATTCACATCAAATGCACTCTTAAATCGAGGCACCTTTAAGTCAAGCAGTTCTACTTCCCTATGTGACAACAATTCATGCATAACATGACCATTTAACTTACTACAAACATCTCTGATGGAATCCTTTCCTTTTGACTTTAACGCGATAAATCCGAATCCTTTACAACAATATCTTTTCCCCATATTCTGACAGTCAAATACAAGAAATCCTGAATCTTTTTTCTGATTATTTTGATAAGGCAAAATTACTCCTTCTACAAAATCATTTGCAATATACCCTACTTCTGCTGTTCTATCACACATCATATCAGTCTGTACAGAATGTCGTTTAAACCAATGGTGATTACTTTCATCCAACAGATAAAAAGCTTCTTTTTGTGTATTAAAAGGCTTGAATGGATTCTCCCATCTGCCCTTAAAATATATGGTATTAAACAGCGCAAGTTTTATAAGCTCTTTTGGTTTCAACGGCTCTGTCAGCATTTGGTCAATCAATCCGTTTGTTCGATCTGCAATCCAGCGATTGATTTTGTCCATCGTCTCATTGGAGGTAAGATTTACTCCAAATATATCTCCTCCCATCAGAGATTTTATAGTGTCTGACCATGTTGTATTGACAGTAAAACTTTGGTCAATCCAAGCGGAATTCGCAATGGAGAGTTTTAAAGATTCTTCTTGTACAGAAAATGTATTTATCATATCTGCAGCAAGTGTCATCATATCATTTCCAAGAACTTCTAAAAATTCTGTTTTAGTAGTTCCATCTGCCCCACAGCCTGCCATCACAAGTGTTAAGTATGCCGATATTGGTGACAACACAGGATTTTTATTCTGCATATTTTGGCAAAATAAATCATATCCAAACTTTTGAACACTCTCATTTGTTTTTTGTACCTCTTTTTTGAAAAACGCCATTTATTTTTCCTCCCTTTGTCCTTCTATAGCTTCTTGGAACCTTTTTGTACCTTACTTTGCAAAAAAGATTTTGAGAGACTACTTCTTTTGTACCTTAAACTTAACACCAAATCCACACATATGTAATCTATTTTGTCTCTGTATTGGGATTATCCAATATTCCTAAAAATAGCGGAACATCTGTTTGCATATCCATAATCATATAGATAAACGGTTCATTAAAATACACTTCTCTTGGGTCTGATATCAACATTGCTCCTCTATCCATCATTAAAACCTCTGTTGCAGCCGCAGCCTCAGTCCCTTCTTCATCCACAATAATCTTTGCCTTCTGACGAACCAAATCTATATACAGTGTATCATTATTTATCGTTTTACCTAACTGGTCAAAATTTGCTTTTTGTTCCTCAAAACATTCTGTCAATCCTATATTTATCAAACTTTCATTAAGCTTCTTATCAAAAGTCACTTCAAATTTGGGCAGTTTTAAATTGACTATTTCAGTCTGTCCTTTGGCTAATAAATCTGATATGACCTCATCAGTCAGCTTAGAATAAATATCTCTGATAGTTTCCTCCCCTGTTGGCTTCAGTGCGATAAATGCCAATGTTCCATCATTATTTATATCGTTTTTTTGATAAGGAAGAATAACACCTTCCATACAATCATTTGCAATATACTCCAATTCTGTTAAATACAAATTCATCATCTCAACTTGATTGGCAGTTCCTTGTCCCTTTTGTATATAAAAATCTTCTTTGCGTGTATTTTGTGACTCAAAAGGCAATTCCCATTTTCCCTTAAAATAGACGGTATTAAATAGTACAAGACGTGTCTGTATATCTAAGGGCTGTGTTATCATTGTATCAATCAGTCCATTTGTTTTATCGTTAATCCATCTATTTATCTTGTCCATTGTTTGTTCTGTAGAAAGCTCATCTTGAAATACTTCTGCATCCATTAGAGATTTTACTGTCCCAAGCCATGTTGCATCCGCAACGAACTTATTATCAATCCACGCAGAATTGGCGATCGAAAGATTCATCCAATCTCCTGTTGTCGGAAGTCGATTCATCATATCATCGGAAAGCGGCAACATATCATTGCCAAGGACATTATAAAATTCTTCCTTTGTTGCTCCATTTGCTCCACAGCCCGCCATAGAAAGTGCCAGATACGCTGACACAGGCGAAATTACCGGATTTTTGTCATTGATATGTTGTGCAAATAGCATATATCCAAATTTTTGAACATTTTTATAGGATTCAATCTGATAGTCAATACATACATTCTGTACTGTATTTTCTGTTAAACTGTTTGATTCCTGTTGCGAACCTTTATTTTCTTTCTGTTCTATAGATGTTACAGCGGATGGTGTCTTTGCCTTACGTGCACACGCACTGAAAACACAGGCTGCCATAAGAATTACTACTGTAATAATTATTCCCTTTTTTATCATAAAATTATCCCCTTCCTTATACTCTTTATTTATTGATTTCATAATTTCACTTACTTATTTTACGATTCATTTCCAAATCGAAAAATATAACCGAATTCTGGAGCTGCTTGGAACGTATCAATTTCTGCTTTTGTAAAAATTCCTGTCAACTGAAAATCCTCAGATAAATTTACTGCGTATCCTAAATTAATCAAACGCTGGTACTCTTGTTCAATAAGCGCATTTCCTGCCTCTGTGTGATATAAGTCTTCATATTGTGTATCATTTGCTGTTGAAATCTCTCCATAAAGATCAATCACTATTTGATAAGCATAAATTTTGCTATCTATTACATCCGATGTTTTTTCCTGTTCTGCATAATAATTTATAGTTTCTCGCAAATAAGGATAACAAAGAACCGTTCCTTTTTTGGGCACTAGGTCATTGTGGACAGGGGTGTCTTTTTCTGCATAGTAGTCACTGACAATAATATACGCGGACCTTGATTCTTCAATTGTATTTTCTTTTAACAGTTCTGAGTCTACTGAATTTTTACTTGCAAGTGCTTGCTCGTCTATCTTTTCTTCCATTGCATAAGTTGGTACATCCGCTGCCATCTCTGTCATCACTCCTCTTTCCTGTAATCTTTTAGCATCGCCTTGGTCTTTATCGTTTATTTCTGTTTCTGGCTGAGTAGCAACAGAATTGTCCGTGTGCTCTACAAATTGCTCTTCTACTAAACTGGTATTTGTATTTTGATGAGACCAGAATGTAGCTGCCGAAACACCAATCACTACTATACCAGCAGCTACAATCCCCCATTTGGGAGTAGAAAAATTATTTTTATGTAGGTCAATTGTTGGATTTAATGCCTCCTCTATAAGTTTATCGTCAATATATTCCATGCATTTCAATAAATCTTTTCCCCTCATAATTGTATCCCTCCCTCCTCCAGATATTTCCGAAGCCGATTTCTCATGCGAAACAAAACCGATTTTACTTTGCTCTCACTTACATGAAATGTTTTTGCAATATCTTTGACAGAATCCATATACCAATAACGACGCACAAACATCATTCTCATATCTACTGATTGTTTATATAAAAAATCACTGATAATACGCCCAATTTCTGCACTGTCCATCTTTCGTTCAAAATCACTAGGCGCCGGAATACAATTTTCAATCTCCTCACTCAATTCTACTACAGTCACATCTCGCTTCTGTGCATGATAATAATCATACTTTCCAAAAGAAAAATTGCGCGTAAGCTTTGCCAAATAAGCAAAAAAATAATTAGGGTGTTTAGGGGGCAGCGTATTCCATGTTGCATGATATGTATCATTCACACATTCTTCCGCGTCTTCTCGATCATGCAATATATTCATAGATAAATTTTGCAATCGTCCACCATACTTACAATCTGTTTCCACAATTGCTTGTTGTGAACGCTTCCAAAATAATTCAATAATCTCATTGTCTTCCAAATGATAACCTCCTTTATTGTTCTTAACAATTTCTAATTCCTTTTCTATATAAGAAGGATTTTTTTATATTTGGTTGCAAACTTTTCTAAATTATAACATATAAAAACATGTTTCATAAAATATTGTTTTGTTTATGTAATGGCTATTTTTGACAACAAAAATACATTATGTTATAGTAATTTAGAGAGAATGCTATTCTCTTTAATATTTAGGAAAGGAAGATTATAAATTATGTCAACAGAGGATAAAGACCTACTAGAACGTATTAATGAGTATGCTGACCGCGTACTAAAAGATTTTGACCCGCAAAAAACGCGCGTTTCTTTCCAGTTGGAAAAACTCAAACCAATCATGGAGGAAATAGCAAAAGAAAAAAATATGACCGTGGAAGAAATTTTTATTAAATATATGGATTTAGCAAGCCAGATTACAGTGAGTCGTGAGACAAAATTTCAAAATACTATTGGAAATATGACTAAATATGGTGATGTGCATGATGCATTTTAGAAAATTGTGCAACAATTGCACGCCTCATGCTCCATTTTGACAGTATATTTCCACTGTGCGGGATTGTGTGCATCTTTTCTGCCAAGATAAACTGGCTTATCTTAGTCTCAGATTATACACCTATTAAAACAAAATTGTATTTTCTCACTATTTATAGAAGTGGACGTTTTTTGACGGAGATAAAACAAAAAAAAGGATGAACACATCCTTTTTTTTGTACTGTTCCTTTTACACTTGATTCCTCTCTAAAAGCCACATTACACATTGAAACGCTCTATAACAATTTCCCCCTATTTGCTTCCGAGAAGCCATCCCTTTTTACACAAACAAAACTTCACACAAGTAAAACTTTCTAAGAGAATCTCTATAAAGAATAATATCTTTTTTTCCGAGTGTACTGTTGTTTCTGTAGATAAATTATTACATATTTATTGCATTCTGTCAACTCTTTTTCGACATTTTGTTCCTATATTATGCTATTTATACGCAATTTTAATTGTATAAAAGATGCACTTTGCGCATGGTAATTGTTACTAATATATTACATTTTTACAGTAAATATAAAATATTCTATTTTAACTTATTTTACAATGCGCACTCGGAACACCCCGTCAATACTATTTAATTGTTCAAGAATTTTATCATTCGCTGACTGCTCAATATCCATCAATGTATAAGCATACTCTCCTCTTGACTTATTGGTCATATCGCTGATATTGATTCCTGCTGCACCAAAAGCAGCAGTAAACTGTGTAATCATGTTTGCAATATTCTTGTGCAAAATTGCCACTCTTCCAACATTGCCACAGATTCCCATATCACATGCTGGATAGTTTACACTATTTCTAATATTACCATTCTCAAGATAATCTTTCAATTCATCTACTGCCATCACAGCACAGTTATCTTCAGACTCTTCTGTAGAAGCACCAAGATGTGGAATAACAATACATCCTGTTTTCCCTGCTGTGGTTGAATTTGGAAAATCTGAGACATATTTTTTCACTTTTCCTGATTCCAGTGCAGAAATCATATCTTTTTCATTGACAAGTAAATCCCTTGCAAAATTTAATACAATCACGCCTTGTTTCATCTTTGCAATAGCAGCAGCATTAATCATTCCTTTTGTCGCATCCATCAATGGTACATGAATTGTAATAAAGTCACAGACAGCATAGATATCATCTACATTAATGACATGTTTGACCTCACGAGAAATCTTTAGCGCTGCATCTACAGAAAGATACGGATCATATCCATATACCTCCATGCCAAGTGCTACTGCCGCATTTGCCACGCGAATACCAATCGCACCAAGTCCAATAATACCAAGTTTTTTACCCTGAATTTCTGTACCTGCAAAGTTCTTCTTCTCTTTCTCTGCATCCTTGCCAACCGTCTCCGAACCCGCATTTGCTTTTACCCAATCAATTCCTCCTGTAATGTCTCTTGATGCAAGAAGCATACCGGCAAGCACAAGCTCCTTGACACCGTTTGCATTTGCGCCGGGCGTATTAAACACAACAATCCCCTGCTCTGCACACTTGTCAAGCGGAATGTTATTCACACCTGCTCCTGCTCTTGCAACTGCAAGAAGAGTTTTAGGCAACTCCATCTCATGCATAGATGCACTTCTAACAAGCACCCCTTCTGCCTGTGTAATGTCATCTGTTGTCTGATAATTTTCTGTAAATCTTGATAAACCGATATCTGAAATAGGATTCAAGCATTTATATTGATACATTATTGGTTTTCCTCCTCAAATTTTTTCATAAACTCCACAAGTTTCTCAACGCCCTCAATTGGCATTGCATTATAGATACTCGCACGCATACCACCAACACTTCTATGGCCTTTCAAATTCTCAAATCCAGCTTCTTTTGCCTCTTTGACAAATTTAGCATCCAGTTCCTCACTGCCTGTCACAAACGGCACATTCATCAAAGAACGGTCCTCTTTTCTAACAGTTCCTTTAAAAAGCTTACTCTCATCAAGAAAATCATAGAGAATCTTTGCCTTCTTCTCATTGTACTCCTTCATCTTTTCAAGTCCGCCCTGCTTTTTAAGCCACTTAAATACCTTTCCACAAATATAGATCCCATATGCTGGCGGTGTATTATAAAGAGAATCATTATCTGAATGTGTCTTGTACTTTAACATAGTCGGCGTTCCTGGAAGAACATCATCCGTAATCAAATCCTCTCTGATAATTACGATTACAACGCCAGCTGGTCCAATATTTTTCTGAACACCACCATAAATTACACCGTATTTTGTAACATCTACTGGCTCTGACAAGAAACAAGAAGACACATCTGCCACAAGAGTCTTTCCTTTTGTATTTGGCAATGTCTTGAATTTTGTACCGTAAATTGTATTGTTTTCACAGATATATACATAGTCAGCATCCTCAGAAATTGGCAAGTCTGAGCAATCTGGTATGTAGGAAAATGTCTGGTCTTCACTCGATGCAATTTTGTTCGCTTTTCCAAAGAGGCATGCCTCCTGATAAGCCTTTTTTGCCCACTGACCTGTAACAATATAATCCGCAACTCCACTCTTCATAAGGTTCATAGGAATCATAGCAAATTGCTGGCTTGCGCCTCCCTGCAAGAACAATACTTTATAATTGTCAGGAATATTCATAAGCTCTCTTAAATCTGCCTCTGCTTCCTTAATTATCGTATCGTAAGTCTTGGAGCGATGACTCATCTCCATAACCGACATCCCGGTTCCTTTATAATCTAACATTTCATCTGCAGCTTCTTTAAGAACTTCTTCAGGTAAAACTGCGGGACCTGCTGAAAAATTGTACACTCTAGACATTTTCTAACTCCTCCTAATTTTTTCATAATTCCGCGCATATTTTTAATAAGCACTCTATATATTTTAAATCTATATCAACAACATCTTAAAAGGTAAAAATGTTGGTTATCGTTACCCCAAATAGACATATTTGTTATCCATTGAAAGATATCGTAAAAAGACTAATCAATAAAACATAACAACAGGAGTGCCAAGTTGCACCTTATCATACAATTCTGCCATTATTTCCAGGGGTGTATTAATGCAACCATGCGAACCATTTGTCTGATAAATTTGTCCTCCGAATTCATTGCGCCAGGTAGCATCATGAATACCAATATGGCCATCAACTGCCATCCAATATTGAACAGGTGTCGCATAATCTGCACCTCTAAGAACCCTATTTTTTTGTTTGAAATACACAGAGCAAACTTTGGCTGGTGTCCCCCATCTCCGCGAAGTATTTCCTGTGACCACGGGAGTATCAATCACAATCTTTCCGTTTACATAATAATACAGATGCTGACTAGCCATATCAACTTCTATATATGTATTCCCAATGTCATCAAAACCCTTTTCCCATGCTTCCGATATATATTGTGGTGTTCGCGTGCCGCTTTCTTTGTTGAGAAATGCATTTAACAGAAATTCATATTCTACCTGCTCATCAAGCTCATTGCCATATCCTCCGCCAGGCACTTTTACAGTATCACCTCTCGTCGCCTTAAAACTGCGCTCTATTCCTACTGTATTATAAGTCGACGACAAATATGCCACATACTCCTTGATGATTGTCTTATCAACGATTGGACGATTTTGCGCATCAAAAATAATATTTCCTTCCTCATCTAATGTCATCCATTCTGAAACAACAGATTTGTCAATAATTTCTTTGCAATCTCCAAATAAATACGTCATATGAAAATCTTGAAATTCTCTTATTCCTTCCCACTTAGCAAGGGTATCTTTCATCTTTGCAGTATATGGAACCGTTTGATAACAGTTTTCCTTATTCGTTCCTGTTGACAAATCTATTAAAATACTTTGAAATGGTATTTTATTATTATCTGTTAATTGATTAACAATCTCAGCACAGATTAATTCTACTGCATTTTCCTTTAAAAGTAAATCCCTTGTTTCATCTACAAGAATATATCCCTCTGTGGTGCTCTTTACTATCGAAATTGTATTTTTATCATTATACAAATTATCATTAAGCCATGCTATCTCATTTAGCCTCGCTTTCATAGCGGCTATATTACAGTAATATGTAGGATACAGCGTTGTATCCTCAAAATCACATAGCCAAGAAGAGCTTTTATGAGTCCAATGTGCTAGACAATCTTTCAGCCATTGAAAGGGTTGGGACTTACGCTGTTTCATATATTGTACAATTGCTGGTTTATAGGATATTGTCACTCCATATTCATCAAGTGACAGTTCATGATAATTCCCGTCCAATGTACACACTGTAATTTTATCCTTGTGTAAGTCATAAGAATTATCTAGGATTTCTGCTGCTTTCTCAACTGTCATCCCTGTGCAATACACCCCATTTATCGACACAAACAACGGAAAAACATTTTGATAATATTGATCTAGTGCAATGACAGCACCAATACCAAGCACTGCCATCACACCAATGATTCTAATAAAACCGAACAAAATTTTTCTCATTACTGACGCTGATTCAAATCCTCCGCATCAAATGCATCACTGATTGCTGCTCCTGCTGGGACCATTGGAAACACCTTGTCATCCTCCTCAATGATACACTCAATCACAACTGGCTTTTGCATAGCAACTGCTCGCTCAAGAGCTGGGCCAACTTCCTCGCACTTTGTAACGCGAATTGCCTCACAGCCAAGCCCCTCCGAAACCTTTACAAAATCAACCTTATCTGTTAAAATCGTCTGCGAATACCGCTTCTCATAGAACAATGTTTGCCACTGGCGAACCATACCAAGCACATGATTGTTAATGATAATTTGAATAATTGGAATATTATAGCGGCTTGCTGTTGCAAGCTCATTCATATTCATGCGGAAACAACCATCTCCAGCAATATTTACGCAGATTTTATCTGGCTTTCCAACTTTCGCGCCGATGCAAGCTCCCAGTCCATATCCCATTGTGCCAAGTCCGCCGGAAGACAAAAATGTTCGTGGCTCTGTATATTGATAATACTGAGCTGCCCACATCTGATGTTGTCCTACATCTGTAGATACAATTGCCTTTCCACCTGTAACACGATCCAACTCCTCAATAATATAAGGACATGTGAGTTTATTGGATTCGTAACGCAGCGGATACTTTTCTTTGAGTTCTTGAATTTGCGCAATCCACTCCTCATGATTCTGTTGTTCCAATTTGCTGTTGAGTTCCTTTAAAACTGTTTTTAAATCACCAATAACAGAGGCATCTGTTCTAATGTTTTTATTAATCTCTGCAGCATCAATATCAATATGTAAAATTTTCGCATTCTCTGCAAACTTCTTTGGATTACCAACCACACGGTCTGAAAAACGTGCCCCAAGTGCTATCAAAAGATCACATTGGCTCACTCCAAAGTTAGAAGTCTTAGTTCCATGCATACCAATCATGCCTGTGTAGAGAGCACTTTTGCCATCAAAAGCACCTTTTGCCATCAGAGTATCACATACCGGCGCTTGTATTTTCTCTGCAAATTCCTTTACTTCCCGCGATGCACCAGAAATAATTGCACCTCCTCCAAGATAGATATAAGGTTTCTTTGCAGTTTTAATCAATGTAAGCGCCACATCAATATCATTTTTGGTATAAGAATTGACAATCATTGATGGTTCTGGTTCTATTGGAATAAATTCACATTTATTTGCTGTCACATCTTTCGTAATATCAACTAATACTGGTCCTGGTCTCCCTGATTTTGCAATCTTAAATGCCCGCCTAATTGTCTCTGCAAGTTTTGTGACATCTTTTACAATATATCCGTGTTTTGTGATTGGCATGGTCACACCGGCAATATCAACCTCCTGAAAAGTATCCTTTCCAAGTAATGGCAAATTAACATTTGCTGTAATTGCCACTAGCGGAACAGAATCCATATAAGCGGTTGCTATTCCTGTAACAAGGTTTGTCGCCCCCGGACCACTTGTCGCAAGACAAACTCCAACCTTTCCTGTCGCGCGCGCATATCCATCAGCAGCATGAGAAGCCCCCTGTTCATGGGAAGTAAGGATATGTGTAATCTCATCGCTATGCTTGTATAATTCGTCATAAATATTCAAGATCGTTCCGCCGGGATAACCAAATACAGTATCGACTCCCTGCTCTTTCAAACACTCAATAACAATCTGTGAACCTGTTAACTGCATATTTTAATTCTCCTTTGGTCATATAAACATTGTTATTTATTGCTGGCGTGCAAATTGGCTCTCTATTAGCAAAGCTGACTTACACACAATCACTGCTTACGCTTTGTATAAATCCGCTAAAATGCTCTCTATTAGCAAAGCTGACTTACACACCACAACAAGAATGCCATCTGCATTCCTAATTCACTATTTTCTTGGAAGTTCCAATATCGCTCCTCGGTTGCCACTTGTGACAAGCTCGCGATATCTTGCAAGATAACCTGTTGTAATTTTTGGTTCTCTTGGTTTCCAGTTTGCGCGGCGCCTTTCCAATTCCTCGTCGGAAACCTTCACATTTAACGTACACTCTGTAATGTCGATGGCGATAATATCGCCCTCCTCAACCAGTGCGATTGGTCCGCATACAGCAGCTTCGGGTGACACATGTCCAATCGAAGCCCCGCGCGATGCACCGGAGAAACGACCATCTGTAATTAGCGCTACAGTAGAACCAAGTCCCATCCCAGCAATCGCTGATGTAGGATTGAGCATCTCACGCATACCAGGTCCACCCTTAGGCCCCTCATAGCGAATCACCACAACATCTCCCGCAACAATCTTGCCACTCTTAATTGCCTCAATCGCATCTTCTTCACACTCAAAAACACGCGCAGGGCCTTCATGTACAAGCATCTCAGGCGCAACTGCGGAGCGTTTCACAACACTTCCATCTGGCGCAAGATTACCTTTCAGCACAGCAAGTCCGCCTGTTTTACTATATGGATTATCAAGTGGTCTTATAACCTCAGGATTTTTGTTCAGAACTCCCTTAATATTCTCACCAATTGTTTTTCCTGTCACTGTCATGCAGTTCTCATTTAAAAGTCCAAGCTCTGACAATTCATTCATCACTGCATACACACCGCCCGCTTCATTCAAATCTTCCATGTAAGTAGGACCTGCTGGTGCAAGATGACAGAGATTTGGTGTCTTTGCACTGATTTCATTTGCATATGATATATCAAAGTCAAAACCAATCTCATGTGCAATCGCCGGTAGATGAAGCATTGAATTTGTAGAACATCCAAGTGCCATATCGACTGTAAGTGCATTGATAATTGCTTCTTTTGTCATAATATCACGCGGACAAATATTTTTTCTAAGCATTTCCATCACTGCCATACCAGCGTGTTTTGCAAGCTTAATTCTCTCAGAATACACTGCTGGAACCGTACCATTTCCCTGTAATCCCATGCCAAGTGCTTCTGTCAAACAATTCATAGAATTGGCTGTGTACATACCAGAGCACGAGCCGCATGTCGGGCATGCCTTCTGCTCAAATTCGCAGACATCCTCCTCTGTCATAGTACCTGCCGCATAGGAACCTACTGCCTCGAACATAGAAGAAAGACTGCGCTTCTGTCCTTTCACATGACCTGCAAGCATTGGGCCACCTGACACAAATACTGTCGGCACATTGATACGTGCTGCTGCCATAAGAAGACCTGGAACATTCTTATCGCAATTTGGCACCATAACTAAAGCATCAAACTGATGTGCCAACGCCATACATTCTGTAGAATCTGCAATCAAATCTCTTGTGACAAGAGAATATTTCATGCCAATATGCCCCATCGCAATTCCGTCACAAACTGCAATTGCCGGAAAGACAACTGGCACACCGCCTGCCTCTGCTACACCAAGCTTTACTGCATTGACAATTTTATCCAGATTCATATGTCCTGGTACAATTTCATTATAAGAGCTGACAATACCAATCATAGGTTTCTGCATTTCTTCTTCTGTAAATCCTAATGCATTGAACAGACTTCTGTGCGGTGCCTGCTGCATTCCTTTTTTCACATTATCACTTTTCATTGTTAAATCCCCTTTGCAATTAAGTCTCCCATTTCTGCTGTTCCAATCTGTTTTACACCTGCGCGTTTGCTCTCCTTTTGTGGCATAATGTCAATTGTGCGATAGCCGTCCGCAAGCACTTTCTTAACTGCTGCCTCAATCGCATCTGCTTCTTTGTCCAAATCAAACGAATATCGAAGCATCATTGCGGCACTTAAAATTGTCGCAATCGGATTTGCGATACCTTTTCCTGCAATATCAGGTGCAGAACCGCCGCTCGGCTCATAAAGCCCAAACTTTGTATCATTTAAACTTGCGGAGGACAACATACCGATAGACCCTGTTACCATGCTTGCCTCATCCGAAAGGATATCACCAAACATATTCTCTGTGAGAATCACATCAAACTGTTTTGGGTCTTTCACAAGCTGCATTGCACAATTGTCAACAAGCATATGCTCCAATGTGACCTCTGGATAATCCTTTGCAACTTCCTCAACCACTTTTCTCCACAACCGAGAGGAATCCAGCACATTTGCCTTGTCGATACTAGTTACTTTTTTCTGGCGCTTCATCGCAATCTCAAAACCCTTAATAGCAATACGTCTAATTTCATTTTCTGTATAGGTTAGGGTATCGACTGCTGTAACCACACCATCTATTTCCTTTGTACTACGCTCTCCAAAATAAAGACCGCCTGTAAGCTCACGCATAATCATCATATCAAATCCATTGCCAATAATATCTTCCCGCAACGGACATGCTTCCTTTAACTCCTCATATAAATAAGCTGGTCTTAAATTTGCAAATAGATTCAACGATTTTCTCAGTTTTAATAACCCTGCTTCCGGTCTTAAGTGCGGTGGCAACTTATACCAAGGGGAAGTGGAGGTATTTCCGCCAATAGATCCCATTAAAACGGCATCTGCTGCCTTTGCGGTGGCAATCGCTTCCTCTGTGAGCGGTTCTCCACAGGCATCAATCGATGCGCCACCCATCAAAATATCTTTATAAAAAATAGTGTGACCATATTTTAAAGCGACTTGTTCCAATACTTTCTTCGCTTCTGTAATGATTTCCGGTCCAATTCCATCACCGGGTATACAAACAATATTCAAATTCATGCTCTCCATCTCCTTTTTCTTGAATGGAATCTCTGCGATGCATCCCACCCTTTGAATAAATATACACATACTCAATAATATTACATTCGACAGAAAATTTCAACAAGATTACATAAAAAAATCTCCCAACTCATTTAGGAGACTTTTTTCAAAACGATTTCTATTCGCTGTCCGGTTTCTCAACTTGCTCAATCGCTGCCTTCTTCATAGGAATACGACAATTTTTATTATTGCCAAATTCTACAATTACATCTTCCTCTGTGACATCAATTACAATACCATAAAACCCACTGGTGGTTAAAATACTGTCGCCAACTTCCACTGAATTCACAAGCGCTGCTTTTTTCTTCTGTTCCTTTTTCTGAGGACGAATCATCAGAAAATACATAATTCCAAACCAAAATACCACCATTACCACCAGTGATATCATACTCGCAGCCCCTTGTCCAGCCATTGCATCTGCTTCTGTCAACAATAAATTCATATTTTATTATTCCTCCTATATCGCCGTTTGAAATTGTTCATAAATCGTAACAATTCCCTATATCAAACACATAGTATATATCATACACAATAATTTCCAATTCTTCAAGTAAAATATTTATAAAGCATTTGCCTGCATCCCTTCCAACTTACGTTTTTTGTACACAGCAAACTCCCCTACATCAAGCGCATTCCTTATTTCTGTCATCATAGTATTATAAAAATATAAGTTATGCAAAACACAAAGCCGTAAGCCAAGCATTTCCTTTGCTTTTAGCAGATGTCGAATATAAGCCCTCGAATACCTTTGACATGCAGGACAACCACACCCCTCCTCAATTGGGCGAGCGTCCAACTCATACTTTGCATTAAACAGATTAATTTTTCCATGATTTGTATATAAATGTCCATGACGACCATTTCTAGTTGGATATACACAATCAAAAAAGTCAATGCCACGCTCTACTCCTTCCAAAATATTTGCCGGGGTGCCTACCCCCATTAAATAAGTTGGTTTATCCTTTGGCAAATACGGAACAGTCTCCTCTAAAATATAATACATCTCTTCGTGTGTCTCTCCAACAGCTAATCCACCGACAGCATAACCATCCAAATCCATCTCTGAAATTTGCTTTGCATGTTCAATGCGAATATCTGCATACACTGCTCCCTGATTAATTCCAAAAAGCATCTGACTTTTATTGATGGTATCCTCTTGTAGATTAAGTTTTTGCATCTCTATTTTGCATCGTTCTAGCCAGCGTGTTGTGCGCGCAACAGAATTTTCCACATACTGTCGCTCTGCCTTGCTAGGCGGGCATTCATCAAAAGCCATCGCAATCGTAGAGGCAAGATTGGACTGAATACGCATACTTTCCTCAGGTCCCATAAAAATCTTTCTGCCGTCTATATGAGAATTAAAATATACCCCCTCCTCTTTAATCCGGCGAAGCCCCGCAAGCGAAAAGACTTGAAATCCACCAGAATCTGTTAAAATAGGTTTGTCCCATGACATAAACTTATGCAGACCACCAAGCTTCTTAATCGTCTCATCGCCTGTCCTAACATGAAGATGATACGTATTTGACAATTCCACCTGTGTACCAATTTTTTCTAAATCCGCCGTTGACACCGCGCCTTTAATCGCCGCCACTGTACCAACATTCATAAAAACTGGTGTCTGAATCGTACCATGAACCGTTGTAACCTCTGCACGTTTGGCACGTCCCTCTTGTTTTAATAATTTATACATTTTTCAACTCCTCAAAAATACTATCTCATAATATCTGTTCCATCATAACACACTATTTCTAATTTTGCATCAAAATATTGTATAAAACAATTTGTCTTATCAGATGACTATTTCTTGATTTTTAAACTTTTTGCAATTATAATATTGGTTGCAGCAAAGTTTTCACACCATTAGACGGTTTTTATGAACTTTGTGCATTTATATTCCTACATGATTCGATAAATATAGAAAGGAAAATATTAATTATGTCTGGTTCAACTTTTGGAAATATATTTAAAATTACCACTTGGGGAGAATCTCATGGTTCTGGTATTGGCGTTGTAATTGATGGCTGCCCCGCTGGCCTTACCTTAAATGAAGCAGATATTCAAGCTTTTCTTGACAGAAGAAAACCTGGCTCTTCTCATTATACAACACAGCGAAAAGAATCAGACAGTATCGAAATTCTCTCTGGTACTTTTGAAGGAAAAACAACAGGTACTCCAATCTCCATGTTTGTGCGTAATACCACACAACGATCCTCTGACTACAGTGAAATCGCTTCCTACTACCGTCCTGGACATGCAGACTTTACTTTTGACCAAAAATATGGATTTAGAGACTACCGCGGAGGCGGGCGTTCTTCTGGGCGCGAAACTATTGGTCGTGTTGCAGCAGGTGCTATTGCTTGCAAGTTATTGGCAGAACTTAATATTTCAGTAGCGGCTTATACACAGGCTATCGGTAATATCGAAATCCGGGAACCCGAACGCCTTTTAAAAGATATCGATCTTGAAGAAGCAAGAGCCAATCCAACTGGTATGCCAGACAAAGAAGCCTCTCTTAAAGCGGAAACCTATTTAAAAGAATGCATGGAAAATCTGGATTCTGCTGGCGGAATCGTTGCCTGTCGTGTCTCTAATTTGCCTGCTGGAATTGGAGAACCTGTCTTTGAAAAATTAGATGCCAATCTTGCAAAAGCAATCCTATCAATCGGCGCCGTCAAAGCCTTTGAGATTGGAGATGGCATCAAAGTAGCCACTGCAAATGGTTCCTCCAACAATGACAGTTTCCGAATGAATGGTTCTTCCATTACCAAAGTCTCAAACCATGCGGGAGGTGTTCTAGGCGGTATCAGCGATGGTTCTGAACTCCTATTAAAAGCATATTTTAAACCAACACCATCTATTTTCCAAGAACAGGAAACAGTAAACAAAAATGGAGAAAATATCAAAATTCAAATCAAGGGAAGACATGATCCCATTATCGTTCCAAGAGCTGTTGTAGTAGTGGAATCTATGACTGCTATCACTATTTTGGATTTGTTATTACAAAATATGACTGCTAGAGTCGATAAAATCAAAAAGTTTTATTCTTAAGCGATATTATGATATCATAATTATTTTATATTTTTAATTTTGCCTGTTTACTGTGCCTAATATCTATATGCATAAAACAAAAAGTGGTCAAAAACCACTTTTTGTCTATATTGCCTTCTATGAAAGTTCATGAAAAATAATACAATTTGCTTGGTTAATCTCAAGCCCTTTTCCATTCATCACCATATAATTGTGTTCGTAATCTACCCGGAAAAAAGTCATTGTATTGGACTCATGATTTAAGCTTACCAAATGCCTATTATCTGGAAATAAGGCCGCATCCTTTGGATACTCACCACTGACTGGAAGATAAAACAGTTTGGTTAGTTCTCCTGTCTTTTGATTAATCTCAAACAGCGAAACACAATTATCTCCAGCAGTAGAGGTAATAATGTATCTGCCATCAAACGAAATATTTAAGGCACTTGCTGCCACTCCCTTATATTCAAACTTCTCCGAAGTAGGGATTGTCTGAATCTGGTCAAAAAATGGCACATTATCTTCCTCGTGATATTCATATACATCAATGCAGTTTTTCATCTCGCTTACAATATACAGAAAGCGTCCATCTTCCGAAAACTTTAAATGCCGCGGCGCAGAATCAATATCGCATCGAATAATATCTACCTGTCGTAAAACTCCTCTGTCATGGTCCAGACGATAAATATTCACATAATCAATCCCAAGATCCGCCGCGCACAAATACTTGTTATCTCTTGTCATCTTCACACAACTGATATGTGGTCGATAGCTTCTCTCCGCAATACTTCCAAGCCCTCTGTGAAACACTTCATCTGTAATAGCATCTACCGCCCCAGTGTTAGAATCCAGATGTAACACTGTGATTTTTCCATCATGATATCCCGCACAGAATAAGAACTTGTCCTCATAGTCGGTCGAAAGGTAGCACCCTCTCATACTATTTGTAGAAGCAGTATTCACAAACTCTAAATTCCCATCTGGCAAAATCATGTAGCTAGAAACACCTGTATCGGTTATTGCATAGAGATACTTTCGATTGTGCGAGATTGTAACGTACGATGAATTTGTAATATGAACCTCGCCTTTTTCTTTAAAACGCCCTTGCTCCAGATCAACATCATAGATTTTAATACCATGTTTATCACCCATCGTATAAGTTGATACATAGGCTACACATTTCTTTTCCGCCATCCTGTTTTCCTCCTGATTACACATTTATATAAATTTTATTATCATTAAATTATATATGAATATCTTATCACAAGAGAGGGCTTTTGTTAATTATTTTTTTTGTTATTTTACACCTTCTTCAATCTACTGAATAAATGCTGGTATTTGTCCAGTAATAAACAGATAGTTAGAATCAGAATTGTTGCGGTCGTTCTTCGCATACCGAATCTCGATAAAATAACAATGATCAAATAAATCCCCATAATTAGGATACCAATAAAATCTTTCATTAATAATATTGTCAAGAATCTGCTGTATCTGTTCCTTATCGGTATACTCTTTTGGCTCATCATCCAATTCACTGTCTGCCATTGGCAAATTATTATACGAGCTGGTGGTCTTTTCTTTTGTTAGTCTAATCAGTTCCACATCTTCCGATGTCGGATTCTCCAACATATCGAAACCATATTCTTTTATTAACGCAATCGTTTCTGTAAATTGTGGATAAACATACATATTGCCAGAATAACTAGAATAGTGATATTTATCATTTATATTTCTTACCATAAAATCTAATGTTCCTACAGGAAGTGTATGCATAACAGTATCCAATGTAAGTTTCATATATTCATTATAATAGATTTCCATTAGTTTTGCCTGTCTTTCAGGTGTAAGTGTGATATCTCCTATCTTAAAATTACTTTGGCACCTTATTGCCTCAAACGAAACATTCCAATAATCATTAAAGATAGGGGTAGAACCAACTTTATAATTAGAATCATTAAAAATACCTGAAAGTAGATACAATGTGGTCTCATCAGAAATGTCAATTATATAGCTGCGATAGATTACTTTCCCACTAGGAAATTTATATCCAAACTCTATATTTCGATAATTCTCCTGTCTCTTCATAGTTTCTATATATTCAGGAGACTCCTCAATACCATCATAATAGTCAAAATTACGATATGCAAGTTGTTCTTTGGCAGCCTTCCGAGCAAGTTCCATAACACTTGAATTTCCCTGTAACTCCATATTTGCCATGCGGTATTCTGCTGGGCTTAAATGATGTACCCCAAATTCATTGACTCGAATATCCTGCTGAAGAGGCATAAGATCAGAAATTGATACAGCACAACTTTGTAGTTGGGAATCCGATGGTACATAAGTATCATACCCTGCTACATCATACCAAAATACAATTAAAATCAACATCGTACATGCCAAATTAAACAAAAACTGCTTCTTATGCATTAATGCACCATGTAAATTTATTCGATAAATGATTTCCATCAAAATACAAACTATTGTAAATCCAAATATCACGCCAAACAAAAACCACTCATCCGTATCTATATAATAAATCGAGCAAAAGAAGAACCCCATGTAAAAGGCAGCTGGTATAACAATCATAGTTTTAATTATAGGTTCTGCAACGCGAAATGCAATCGATTTTCCTGCCGATTCAGATGCCCTTTTTACAAATATGATGTATGCTGCTAGACTATACAAAATTGCTGCTACAATGAGCACCCATATATAAGAACTATCATATTTGAAAAACTTTTGGGCAGCAACCTGCGTCGTATTGTTAGGACTCGCAAACAACTTGATAATCATGGAAAGAGGAGAAAAACACCAAATTTTATCATTGAGTGCAATATTTCCTCTACTATTATAAACAGTATAGGTATCGAAAAAGCGCGTGGACATTAAAAATAGAATCACTTCCAGTACAGTGCTATACACAAATAATACTCCTGTACCCAAAATGCTAATAATTAAATTTCCAGTAAGTCCTGTGGCGATAACCGCAACGCTATATGATAATACAAATATAATCATCTGTATACCAATAAAGGAAAATATAGCGGGAATCGTTTGAATCGTAATAGCTTTCCTACCTACTGCAATTCCTATACAAATTATTATATTCATCACAAAAGGAATCATAAACTGTAAAAATCCTGATAAATATCTTGACCAGAAAAGCTGTGTTCTACTAACTGGAAGACTATGATACAAATCAACTTGTATTTTGGAATGTAGATATGTATACCCACTAATTCCACACAGAAATGCTGCCATACACGCTACAGCTGACATAGCCATCGCCTCTCTGCCAAAGAAATACTGCCTAATATATACTGTAATATCATAGGGGCGTAAATCAGAATACTGCGTAAATTGTTCCATACCCATAAGCATACGCACTTCCAATCCTAAAAAACATGCAACAAATATTAGAATTGGACACCATATTCTCTTCTTGAAATCCTGTTTTATCAGCTTAAAATATAAGTTCTTTGATATCATATCCTACAACCTCCGTTTCACTAATAAAGATTTCTTCTAGGGTCAAAGGCAGAATTTCTGCAAAAACAGGTGAAAATGTATTGATTTTATTCAATATCTCTTTTTCTGAACCACGTACTGTAATAATATTTAGACTTCCCCTTTTCTCTGCCTTAACAATGTCCAATAAACCAAGTGCTGTCTTTTCTTCCTCTAAGCTTTGAAATACACATTGTACATTGTGAATATTTAATTTCATCTCCTCCAAATCCTTCTGCATCAGCACACCACCCTGATGTAAAATTCCAACACAATCACAGATATCTTCCAATTCTCGCAAATTATGTGATGCGATCACTGGAGTAAAATCCCTCTCTGATAGCTCTCCGGCAAAAATACTCTTCACTGCCTGTCGCATAACAGGGTCCAATCCATCAAAGGTTTCATCACAGAATAAATATTTTGTATTTGCACAGATACCAAGCAATACCGAGAGCTGCTTTTTCATTCCTTTAGAAAAAGTATTAATCTTTCTGTTTGCCTTTAGCTGAAATTTTCCAAGCATCTCATCAAACCGCGCTCTGTCAAAAGACTTAAAATAATCCTTATAAAATACTGCCATATCCCGCGGTGTAGCATTCGGCAAAAAATATTGGTCATCTGATATATAAAAAATATCCGCCTTTGTGGATGCATTTTCATAAACTATTTGGTCATCTACAAAGATTTTTCCGCTGTCAGGTTTCAACACCCCTGCCGCCATGCGCAAAAACGTACTTTTCCCTGCTCCATTTGTGCCAATTAACCCAAAAACTTCCCTGTTTTTAATTGTTACATTGACATCATTTACGGCCGTAATCTCCTCAAAATGCTTTGTTACATTTACTGCTGTTATCATGTCAATTCCCCCTTTATCGCTCTCTTGTTTGTCAATACATTGCTGTTTTGTATACAGATTTTAATAATTTCTGACAGCTCTTCTGCCGCTATACCGGCAAGCAATGCCTTATCGACAATTCCTTGCATCTCTCGTTGAATTTCCTGCCTTTTATGAGCAGCTGCTGTCACAGTCTCACTCACAAAACTGCCTTTCCCTTTTATGGTATAGATATATCCGGCTCGCTCTAATTCCTGATAAGCACGCTGAATCGTATTAGGATTTAATGACAATTCCATTGCAAGACTTCTGACAGATGGCATAGGAGCATTTGGCTGCATTGCGCCACACAAAATCATCTGCTGAAACCGTTCAATAACCTGTTCATAAATCGGGCGTCGATCTTTGTGATCGATTAAAATCATAGCCCTATCTCCTTTCTAACTGTATTAATACACTTGATACAGTTAAAGTATATAATAAATGTAAAATATTGTCAATACAAAAAGAGACACAATATAATGTGTCCCTTTTTGTATATGAACCTATGCAAAGAAAATAAACAACTAGAATATCGCACAGGTCTCGCGAGTAGAGAAAACAACTTCTCCTCTCAAATTATTAACACTATTTTATTAGCACTGCTCAACAAGCTTCTTCAATGCTGCAAGTGCCTCATCTGGAAGTTTGTCATAGCCTTCCTTCTTGGTTGCAAAGCCTTCCACTGCATCTACACGATTCTGCATAGCTGACTTCAATGCTGCCACATACTCTGCATTGTTCATATCCGGCTTGAATGCATCGCTTGTCTTTCCTGACCAATCATACATAATCTCGATATCGTCGAAATTACCCCATTTCTCGAAGTTTGCCTTTCCTTCAACGATTGTCTCAAGAATACCCAATGTGTCTGCTGGTTTTACCTTTGTGCCCATGAAATCGCCTGTATTGACAATATAGCACGCAACGTCCTTCTCCTCAACCAGTTTCTTAAACTTCTCATAGTCATTTACTAGCGGATAGGTTCTAAACGGATTTGCGTAAGGAACGATTCTCAATGCATTCAGGTCTGTACCTGCTGCAACACGCTCTGCTGTAGATGTCTTAGTTGCAAGTGTAGCACCCATAACAGATGCGAGCGCTGCGCCCTTTAATTTCACTACTGGAGGAATTGTTGGGTCTTTCATAATCCAGAAGATTGCATTTACAGGAGCATCAATCTTATCTACGCGATTTGGCGACCATAGTTTTGACTTAATCGCACGTCCGTTACCATTTCTAATGTCCTCTGTTACCAGCTGAATCTTTCCATCTTCATCCATCGTAGCGGAGCAGTTCTGTGCAGATAATAAGTATTCATTGTCATCGCATCCTGTAGGATAGTCTGCTGTCTTGTCAAAATAAGTAGGCTCTAGTGCGATTGATGCACAAGTATCTGTATTGATGATAAAAGCGTCGTCATGAAGCACTTTGATTCCACCAAACGCATCATACTTTCCAGCATGCTTAGCATGTGTCAATGTAGACTTTCCTGATCCAGACAGTCCATATACAGATGCCACGAACTTCTTGCCACCTTCCAGAGAATATTCTTTCTGTCCGCCGTGGCAGGAAGCATAGCCATTTCTATTTGCGAGTGCCCACGCCATTGTTAGTGTGCCCTTCTTGTGCTCACCAAAATACTTCATACCAAGAATTGCTGCGCAGTTCTGGTTTGTATCAAAGTAGCAAAGTGTCAGAGGATCACTTAAACAACTGTAATCAACGTCTGGTGCCTCGTGTGGTGCCCACTGAGGATCAGAGAAAATATAGATATCTGGCTCATTGCCATCGCCAACTGGCTTAGAGGTCTTGTACATTTTTACATATTCGTCAGACATATACTGGAAATTGATCATCCAGTTGTAAAGAAGGTTCTCTTCTCCTTCTGGAATCAGAAGATGTGCCTTTACCATAAACTCAGGGTCAAGACCTACAAAACACTCTGCATGATACATTGTCTTCCAACGTGTCTCATACACAGCATCCATAACTACCTTGTCCAGTTTTGTCTGGTCTACACCCGGCTCACCCTTAATGCGGCGTGCTGCTGCGTAACGTCCTGTAACCGCTCCATCATTGAATAAAAGAACTCTTGAATCTTTCTCAAGACCAAATGTTTCTCCGTCTTTGATTTTCATATCGGTAACAATTGTTCCCGGTGAATTCTTTGCTAACTCATAGGCTTCTTTTAAGGTGTTTACCTTCACTACATTGTTTCCGTAAAAAGCAGCCTCGATGATAGAACGTGTCTTAGAAAATCCTACCTTTCCAGCACCAATCTCGGAAATGGGATAATACGCTTTCGTTGACATATAAGATCCTCCTTAAGATAATAAAATTTTATTTCAAACCGTCATGACGCATTATACTGTCTGAAACGGTTATGATTGTAATGATCAGGGAATTCCCTAACGATATAATTATCTCAAAACCTCAGATAAAAGTCAATAAAATTAACATAAACTTCTCAAAATTATATGGGGCGTGTCGCTTTTCGCAACATTTCAAGTTGCTCCCCTTCAAAATAAGGCGAAAGTTTGTTATAAACACTTTCGTGGTAAGCATTCAACTTACAGATATCGGATGCTTCCATATATTGTGTATCAATGATATCTAAATCAATTGGTACATAAGTCAGATGACGAAATCCCATAAATTGTCCGTACTCGTTCTTATTCTCTTTCACTGTCTCAATGATATTCTCTGTACGAATTCCGTGGCTATCCTGTACATACATACCTGGTTCATCAGAGAGAATCATTCCTTCTTCCAGTTCCGTTTCTGGCAACTCTTGTCTGTACTGCCATCTTAAACTGTGCGGTCCCTCGTGAACATTTAAAATATAGCCGATTCCATGTCCTGTTCCATGTTTGTAATCCAATCCACACTGCCAAAGCGGTTCCCGCGCGATAATATCAAGATTTCTTCCTGTACAACCATATAGAAACTTTATGTCTGCCAGACGTAGCATTGAACAGGCAACTTTCGTAAAATGAAATTTCATCTCATCGGTGACAGTTCCTAGTGCGATTGTCCTTGTCACATCTGTGGTACCACCCTCATATTGTCCACCTGAGTCAACTAAATAAAGTCCCTCTGCCTCAATGATGCTAAAATGTTCTGGAGTCGCACTGTAATGTGCCATCGCTGCATTGGCCTTGTAGGCACTGATTGTTGGAAAAGACAAGTCAAGAAAACCTGGAATTTTCGCTCTCATACTATCCAACTTCGCAGCTACACTTCGTTCATCCATCGAAACTTTCCCCACATTTTCTTTCATCCAAAAAAGAAACTTTGTCAAAACAGCACTATCTTTCAAGTAACACTCTCTGATATGTTCCAGTTCAACAGGATTCTTGATTGCTTTCAACAGCTCTGTCGGATTTTTTTTGTCCACAAGTTCTGTACGGTTTTGAACCACCTTATAGAGCATATAGCTGATATCTGCTCCCGAACACCACACTTTTCCACGCATGTCACACGTTTTAAGATACTCTGCAATATTGTCATAGTCTTCACAAAGTACATCGCTCTTCTCAAAATGCAGCTTCGCTTCCTCTGTCAACGCTTCTGTCTGAATAAATAATACTGCTTTGTCCTTTGAAACATACGTATAAGAAAGCGCTACTGGATTACAATCAACATCATTTGCCCGAATATTATAAAGCCACATAATATCATCCAACTTTGAGATCAGAAGATACTTTGCCCCTTCTTCTGCCATTTTTTCACGAACCTTGGTCAGTTTATCTGCGACACTCATACCGCAATTTTCCTCAGACACAATCCAAAGTTTGCTTACAGGTCTTGCCGGCCTATCCTGCCAAAGCTGCGCCGCAATATCCTTATCATATACAAAAGTTATATCTTTCCCGGCAAATGTCTTTTCCAGTTCTTTTCCAAAAAAAGCGTCCACAACCCTGCCATCAAAACCAATTGTCTGACCATCTGTAACATTTCTTTCCAAATATTCCTCGATTTTTGGAACGCCCTCTTCCAGCATTTTATATAAGACAATTCCAGAGCCTTGCAACTCATTCTCCGCCTGCACAAAATATCTACCGTCTGTCCAAAGACCTGCCTCTTTGGCACTCACCACAAGCGTTCCAGCCGATCCAGTAAATCCAGACAAAAACTCTCGCATCTTAAAATGTGCATTGACATACTCTGAGTTGTGATAATCTGCCGTTGGCACAATATAATAGTCAATCCCTGCCTCTTTGAGCAGCTTTTGCAATGCTGCAATCCGTTGTTTTTCTATTTCTCCCATGTTTTCCTCCACGCACTTAATATCCTTGTTCTCCCAACAGTATCGCTACCGCTGATGACGTGCCAATTCTATCGCATCCTTCTTCGAGAAACAATATTAATTCTTCTCTTGTTTTTATTCCACCTGCTGCTTTAATCTTTACATTTTGGCCAACATATTTGCGAAATAACCGAATGTCCTCGATAGTTGCTCCACCTGTTCCAAAACCAGTTGAAGTCTTTATGTAATCGGCCCCTGCATTTGTTACTGCCTTGCACATAGCAATCTTTTCTTCTTCCGACAAAAAACAAGTTTCTATAATAACTTTCAGTATATGATCACCACATGCTCTCTTTAAAATTCGGATTTCCTCCTCCACTTTTGCATAATCGCCATTGATTACATCGCCAATATTAACCACCATATCAATCTCATTACAGCCATCTGCAATTGCCTGTTCTATCTCTGTTACCTTTGCAGATGTCATGCTATAACCAAGCGGAAATCCTACCACAGTACAGATATTGACTTTATCACCATATCCATCATAAACCCTTTTTACATAAGATGGCGGAATACACACTGACGCGGTTTGATATCGCACTGCTTGGTCGCACAGCAGCTCAATTTCACTCCATGTAGCAAAAGGTTTTAATAAGGTGTGGTCAATATGCCTAAAAAGTGCTTTGTCTGTCATATCTTTTGCTTCCCTCTCTTTTCCTTCGTATAAACTTTTGTATCTACATTCCTACCAAATACTTTTTCTGTGCCCTCATCAGCAACACACTGTAAACAACAAGAACTATAATCAGTAGCATCCACATCATGGTCTCTGCTATCGGATAGGTTGTAAAAAATCCCAATGTACTAATCAATCCTACTGCAACGATTATCATTCCCACTGCTAATGTAAAAGGAAACGTAAACTGAATAAAACCTGCGGGATCTTTTGCCCGATTAATTGGAAAATTTTTTCCGACAAGCATCGGTGGAATTTTATTGGTCGACTTCATCTGCACTGCCCAATATACTGTATAAACACCGCATAACATAATAAGCAAATCCAGTATTATTCCAAAATTCATATGTAACCCTCTTTGTCTTCTTGTATGTTTGCCTTATCATATACCGAGAAATCTCATCACTACTGCCTTCATATCTTCCTTTTCACATACAGTATCATGCAATATAGATGCTGTACGAATTTCTTCTATCGCATTTGGCACTTTAATCTTTGCAATTTTAGAAAGTTCATCGACAAGTGCAAAATCTCCCATAGTATCATATTTAATATCAATCGCATTCATCACACTTCTAGTAAACTTAAATGGACTTGCAGTCGATGCCACAATAGTTTTTGTCTCATCACCAGTTTCTTTCTTATATTTTTCTAATACACAGGCAGCTACCGCAGTATGTGTATCAATCACATATCCTGTCTTTTCAAAAAGTGTTTTGATGGTGTTTGTAGTCTCTTGTTCTGATGCGTAATTTCCATAGAAATCCTTCATATGTTCTCTCATATCCGCTGTTATCTCGTATCTACCAGATGTCGCCAGCGAGTTCATAAACGCTACATTTTTATCTGCATCTGCGCCTGCTGTTAAATAAATTAGTCTTTCTAAATTACTGGAAATCAAAATATCCATAGAAGGAGAACTTGTGAGTACAAACGCTCTATTCCTGTCATAAATACCTGTCTCAAAGAAATCATAAAGTACCTTGTTTTCATTGGAGGCACAAATTAATTTTGCGATAGGAATCCCCATATGTTTGGCAAAATACGCAGCAAGAATATTGCCAAAGTTCCCTGTTGGCACAACGACGTTAATTTTTTCTCCTTTCTCAACTTTACCCATCTTTAAAAGCTGTGAATAAGAATAAACATAATAAACAATCTGTGGCACAAGTCTACCAATATTAATAGAATTTGCAGAAGAAAACTGAAACCCTGCCTGATTCATTCTCTCTGCCAATTCCTTATCGCCAAACAACTGCTTAACGCCCGTTTGCGCATCATCAAAATTGCCGGTAATACCAACAACAAGCGTGTTTTCTCCTTTTTGTGTAATCATCTGTTTTTCCTGAATTGGGCTAACTCCATTTTTGGGATAAAACACTATAATTTTGGTTCCCTTTACATCAGCAAAACCTGCAAGCGCTGCTTTGCCAGTATCGCCACTGGTTGCCGTAAGGATTACAATCTCATTCTTCACATTATTTTTCTTTGCTGATGTAATTAATAGATGTGGTAAAATAGAAAGTGCCATATCTTTAAACGCAATTGTGGCACCATGAAAAAGTTCCAGATAATAGGTGCCCTCTGCTTCGACAATCGGTGCAATCTGCTCCGTATCAAATTTACTATCATAAGCTTTATTAATACAGTCCTTTAATTCTGACTCCGTAAAGTCTGTCAGAAACAGTTTCATCACTTCATAGGCCGTCTCCTGATATGTCATCTCAGACAGCGCTTCAAAACTTTTGTCAAGTCGTGGAACTGACTCTGGCACATATAATCCGCCATCATCTGCAAGTCCCTTTAATATTGCCTGTGATGCCTTTACTGCATCATGATTACTTCTCGTGCTTCTGTAAAATAAATCCATTTCACTTTCTCCTCTTATCTATTTTTTAGCAATTCGCACAAATTGGAATAACTTTTTATAGTATATCATAGGGTTATGTCATCTGCAAGCATCGCCCAAAAACACAATTTTACCAGCTATGTTTAATCTCAACTCATGCATTGGGGCGTAAACAGCAATCAATTTTATACACTAACTCCCATCTGGCTGCTTCAGCAGGCGTACAAATCAAGATGGGTGAAATTTTAATTTCACACTACTCTTACTCAACCATCCCCAATTCTTGTATTCTCTCATATACTTTCTCAAAAATATATGCATAACTTTTGTTCCTCTCAGCTACCTCAACAAACCGATCTTCATGAAATTCAATATTCGTGTAAACTATGTATTGCTGTGCCAGTTCACGAAGTGTATCCTTCGTGTTAAACATCTGACTTAGCGTATCCCGTGCATCATGTGCAAAATAATCCGCTACAAGTGCGCAATTAAAGTCAAACAACGGTGCCAGATATTCGATTTTTCCACTCTCATTGTTCATCATAAACCCGTAATTTTGTGTGTGTCTATCAGTATTTACAACAATATAATCAAGCACTGGAATGCTGGCAAATTCTGCTCCCCAGCGCTTCAGACAATACTCCCTAAAATTAATGTTAAGACGTCTACAGTAATCCATTACTTCACATGCTTCCACAAAAGAATATTTTTCTCCAACAAAATTTTTACAGATAGATACATGCCCCATACCATCCATCATATTTTTATCGTCACCAACATACTTTACACTCTCGATTGTATGGTCAAAACACTCTAAAATTTCCGAAGTCAATATCTCCATCCTAGTGTTTACACTGTCCTTTGTTTTATCTGACTTTAGCAGATACAAAGTATCTCCCATGCGCACCCAACCCTTTCGGAACAACCCTTTTGTTGTTAATTCTGGGCAAATCACACTTGTCGTAATTGTTGGACTATATCCCCCCAGCGATAAGTCAACAATATCCTTCAGTTTATTTTTTCGGATATTAATGTCCTCCCAATTTTCAGAACCATTCTCCTCCTTCACCCAATAACTATCCTGAATGGATACTCCTTTGCACTTAATGCAGATATTAACTCTATTGTCAATAGTATCAATCTGCGGGATTTGAAAAGCAGCATAAATTTTTTTTGCATTATCTCTCGACAGAGACAACATTCTACTACTTAAATAACTTTTTACTGCTTGCACATTTGACAAAATATCCTTCATTGCTGCCGACTTCTTAATATTCGACCGCAGATAGAATGGAAGCAACTCCTCTCGAATTACCTCCACCGTAAAATCCTGAAAATTAAAATATAATATTTTGGTATTTTCCAGCATTAAATACATAATAACTCACCGCTCATCTAAAAATTGTATTTCTGATACAGTATACTATAATTGCTCTGCCACCTCAATAAATCTATGCTCATTTGAGCTAGTATAATGTCTGAAGACATTATACCATAAAAATAGGCAGCACTCAATATTTTATCTTGCATAAAAATCATGCCCACCATACGAAAACAAAAACGTTAGATGATCATCAAACCATGCTGCATTTTCAGGTGCAGCATATTTTCTTGCCATAAAAAATAAAGCACCGTTTGATATATCCTCCCCTCGAAGTGCACTGTACACAACATCCTTTGTCTCTTCCGACACTGTTACTTGATTGATTTTTCCATTTGATACAGGCGAAAACTGTGTTACATTATGCGCCTGTTGATATACCACATCTGTTATATTATCTGGAAAACGTTTATTTTTCACACGATTGATCACCACATTTGCTACCAGTAACTTTCCTTTCCTATCTTCACCCCCTGCCTCTGCCTCCACAATCCTCATAAGTGTTTCTAAATCTTTCTCTGACACTTCAATACAAAAACGTGGTTTTAATGTCTTATATGTTATAATACGTTCTAGGGATTCCAATCGTTCCAGTTCCACACGCTCTGTCACTGCTTTCACTGTCGCTGTTACTTGTTCGTCAACATTTTCTGCTTGTACTTCGTACTGCCGTGAAACTATTAACAGTCCCGCGCATACAGTGTATGCAATGAATAGAAGGATATTGCTTTTTGAATACATAATCTGCGAATCTTTCCTTTCTTATTGCCAACATAGCATCCAGACCGTTACGGCCTTTCTTCCCAACCCACTTCAGATTTTACCTTTTATTAGTCTATTCGCTTGTCCCATAAAAAATACTAAAAACTTTCTAAAATAGTATATAGGTCACTTATTGTAGCAAGTTCCAAAACTGTGCTATAATTTTCAATAAGGAATCAAACATAAAAACAGATGAAAGGACTATTGCAATGAAAGGTACATATGCAGCAAAAAGAAAAGATGGTACAGTCTACTATCGCGCCTCTATAACATATCGACGAAAACATATCAGTCTTGGCGGATTTGATACCATATCGAAAGCAAACGCTGCCTATCTCGAAGCAGATAGTATCTTAAATCGCAATCGACTCAGCATTCATCAATACAAAGATAGTTCTCCTCTTTCTTTTGAAAAGTGGGTTATTTTGATTAATTTTCGTGACAATGGTATTTATTTTAGCACCCCCATCTATGCAAGAACAAAATTTTTCTACTATTATTTGTCCCCGACTGATGTATTGAAATTTGATATTGATGACTTGTTTTATTATTCTTCGCGAAAAATTATGAAACGTGATGGTCATCTTTTTGTAGCTGATTATGGAATGCAAGTAAACATCCTAAATCGCTATGGCATCCGAAGCTTTGCTGTAGCCGGAAAAGATTATCTTTTTTTGAATGATGACGACACCGATTTTCGACATGAGAATCTAGCCATCATTAATCAGTATCAAGGTGTCTCTGAAGTTTTGTATAAAGGCAAAAAAAAATACCGGGCACGCATCAACGTACCTGGATATTATATTGTTGGCTATTATCATAGTGAGATTGATGCAGCGATTGCTTACAACAAGGCGATTGATATTCTCAAAAAAAATGGAATTAAAAAAAATTATACGCCAAACTATATTGAAGGACTTTCTCCGTCAGCATACGCCGATATCTACTCTCGGCTGAAAATATCAGACAAAATTCTAAATTATAAGTCAAACAAAAAAGAGCTTTGATTCCATGCCCTTTTTGTTTGTTATTTAGAAATTTTAATGGCTATTTTGCATAGTCTTTAAAACTCATTATCATCGCTGCATCACCTTTTATTCCCTTGATACTGGCATCAGAATCATACTGCCACATACCAAATTCATACGGATACTCTGGTTCATCACTATCCTGCGCAAACCATACATCATATTCCTGCAATTCTTCCATATCTACCATTGTTAGTAACCATTCTTTATCCCCATAAATCATAGATTGATAACCAGCATCTTCAATTCGATTCATAAATGCTTTCGCAATCTGTGTTCTCTCAGTCATATCCAACGCTTCAATTCGTGCCATATCATCCTCTACTGTTTCCATAACAAATGCAACTGGATATGTTACACTATAGCCCGATATAGCATCCAAAAGTTCATCTGCTTCCTCTCTTGCCTCTGATCTATTAATCGCCTGCGAACAAAAATATACTCCAATGTCAAGCCCTGCTTTCTTTGCAGCTTTTAAATTGTCCTGATATTCTGTGTCTAAAACCAGTTTACCGCTGCTGTATCCCCTTGCTCCAACCTTAATCATCACAAAATCACAGCCTGCACTTTTTAACTTGCTAAAGTCAACCTCGCCCTGATTGGCTGAAATATCAACGCCACACTTAGATACGATCTTGCTATCCTCATAATAATTCATAATTGGCTTCTTATATTTCAAATTAGACAAGTCGTATTTATTTCTTGGAATATCCTCATTGACATCTACCCACTCTCTTGTCCCATCTGCATGTTTGACTTGAATACGTTTTACAAGTTCTTCTTCCTCGTCTTCTTCCTCGTCCTCCTGCGAACTTGCAGTTTCACTCTCCTCACTTTTCTTCTCTTCACTTACATCTTCCTTGGTCGTCATATCGTAGACAGAGGTCTTGCCATTGGACAGTTCATCCGCAGTCTTAGATGGTTCTTTGCTATCTGAAGTATTTGCAGAACCGTCAATAACCGTTTCCCCTGTCGTTTGATTTGTGACTGTACCATTGTTTCGATTGGATTGTGCAGTATTCTTTTCTCTTCCTGTATCTGGAAGTGTCCAGATATCAAGATCATTTGATGTAAGTTTACTCTTTGTACTTGTATTTTCTGAAGCATTTGTCTCTATCTTTTTATTTTCTGCTGCCGCCTTTGCTTCCTTCTGCGCAAGCGCTGCGGCATATCCACTTCCATCTGATTTCGTTTTTGATTGATTTGCCCAAAAGACAAGCGCTGTCACCCCCAAAATAATCGCTGACATAATCAACGCCATATACACATAAGTCATTTTGGAACCTGAACTGTGCTCCTCCTCATAATAATCATCATGCAGTTTCATATTCGATAATCCTCCGTTTCTATCATTTATATCCTCTTATCCATAGACTCCAAAAGGCTATTTTCATCACCATACTTATTCCATACTGTAATCATACCGTAGAAGGGTTATGAATTTACATAATAGATTTACAGAGTTTATTATATAGCATTTTAAATGCAATTTCAATTATTTTCTGAATATTTATAGGAATTTCAATAATAGAGGTCCGAAAAATAAATTCTTACTAAAGTTGTAACATCATTGGCTTTCATTGATAAAACCGTAAAATCTGTGTACAAAAATCATTATAGCCGATGCCTTTCATAAATAAAATTGTGCTAAATCAAGTGAGATACAAACAATATTTTATAATATCAACAGTTACTATTAAATAAAGTTGTTATCGAAAAGATTGACTATACTATTATTCATTGATATCATTGCATAGTAAAATAATTATTGATAGGCATCTATTGCATATATAAAGTGAAATCAAACATTACGGAGAGATATATCTTATGAAAACTTTATCAATATCTACAAACTATAAAAAATACCTATTCTTTGGATTTTTATTATTTATTTTAATTGTAGTCAATGGCTGTTCTAATCATCGTTTTGCCGCTCCAATCTCCCGAACTGGTTTTGCATTTGATACTGCCATATCCATTACTATTTATGATTCCCAAAAAACAAAAGTGCTTGACCATTGTCTAATGCTCTGTGAAAAATACGAGTCTCTTTTTAGTGCCACACAAGAAGGTTCAGAAATATGGAATCTCAATCATGCCAATGGGCAAGCAGTACCTATCTCTTATGAAACTGCATCACTGATTCAGTCTGCATTGTATTATTGCGAACAAAGTCAAGGCCTATTAGATCTCACACTTCGCCCTATCTCTGAGGAATGGAATATTGCAGGTCAAATGAAACAGGCATCTATTGTTGCAGACTACAACTATTATGTTCCTTCCAAACAAACCCTCTCTCAACTTCTTGAACATGTAAACTATCAAAATCTACAGATAACAGATGCTAATGGAACCAAAATTAGTTATGATACAGTGCTCTCAGAATATGCAGATTACTTTGCTGTACTTAAAGATAGTCAAAGTGCTATCGATCTTGGCTTTATTGCCAAAGGCTATATCGCAGACCAGCTCAAATCTTATCTGTTGTCACAAGATATAAAAAATGGCATTATCAGCCTTGGTGGAAACGTTTTGCTTATTGGTTCCAAGCCAGATGGTTCTTCCTTTCATGTGGGAATACAAAAACCATTTGGTGCTGTCAATGAAGTTATTACCACTCTACAAAAAGAAGATATTTCCATTGTTTCTTCTGGTTGTTATGAGCGCTATTTTATCACAGATGACAATGAAAAAAGCAAATCCATTTACCATCATATCTTTGATGTAACAACTGGTTATCCAGTTCAAAGTGACCTTTTAGGAGTTACAATTCTCTCCAATTCCTCTATGATGGGGGATGCTATCAGTACCTACTGTTATATTCTCGGACTGGAAAAAGGACTAGAATATATCCATACATTAGAAAATGTAGAAGCAATTTTTATTACAAAAGATTACGAAATTATTTTTTCTTAACATATTACCTTTCCGCGTTCATGTGCAATCGAGTTACTTGTGCGCCGGACACCGGCAGCTTTGGCTGCTTAGTTCCTTTCCATGTCCGTGTACATACAAAATAGCAGATTTGCGATAATTTTTCTACAAATCTGCTATTTTGTATCATATATTCATAGAGAACGATTTCAATAAAATAAAACAAGATTTTCTTATGTATCAAATTCCGGATTAAATGCGTAAAAATTACGAGAATCGAGATTTTCCTGAGCGATTCGCAGCGCTTCACCGAAACGCTGGAAATGTACAATCTCTCTTGCACGTAGAAATCTAATCGGATCACAGACATCAGGGTCTTTAACCAGCCGAAGGATATTGTCATATGTTGTCCTGGCTTTTTGTTCTGCTGCCATATCCTCTGTCAAATCGGTAATCACATCACCTTTAGACTGAAATTCACAAGCGTTAAACGGAATGCCTCCTGCTGCTTGTGGCCAGAGTGCCAATGTGTGATCCACATAATACTTATCAAATCCCGACTCTTTGATTTGCTCTGGCGTGAGATTCTTTGTCAACTGATAAACAATTGCACAAATCATTTCAAAGTGTGCCAACTCCTCTGTGCCAATATCCGTGAGCAGTCCTGTCACAGTATTGTATGGCATAGTGTATCTCTGCGCAAGATATCGCATTGAAGCCGCAAGCTCTCCATCTGGACCGCCATACTGACTTATAATAACTTGTGCAATCTGCGGATTGGTCTGGGTAATCTTTACCGGATACTGTAAACGCTTCTCATAATTCCACATTAGTTATATCCTCCTTCCCACGGCCAATCCTGAATAGCCCACTTCCATTCTCTACTATCCATATCAACACAACTTAACACAAGTGGTCCATACTGTTCTGTATAGTCTTTTACCAGTTTATTTTTCAGCGTGTTGTATTGACGAAAACTAGCCATCGCCTGCTGATCATATGGATGAGTATCAAGATAAAGGTTTAGCTCTTTCAACACGAAATCAATCTTTCCAATTTCGTACAAAAGTTTTTGTCTCTCTGTATATGCCTCCATACATTGTTTGCATCCTGTATTCATCCCTTTACTCTCCTTCCTAAAAATGGTTTGTTAAGTTCTGGGAATACGGTGCCTGTCTTAAAGGCTTCATCAAGATTTTCGTACATGATACAATTTTTCTGCCATGGTACATATGCCATCGCAATAGGAAATTGTTCCATATATGGCATTGGCGGTTTCCATTCCTGCATATCCATACCGCTCCTTGTTGTTTTTGCATAGTTACTATCATAATATGTCAAATTTACAAGAATGCTACTAGGAAAAACAGCAGATATCTTCTAAAATATACATTCTGCCAAATTCAGATTTCTCTCTTCTTGCAAAATGGTTTTGCAAACAAAAACATCCCAAAAATCACGCCGCTGACCACCAATGATGCCAGCAGTTCTCCCCATGTTACTGTCTGATTTTCAAGTACACTTGTTGAAAAATTACCTCAAACAATTGGAACCAAATTATTATTCATAAAACAAATCGACTGGAAGATGCCAAATTCCTTATACAACACTGAGCAATAACACACCTTGACGAATCTGTTTACCTGTCTCAATACCATTTATTCCAGTCATATCAATATCTAAAAAACGCATCGTAAAAAACATAGGCTTCTAACAATGCCTTCCCAGATGCAAAGCAAAAAATTCTAATATCTTGATTCCACTTTTTAATTCCCTCTGTCATCATATCACAAGTCGTTGAATCATCATCACATACTGCAATCTGATATATTTTCTATATTGCTTTTGTTCTTTCTATTATTTTTATTAAATAGAGATGCTTTTTGCTAAATAAAACATATAACAAGTATTCTGAAAATATATGAAAAAGTAAATTTTAGGTGGATAAAAGATAAAAAAAATGTATGAAATATATATTTTGACACATACTGAATCCATATATGAACAAAAGAATACATCTTCGGTACACTCGTGTGCTGACCATTCGTACCAAAATAACTTAGAAAGGCATGGTTATACAAATGTATCAAAATTTTGAGGAAAATAAAAAACATTTGACAGAATTACTTCACGCAGAAACATCATTTGACATTGTAAGCCGTGATATCTTAATTGGCGATAAAAATGCTATGTTTTACTTTGTTGACGGTTTTTGCAAAGATGTATTAATGCAAAAACTTTTGCAATTTCTAATGGGCTTAAAAGCCGAGGACCTCCCAAACAATGCAGAAAAACTAAATCAGCTCATGCCTTATGTAGAGGTCGACCTCACGAAGGATTTTGATGAAATTGCCAAAAATATTCTATGTGGCGTATTTGCTATCATTATCGATGGTTTTGACCAATGTATTCTGATAGATTCTCGCACCTATCCTGCCCGTGGGGTATCTGAACCAGAAAAAGATAAGGTTCTGCGTGGTTCCAAAGATGGTTTTGTGGAAACAGTCGTATTCAATACAGCGCTGATACGCCGTCGTATTAGAAGCACCGATTTACGCATGGAAATGCTCAACGCTGGAAAAGCGTCCAACACAGATATTGTACTTTGTTATATGGACAGTAGAGTTGACAAAGAATTTTTAAAAAAGATACGCGATCGCATCAACAATATTAAAGTGGATGCATTGACACTAAACCAAGAAAGTCTTGCGGAATGTCTTTACACTTCAAAATGGTACAATCCTTTTCCAAAATTTAAGTATACAGAACGTCCAGACACCGCGGCGGCACAAATACTGGAAGGAAATATTATCATTTTAGTAGACAACTCTCCCTCTGCAATGATATTGCCTATTAGCATTCTCGATATGATACAAGAAGCAGATGACTATTATTTTCCGCCAGTTACAGGTTCGTATCTGCGCCTTTCGCGCTTTCTAATTCTGATACTAACGTATTTTATTACTCCAACCTTTCTGCTATTAATGCAGAACCCAGACTGGATTCCAGCCGGATTTGAATTTATTGTGGTAAAAGAAGATATTAATGTACCACTCATATGGCAATTTTTAATCCTAGAACTTGCCATCGATGGTCTGAGACTTGCAGCAGTCAACACCCCAAATATGCTATCGACTCCTCTGAGTGTAATGGCAGCGTTGATTCTTGGTGAATTTTCTGTCAAAAGCGGATGGTTTAATGCCGAAGTCATGTTGTATATGGCGTTTGTTGCCATTGCCAATTATACCCATCCAAGTTACGAACTAGGTTATGCTATTAAGTTTTTCAGACTAATTAACCTAATACTAACCTCTATATTCCAATTCTGGGGATACCTCGTAGGTGTTATTTTATTCTTTACTGCTATTGTCACTAACAAGATGGTGTCTGGACAGAGTTATCTCTATCCGCTGATACCATTTAGCTGGCAGAAACTTAGCCATGCACTCTTCCGTCATCGGTTGCCAAAATCTGCGGAATAAAACTGTCTATACAATACCGAGTATAAATAGAAAGAAGTTATCTTTCCTACTTATACTCGGTATTTATCAGCTTCGACGAACATATTACTTATAGAGTCACCTTTTCTTATCTCCATCTACCACGGCCACAACCGCGGCCACGTCCGCCACGACCACAGCCATATGTTCCATAATTATCACAGATTCCGTCGCCGTCTGCATCCACGAAACCTACTCCTAATCCACCACCATATGTTCCATAATTGTCACAGATTCCGTCGCCGTCTGCATCCACAAATGAACAGGTAGCTCCACAATAACTACAGATAGTATCTAAAGTTGTCTCCAGATTATCAGGCACTATTGTCGCCTCTGTCGCAAATGCTGTCGCACCGCTTATAGTAAATATTGCTGCCATAACTGCCATACTCGTTATAATTTTTTTCATTTTCTTTCCTCCTAACATTCCTGTTTTTTGTTTTTATACTATCAATACGTCTATCCTAAACAAATCCTTTCATCTTTTAGAAAATTTTTTCTCATAATTTTTACAAGTTTAATGTCACAATATTGCATCGTATATTTTAAACAGTTAGGAAAAGAAAAATAGCATACAAATCACTTCTGCCGATATAAGACTATTTCGCACACTTACAATAAATTGCTCATTGTACATACATATTCGAGTATCCCATTAGACTCTCATCAACCTGTTGCGCACATTCGCGTCCCTGCCGAATCGCCTTAACCACAAGCGATTGTCCTGTGTGCATATCACCTGCGACAAAGATGTTTTCTACGTTGGTCTTATATCTGCCTGGCTCTGTTTTCACATTCGATCGAGCATCTAGCACAAGATTAAATGCATCTGCGACGTACTTTTGACTGCCAAGGAATCCTGCTGCAATCAATACAAGCTGCGCTTCAATAACCTGTTCACTTCCCTCGATCTCTTTACTGTTCATTTTATTAGTTTCTGGGTCTTTTTCCCATAAAAGTTTCACAATCTTTACACCACTAAGATTACCATCTTTATCCTTTAGAAACTCTTTGACTGTAGACTCATAGAGGCGTGGGTCCTTCCCAAATAATGCAATCGCCTCCTCCTGTCCATAATCTGTTTTACAAACGTTGGGCCACTCTGGCCATGGATTATTTACATCTCTAGTATCTGGAGCTTTGGGCATCATTTCAATCTGCATCACAGATTTCGCTCCAAGTCTGATTGTCGTACCCACACAATCATTACCAGTGTCTCCACCTCCAACAATTACAACATCCTTCCCTTTTGCGGAAACATAATTGTTATCTGCCAATTGAGAATCCAAAAAACTCTTCGTTACTCCTGTCAGAAAATCCACCGCAAAATAAATACCTTTGGCGTCTCTTCCAGGTACATTAATATCTCTTGGATTGGAGGCGCCGCACGCAAATACAATCCTGTCAAATCCTTCCACAAGCTTTTTCGACTTAACATCACGCCCAATATCTGTATTGGTGAAAAACTTAACACCTTCTTCCTTCATCACTTGAATCTTACGGTCAATAATGTGTTTTTCAAGTTTCATATTCGGAATTCCATACATCAAAAGTCCACCGAGGCGGTCACTGCGCTCAAATACAGTGACATTGTGCCCCCGCTTATTTAGCTGGTCCGCCACAGCAAGACCAGATGGACCACTTCCAATCACTGCTACCGTCTTGTCGGTGCGCACTTTGGGCGGTTTTGCAGCTGCCAACCCCGTCTTATATGCATTCTCAATAATAGCGTACTCATTTTCCTTTGTGGCAACCGCATCGCCATTTAGTCCACAAGTACATGCATGTTCGCAGAGCGCTGGACATACTCTTGCTGTAAACTCTGGAAAATTATTGGTCTTTTTTAGTCGATTATAGGCGTGCTCCCAATTTCCTGTATAGACCAAATCATTCCATTCAGGCACTAGATTATGCAACGGACAACCGGAAGTCATACCTGCAATTGTCATACCAGCCTGACAAAATGGCACACCGCACTCCATACATCTTGCGCCTTGCTTTTGCTGTTCCTCCATAGGAAGATGCTCACGAAATTCATTAAAGTGTTTGATTCTTTCTTCTGGCGCTTCCGCCATAGAAGTTTTTCTCTCATAATCCAAAAATCCCGTTGGTTTTCCCATTTCACAATATCCTCCCATATTATTTGTGCATATTAGCATAAAATGCCTCAATTTGGGCTTGTTCCGCACTGAGTCCCTTCTCCTCCATCTGTGCGATAGCCTTGAGCATTCGCTCATAATCGTAAGGAATAATCTTCTTAAATTTTGATAAATAAGCGCCAAAATTTTCCAAAATCTTTTTACCCTTCGCAGAATCAGTATACTTTACGTGATCCTCAATCATTTCTTTTAGCTCGATTACATCATATTTATTTGTAATCTCACTCATAGATATCATCTCTTTATTAATGCGCATATACAAATCATTTTTCTCGTCGAGTACATATGCGATACCACCACTCATACCCGCGGCAAAATTTTTACCAGTATCGCCAAGCACCACGACGCGCCCGCCTGTCATATACTCACATCCGTGATCGCCTACGCCCTCAACTACTGCAAGTGCTCCCGAATTTCTAACACAAAAACGCTCTCCGGCTACACCATTGATAAATGCCTTTCCACTTGTCGCACCGTACAGTGCCACATTGCCGACAATAATATTCTCATCCTGTTTAAAATTGCTACCTTTGGGTGGATAGACAATCAGTTTACCACCAGATAAACCCTTGCCAAAATAGTCATTGGAATCTCCAACTAACTCCAGCGTAAGTCCATTTGGTATAAACGCGCCAAAACTTTGTCCTCCTGCACCATTACAGTGCACATGGAAGGTATCTTCCTCCAATGTATTGTGATACCTTTTTGTAATTTCAGAACCAAATATCGTTCCAAAAGAGCGATCTATATTTGTAACTTCCACTTCAATATTCTTCTTTTTACGAGCTGTAAGAGCACCGCTAAGCTGCTTTAGTAAAACTTTTTCATCTAAAGTCTTTTCCAACGCAAAATCATAAACTTGCTTAGGATCAAACACTACTTTTTCTGCCTGATAGGGATTGCTTAAAATTAAACTTAAATCTAGCTTCACTGTTCCTTTTGGCAGAGTCTCTTTTCTCTTTAGTAAATCTGTACGTCCGACTAAATCATCAACTGTTCTGACGCCAAGCTTTGCCATATACTCACGAAGTTCTTGTGCGATAAATTTCATAAAATTTATAACATATTCTGGCTTTCCTTTAAAACGTTTCCGCAGTTCTGGATTTTGCGTCGCAATCCCTACTGGACAGGTGTCAAGATTGCACACGCGCATCATTACACATCCCATTGTCACCAACGGCGCAGTCGCAAAGCCAAACTCTTCTGCTCCAAGCATCGCGGCAATAGCAACATCACGTCCTGTCATAAGTTTTCCATCCGTCTCAATACGAACTTTATTTCTCAGTCCATTTTGAATCAATGTCTGATGTGTCTCCGCAAGCCCAAGTTCCCATGGAAGTCCAGCATTATGGATTGAACTCTTAGGCGCGGCGCCTGTACCACCGTCATAACCCGATATCAATATCACCTGCGCGCCGGCCTTTGCAACACCGGCCGCAACAGTACCGACACCCGCCTCCGATACCAGTTTGACGCTGATTCTTGCATCTTTATTAGAATTTTTTAGGTCATAAATCAATTGTGCCAAATCTTCTATTGAATAGATATCATGATGCGGTGGTGGTGAGATTAAACCGACGCCGGGCGTAGAATGCCTTGTTTTAGCCACCCACGGATATACCTTGCCCGCTGGCAAATGTCCACCCTCGCCGGGTTTTGCTCCCTGTGCCATCTTAATCTGAATTTCCTGCGCACTCACTAAATATTTACTGGTGACACCAAACCGTCCACTCGCAACCTGTTTAATTGCTGAACAGCGGTTTCGTCCATCTGCTCCGATTACCATGCGATCCAAATCTTCACCGCCCTCACCGGAATTAGATTTGCCGTGAAGCAGATTCATTGCAATTGCAAGCGTTTCATGCGCTTCTTTTGATATTGAGCCGTAGGACATTGCTCCTGTCTTAAAACGAGTAACAATACACTCCACACTCTCAACCTCATCGATTGGAATCCTCTTTTTCGGATAATTAAAGTCCATCAGACCTCGAATATTGTGTATACTATTCTCATGGTCAATTAGATTTGAGTATTGTTTAAACAGTGCATAGTCACCCTTCTGGGTAGATTGCTGTAACATATGAATGGTAGCTGGATTGTACAGATGCTCCTCTCCACCACCGCGCGATTTATGCTGTCCAGGACTGTCAAGTGTTAGGTCTGTCGCAAGTCCAAGTGGGTCAAAAGCCAGCGAATGTAAGTCATCTACTTCTTTTGCAATATCCTGTAAGGTAATACCACCTACCCTACAAACTGTGTTTGTAAAATACTTGTTTATCACATCCACATCAATACCAATCGCCTCAAAAATCTGTGAACCCTGATAGGATTGAATTGTAGAAATACCCATTTTGGACGCAATCTTAACAATGCCATGCAAAATTGCATCATTGTAGTCATCAACTGCCGCATGATAATCCTTATCCAACATCCTATTATCAATCAATTCCTTAATCAACTCTTGTGCTAAATAAGGATTTACTGCACAGGCACCATAACCGATAAGTGCCGCAAAATCATGTACTTCCCTTGGTTCCGCAGACTCGATAATCAGTGCGACACTCGTCCGCTTCTTCGTGCGAACCAAATGTTTTTGCATTGCAGATACTGCAAGCAAAGAAGGAATTGCTACATGATTCTCATCCACTCCGCGGTCCGAAAGGATAATAATATTAACCCCTTCACGGTACGCGCGGTCAGCCTCCACATACAAATGATCAATTGCACGTTCCAAACTTGTATTTTTATAATAAATAATTGGAATAACCTCAACCTTGAATCCTTCTCGTTTCATATTCTTAATTTTTAAAAGGTCTGTAATAGTCAGAATCGGATTGTTGACCTTCAATACATTACAATTCTTTTCTGTATCATGTAGAAGGTTTCCATCTTTTCCTATATAAACAGTTGTTGATGTGACTATCTCCTCACGAATTGCATCGATTGGCGGATTTGTCACCTGTGCAAACTGTTGTTTAAAATAATGCGACAATTGATGATGTGTTTTCGACAATACTGGAATCGGTGTGTCAACACCCATTGCACCGATACTCTCCCCACCGTTTTTCGCCATTGGCAGAATACTTGTTTTGAGCTCGTCATAAGTGTAGCCAAACGCCTTCTGCATACGCTGTCTCTCTTCGTTGGAGAATGCAGGCACTCTCACATTTGGAATCTTTAATTCCTTTAAAGTGACCAGATTGGAATCTAACCATTCTCCATAAGGATGACTCTTTGCATATTTTTCCTTGAGCGTGTCATCATCAACCACCTCACCCTTAATCGTGTCTACCAAAAGCATTTTACCAGGACGCAACCTATCCTTTTTCATAATCTTGGACATATCTATTGGAAGCACACCAACTTCCGAAGACAATATCAGCTGATCATCTGAAGTAATATAATAGCGAGATGGTCTAAGTCCGTTCCTGTCAAGTACAGCGCCCATAATATCTCCGTCTGAAAAAAGTATGGATGCTGGACCATCCCACGGCTCCATCATCGTTGCATAATATTGATAAAAATCCTTCTTCGACTGAGACATTGTCTTGTTGTTTGCCCATGGCTCTGGTATCGTAATCATTACTGCAAGTGGAAGCTCCATACCGCTCATCACCAAAAATTCCAGTGTATTATCAAGCATGGCAGAATCAGAACCCTGCGCATTGATCACAGGCAATACTTTATGAAATTCACGACTCAAAAATACAGACTCCATATTTTCCTCTCGTGCAAGCATCTTATCTACATTGCCGCGAATAGTATTAATCTCACCATTATGTACAATAAAACGATTTGGATGCGCTCGTTCCCAACTTGGATTAGTATTTGTAGAAAAACGAGAATGTACAATTGCAATTGCAGAGATATAATCTTCACTTTGCAAGTCCTTAAAAAACATTCTAAGCTGACTAACCAAAAACATTCCCTTATACACAATAGTTCTACTATTTAGTGATACCACGTAAGTATTGTCAGAACTCTGTTCAAAAACACGCCTCACAATATAAAGTTTCCTATCAAAAGCAAGACCCTTCTCTACCGCTGCGGGTTTTTTAACAAATGCTTGCATAATACAAGGCATACACTCTACTGCCTTATGGCCAAGGACCTCGGGGGTGCAGGGTACTTCACGCCATCCTAAAAATTCTAGCCCTTCTTTCTCAACGATAATCTCGAACATCTTTTTTGCCTGATTTCTTTTCAGTTCCTCTTGCGGAAAGAAAAACATGCCAACGCCATATTCACGCTCACCGCCAAGTACAATTCCAAGAGGACTCGCGACCCTGACAAAAAAGTTATGACAGATTTGTACTAAAATGCCTACGCCATCACCAGTTTTTCCTTCTGCATCCTTTCCAGCTCTGTGCTCCAGATTCTCTACAATTTTTAAGGCATTTTCCACAGTCTCATGTGTCTTTATACCTTTGATGTTGACAACCGCACCTATTCCACAGTTGTCATGTTCAAATTCTGGCCTATAAAGCGGTGCTTTTGGAACATTCATCTTTGCATCAAACATTATATTCTCTCCTTCTCTTTGTTTACTTTTTAACTGTATAGGACACCCATCAGCTTTGTTGATTTATTTTTCTATATTGGGCTACACAATCGAATAGGGAAGACTTTTTCTACTCGTTGCATATTTCTTTTCCGCATCCGTGTGCATAAAAAAAGCAACCAAAAAACAGCTATAAACCGTCTTTGGTTGCTTTAAAATCCAATATTCTATTTCTTTATACTCTACACATTATAAAAAATTTTTTTATATTTGTAAAGTCTTTCTTGAAATATTTTATAGTTCTCCTCTTTCGTAAAGTTCATTTGCGTATCGCACAGAACCCATAGCATCTTTTGAGTAAAAATCTGCGCCAATCATATCTGCATACTCTTGTGTCAGTACAGCACCACCCACCATAACTTTACAATCCAAGTTATTTTCACGCAAAAGCTTAATTGTTGTTTCCATATTAACTACAGTAGTCGTCATAAGCGCACTCAGTCCAATCAATTTTACCTGCTGTTCTTGCACTGTTTTTAATATTTGTTCTGGATTTACGTCTTTCCCTAGGTCAATCATATCAAATCCATAATTTTCCAACAAAGTTTTCACAATATTCTTCCCAATATCATGAATGTCTCCCTTGACAGTTGCAATCACAATCTTTCCCTTGCTCTCACTATTTTTTCCCTGTTTTGATAAAGTGGTCTTAATCGCTTCAAAAGATGCTTTTGCCGCTTCTGCGCTCATCAAAAGCTGTGGTAGAAACATTTTCTTTTCCTCAAAACCTTTTCCTACTATATCTAATGCTGGAATCAATTTTTCATTAATAATGAAAAGCGCATCCATTTTCTGTTCTAATAGTTTGATGGTCTCCTCATTGGCACTCTCCACCAATCCCTTTACAATTGCCTCCTCCAGCGAAAGTGTATCTTTTTTCATATCAGATGACATAGTGCTCTTTTCTGTTGCTTGTGACGCATTTGCAATATATGTGCTGCACTGATCATCCTCACCAATCAACGCATTAAAACTGTAGTAGGCAGACATCATTGGTTCACTGGAAGGATTCACAATTCCAGCACTCAACCCATTGTTCATCGCCATTGTAAAAAATGTTGTATTAATGCGACTTCTCTCCGGCAATCCAAACGAGATATTTGACACGCCAAGAATTGTGTGTATTCCCATCTCATAGCGGATTCTACGCAGCGCTTCCAAAGTAACATTTGCATTGTTTTGACCGGTACTAATAGTGAGAACAAGCGCATCCATCACCAAATTTTTCTTAGGAATGCCATATTTTGCAGCAGTTTTAACTATCTTTTCTGCCACCTGCAGCCTTCCTTCAACCGTCTCAGGAATCCCGTCTTCGTCAAGACAAAGACACACTACTACAGCACCATATTTTTTTGCAATTGGAAAAACACTCTCCATCGACTCTTTTTTGCCATTTACGGAATTTAGCATGGGTTTTCCATTATAATAGCGTAACCCTCGCTCCATCGCTTCTGTGTTAGACGTATCAATCTGCAATGGCAAGTCAATAATTGCTTGTATTCCAATAACCGCCTCCTCCATCAGCTGCGGTTCGTCAATCTCAGGCAACCCTACATTGACATCCAAAATATGGGCACCCTTTTCTTCCTGTGCAAGTCCTTCTTTATAGATATACTCCATATCATGATCGCGAAGTGCTTGTTTAAATTTTGACTTGCCAGTTGGATTAATGCGCTCACCTACAATCAATGGTTTTTTGGTAAAGTAAACTGCATGATTATAAGATGACACAACTGTCAGTTTTTTGTCCGTAACAGGCATAATTTCCATATTTTTACATTGTTCTACAACTCGCTTAATATGTGCCGGTGTAGTACCGCAACAACCACCAACCGCACTCGCTCCCATCTGCACCAGAGTTTTTATACTCTGCGCAAACTCCTCTGGGGCTACCTGAAAAACCGTCTGTCCATTTACGACAACTGGAAGTCCAGCATTTGGATTAATCACAATTGGAAGTGAACAACATGCTGTTAGCTGCGGCAACAACTTTTGCATCTGTTCTGGACCTAAACCACAATTAAACCCTATAGCATCAACACCTAACCCTTCAAGCATTGCTGTCACGCTTGCCACATCACCACCCGTCAACAATTTTCCATTCTCGTCAAAAATCATAGTGACAATAATTGGCAAATTGCTATTCTCCTTTGCCGCAAGAACTGCCGCCTTAATCTCATAGGAGTCGCTGACTGTCTCTATCAAAATCAAATCTGCTCCTGCCTGATCTCCAGCTATAATAATCTCTTGAAATGTTTTATATGCCTCATCAAAAGAAATTTCTCCCAATGGTTTCAACAATTTTCCAATAGAACCAATATCAAGTGCTGTATACATAGGCTGCTTAGAATTATTGCTGCGTGCCTCTTGCATCGCTTCTCGAACAAGCCTAATACCCGCTGTTACAAGTTCCTTCACTGAATATTCCAAATTTTTGCATTTGAACGCATTTACTCCAAAGGTATTGGCAGAAATAATATTGCTTCCTGCCAACAAATACTCTGTATGAATTTGTCTAATAACTTCTGGATGAAGGATATTCCACGTCTCAGGCACTTCACCAGCCAAAAGTCCACGTTCCTGCAATAATGTTCCCATTCCACCGTCAAAAAAAAGTATCTGCGTTCCTAATTGTTCTCTAAAATTCATAAAAATCCTCCCTTTGTATCTCGGAATCTCTTTTGTATTTGCTTTACAACAGATTTTCTGTTATATGCGTATCAATCTATACATACTTTATAAAAAATTTTCTCACAGCATCAGGTAAAAAAGATTCCGAAAGTCTATCTTTATATTGCACGAAACACGCATGTTATATTATCACAATAACTGCATTTGCCAATATGACAGCTTTGTGGATTGGCAGTCAATCCAATCAATGCTGATACACTTTTTGTAGGATACATCAACAAACTATCTGTGAGTGTAAGCCCAATTCGTTTTGTGCACTCCAACTCCTGGAAAATCACACGCTGATATTGTAAAGATAAATCTCCATAACCGGGGCTAAAGCGTGGTCGTAGATACAATTTTGTTCCCTTCTTAGACAATTCCTCACAAATTTGCTCCTGTAAGATGTTGCAATAAGCTTCAATACACGCTGCACCACAAGCCTGTGCGACTGCTGCTTTTGTCATATGCAATATCTCATATCGCTGTAATAACTTGTCCGCCTCAATTCCCAACGTAGCAGTGAGTAAAACTACGATACTGCACTGTGCGAGGTTATCCGCAAGATTTTGACTTTCAAAAACAAATGTTCTATTATTTTCTTGCAGTACCACTTGATTTCCTGAAATCTTGTTGTGATATACCTTGTAAAGATTCTTTGGTTTAATTGTACAAAGCAACCTATCAAGCACTTCCAAAATTAAATTCTCAACACTAGCTTCTGGAGTGTTTGTACCATATCCCAAATACCGATATATCTCTCTAAGATTAACTCTATTTCTAATTTCTTGATTGATGTTTTCCATCGTTCATACTCCAATATTAGTAAATACACACTATAGAAGCGTGCAGCATTTGTGCACGCTTCTATAGTGGTTTTTTATTTTAGTTTTCTTTCTCTTCACACCCGCAGGTATTGTTGTCTCCAAATCCAGCAAAGCCGCGCGGCTGTATCATATCATTTCCGCAGCCACAACCATTGTTCGGAGGGCAAGGTGGAACAACTGGTGTTGGAAATGTAGGATTACAATTGCAATCACAATCGTTATTACGATCACATGTACCTATACAATTGTTCTGGCAACCGCCCTTCCCACAAAAACACCACAATAAGATAATCCAAAACCAACAATTCATAAAAACAACTCCTCATGCATCAAGCGCTTTTTCTAATACTTAATATATGAGGAGTTCTTCTATCGGTTACTTATATCTCTTTGATTTTAAAAAATTTTGTTTTTTGATCTTAGGAATAATTCTCTTGCGAATATAACGCATTGTATAGTTTTCTCCCCGTTCTGCCAACATATACAATAATTTCTCAAGTTTTCTTCTCGTTTCCCTATGCATAAAAGTGTTCGGATTCCCGCTGAGATAATACTTTAAAACCATATCATCTGTATAATTTTCTTTATTGTAATTTTTGGAGGCAGCAACCCGATCAATAAACATCTCTACAATATAATTGTCCGGCATCTTTGCAGGAATAATTCCCCTGCCTGCATGTGCACTGTAATCCATCCAATACTCATAATGATGCTTATTTCTGCCTTTATGATGCAGCCATGCAGCAGAATATCCTTTTTCTTTTCGCTCTGCATTATTCGGACTCTGTGTTCCCTGATAATATTTTGCACCGACAAGAAATTCACTTGGCATATACTTAGAAAGGTCATGCATCAGTCCCTGTCTGTACAATCCAACGGAAAAGCACCCTTTCATTACCATAAACTTATGATGTGTAATTGTTTTAAAGTGTTTCCAAATATGCATCTTTACTTACCTTTTTTGCTTTTATTTTTTTGATTATTTTTTGTAGTATTTTCCGGTGCTGAAGTTACCGCACAACGTTTATTTTGAATCACACCTGTTTTTTGTAATGTATTATCCTTTATCATAAGAGAATTTTTTTGCTTTCTTTCCTCCTCGGACAACATTCTACCTATTAAAATCGAAATACTCCTCGGCGCGACATCAATATACTCTGTATTCCTCTCAACGTCAGAAATAACAAGATTCTCTTCTGTGCAAATCACAGAAACCCATTTGTGATTTGCGATAGATGGCAGTGCAAAACGATGCGCATTCCAATGCATGTTATAGGCAATATAAACATAATCTCCCTCATCGGCGCTCTCATTTTTTCCACAGTACATAATACCAATATGTCTGTTATAACTTTCTAATTGTGCCTTCCAGGCTTCCTCACCATGATAGGAAAGATCAGGATATCCCTGACCAAATCGGTCAAGCATTGTAAGCGGTTCTCCAAGATGGAGAATATTGTGATTTTTCCGAAAAGAAATCAATTCTTTTGCAAAAGCAAACACATCTGCATTTGTAGAAAGTCCATTCCAGTTTACCCATCCAGTCTCATTATCCTGGCAATAACAATTGTTATTGCCATATTGACTATTTCCAAATTCATCACCTGCATACAAAAGTGGCGTTCCCTGCGCAGTAAATAAAAATCCAAGCGCATTTTTCATCTGTTTATGACGTAGCTGTCTCACTGCCTTCTTGCGTGATGGTCCCTCTGCCCCACAATTCCAACTAAGGTTATAATCCGTTCCATCTGTATTCCCTTCGCCATTCAATTCATTATGCTTTCTTTCGTAGGACACAAGATCGTTCAGTGTAAAACCATAATAATTTGCAATGTAATTAATTACGCCGCACTTAGGATTTGTGTTTCTCATATGATATTGGAAACTTTTGAGCATATCTTGGTCTCCTTTGAGATATCTGCGCATATCACACATAAACTCATCTCTATAATATCCCAAAGTTCTGACAGATGGGTTTACCCCATTTGGATAGATTTCATGCAGATAAAAATTCTCACATATAATCTTTATATCTGCAAAAAGCGGTTCTGTAGCAATCAGCGTCAGAGGCAGTCGACTGCCCTTTAAATGTACGCCATCAATTTGATATTCCAAAACCCAATGCTTGATAATCTCAAGAATATAACCCTGTTTTATATGCTCTGGAAAATAAAATTGCATAATCACTTCTATGCCATTTTTATGAAGTTTTCGTACCATGCTTCTAAACTCTTCACATGGGTTTCCACTTGCAGAATAAGATGCCTTAGGCGCAAAGTAAAATGCTTCCTTATATCCCCAACAATTTAGTCTTTTTGCGCGCTTTGGTTCTTGATCCAACTGTAATTTCTCATCGATATGCGCTACCTGATACGCAATCTGTTGTCTAGTTGCAATATCCGTCTCATCCCACTCACACTCCTCAAATTCATACGCTGGCATCAATTCTATTGAATTGACTCCAAGTTCTTTCAAATATGGGATTTTTTCTGTAAGTCCCTCAAATGTACCTTTCTTAGTCACTTTGGAAGAGGAATGCCTTGTAAAGCTCCTGACATTAAGACAATACATAATACTTTGCTGATATGGGAGATGTAATGGTGCCGTATCCTGCCAGTCAAACACACAATTGTCAAATCCTCCTCGCAAAAGAAGATGCTCAAATTCGCCAGAACGCCATTTCTCATTGCCAACAATTCGCTTTGCATAGGGGTCTATAAAGATATGATCTCCAATAAAAAAATTATACTCACAATTACTAGCCGTTATTCCTTCCACAAAAGCACAGCAAATATTTCCAATTCTATGCTTCTGATCAAAAAGAATACGCTCTTTCTGCTCAATTCCCTTCCGGTAAAAAACAATTCCACACTCCTTATTGGAACTATTTACCATAGAAAAATTAATGCCGTCCTCCCTGACGGAGGCTCCTAAAGGGTAGGGCTGTCCATTTTTAATTTTTGTTCTCTTCATAAAACCTCACAATTCTTGCCGTAATTTAATCGATTATAAGAGGTAGGAATTTACAGATATCATCTCTGATAATAAAGTTCACTTTGCTGTTTTGTTCAAATTCGCTCTTTGAGAAGAGCACCTTAAGCTGCTCATGTTCTGGAGCTGCACTGTATTCAAGTCGGTTGTGATATATATTCTTCCCAAGAATCAACAAAACATCCGCTGCGTCACAGATTATTGCTGTCTGCGTCATTAAATCTGAATCAACACGCTCTCCCAACAGACGAATTCCTGGTCTAATGGCCATTTTACAATGGTTGCATTGTGGAATTCCATTCGCATTTATAATATATTGCATGTCAAAATCCTTATCACAATGCGGACATTGATTGATATGGATACTTCCATTTAAGTTGATTACTTTTTTGAATTTTATGTCCTGTGGCAGTCCATGAAAATTCTGGTTAATCACCGCAGAGAGTTTTCCTTGTGCTTGTAACCGCATCAGTGCATCATACGCAGGTGTGGAATGCATTTGCATTCCCAAAATCTCCTTCTTATAAAAACGATAAAATTTTTCAACCTTTGCATTAAAGAAACTCGTAGAAAGCATGTCCTCTGGACTAAATCCGTACTCTTCCTCCACACGATAGTTCTCATCATTCGTGTCAAGATCATATCCACCGCTCTCCACAAGCATCTCTATACCAAGCACTGCAACAACGTTTTTGGAATTTTTTATTTTTCTTCTAATGAAATTAATTATCTTTCCATCTGTTTTAACTTCCATCTCAGTACCTCAAGTGCATGCCACGGCCAAATGACAAAATCCGTTCCATCTGTGTTCATTTATTCATTTCTATATTTTATGATACTCGCTTTCTATACTCTATGTCAAGTAATTCGCGCTTTATCAACCTAATTTTTGAAAAATTTTTTCAGAACTAAAAATAACTCGTAATAAATTTGAAAAATTTCTTGATTTGTCTATATAATTTCGGTAAGATAAAAATATTGGCAATAATTCCAATTTACCCAGGGTATATTTGTGCAATACTTTTATAGACAATCCCTGAAGCTTAAGAAAGGTTTGGTGTACGAATTCATGACAGACAAAAACACAAATAATTATGACAATGAAGAGATGACAGTTGAGCTTGAGCTTGATGACGGTCAGATTGTAAACTGTGCCATCATCACAATCCTAACTGTAGATAAAAAAGATTACATCGCTCTATTACCTCTCGATGAAAACGGAAATAATGATGACGGTGAGGTATGGTTCTATCAATATGAGGAAAATGAAACAAATCCAGAGGAAGAACCAAAACTAACTTACATTGAAGATGACGAGGAGTATGACAACGTTGCAGATGCTTTTGACGAATACCTTGACAATGTTGAATTTGATGAGCTCATCGAGAATAAAAACAAATAAAGATGCAGGAGGGAACACAACAATATGGATGAAAACAACGAAAAGGCTCTCCTCATAGACAAAAAATACACCTGTCCGGTCTGTGATAAAGAGTTTCACTCTAAGATAGTTAAAGCCAATTCTGCAAAGTTTGTTGACACAATGGCTGATTTAAGACCAATTCACAGCAATGTAAATATCACAAAATATGATGCTGTCTGCTGCCCAAACTGTGGTTTTGCTGCACTGACCAAAAATTTTAGCAACACTACAACCACCCAAAGAAAACTAATTCGGGAAAAAATTAGTTCCAATTACAAGTCACACGAGGAAACAGTATGTGATTTCTATACAACAGAAATGGCAATTAGTCGTATGAAAATGGTATTATTCTGTACAATTACAAAAGGTGGAAAAGATAGCGAGATTGGAAATGTATGTCTAAAAATAAGTTGGCTATATCAGGACCTTGCAGACGAATTGCCAGAGGATAATCCTGATACAGCCACCAAGAGAGAAATCTATCTCAAAGAGGCAGAAAATGCAGCAATGAATGCCAACGACCGATTGACAAATGCACGAATGCATGAAGGTTTCCCCATTGCTGGAATGAATGAGACAACTTTAGACTATCTCTTGGCATACTATGCCTATCGCAAAGGAGAATACCAGACTGCCATGCAGCTTTTATCTGGGGTTGTTACTAGTAGAAGTGTCAGTCCACGCCTAAAAGACAAGAGTTTGGAACTAAAAGAACAAATCACAAAACTCCGAGAGCAAGAATCTCAGGAATCATAATATTTCATCTAAAAATCGCGAAGGCAGGAGGTTTCCTGCCTCTTTTTCTTTGATATAAAAAAGAAAAAGGCTCTCTTTTGCGCGCGTCATTGCCACATAGAACATCCTGCGTTCCTCCTCAATTTCATTGTCTGTAACTGCCTTTTTGTGTGGAACAACACCCTCATTGACATCTGGCAAAATCACAATCTTCCACTCTAAACCTTTGGAAGCGTGCATTGTCACCATGCTCACTGCATCTGTTGATTTTTGGATATTCTCTTGTTGCGCAATCTCTCGTATTATCGTATCGTAATTCTGGATATGTTCCAACCATTCTGGAATTGTCTCAAAGTCCTTTGCAAGCGACATCAATTCTTCAAGCATCTCCATTTCTTTTGATATATCTTTACCATTTTCCAAGGCCTGTTTTTTTAGAAATGCTTCATATCCAACTCCTTTTCTAATAAAGTTTACCGCCGAAAAGGGATTGAGACCTTTGATAAACCGCAACATATCATACAATTCAAGAATATTTTGCACGACATAATCTGTCGACTTGTTATTTTGTATTAACTCCTCCATTAAAAATATCTGGCGCGGAACCGTACTTTTTTTAATATATCGCGCAGGACGATTCATAATTCTTAAAAAGTCTTCCAGATTATTCTCATATAATGCATAGTTCAAATATGCGATAATATCTTTTGCAATTGGAGTGTCATAAATATTTTTTGGCTTTTCTTTCATATGGAACGGAATCCCTTCCTTCATCAGTTTATCGGCTGTATACACTGTATGATTGTTCGTGCGATAAAGAATTGCAATGTCACTGTATTTTGCCTCTGGCTGTTCCATATACTGTCTAATAAGCAATGCTATATTTTCTGCCTGTTTTAATTTTGAGTGAAACGAATATATATTTACCCCATCCGTCTGTTCATTCTGTGCTGTTACATTTTTTGAAAAACGTATCTTATTGTGCGCAATCAATCTTCCAGCAGTATCTACAATCCCCTGCTTGCTCCTATAATTAATGTTGAGAAGCACCTGTTGTGCTTTGGGATAATCTTTTACAAAATTCATCATAATCTCCGGTTTTGAACCCCGAAAACCATAGATAGACTGATCATCATCTCCCACAATAAACAGATTGTCCTGCGGTTTGGCAAGCAACTGCACAACTTCATATTGCAGTGGACAGATATCCTGAAACTCGTCTACAAGAATATACTGAAATTGCTCCTGCCACAGTTTTAGAGTGTCTGGTCGCTCCACAAGAAGATTGCGACACAAAAGAACCATATCATCAAAATCAATCAATCTGCAACGATTCATTTCTTGCTTGTACATTTGAAAAATATATTCAAATTCTGTCTGTGATACAGTTGTACTCTGGAGTTCTTGTGGCGTAATTCCATTGTTTTTTACAGTGCTAATCTCCGACAATAAGTTTTGCAACAACTCCATATTATCGTCTGCCTGTGCCTGTCCGCGCATTTCCTCTGGCATCTCACTAATAATTTGTGTCAAGAAACGATATTTATCTCGCTCTCTTATAATATTCTGTGCTGTAAAACGATATGTATGCCTTAAAATCTGAAAAAAGACTGAGTGAAATGTTCCGAAATGAACTGGATAAAGCTTCCCTTCATTCAGCTTCGCAAAACGATCCTGCATCTCCGCAGCGGCTGCTTTGGTAAATGTAATCACAAGAATATCATCTGGTTTGACATGATGTTGTTCAATCAGATATTTAATTCTCTGTGTAACTACAAAGGTTTTGCCGGAACCAGGTCCTGCCAATACCAGCATTGCCCCAGTTCCGTGTGTAATTGCCCTGTATTGGGCTTCATTTACACTATTTTTATCTAGTATTTTCAAGTAATTCAATACCCTTTCTAATCCTGATTAGGGTTTCTTCTTTTCCAAGAATTTCCATAATTTCTGTCGCCCCAGCCGGAGTCATCTGAAGCCCAGAAACCGCAGTTCTCACTGGCCACATAACATAGCCATTTTTCACGCCTTTTTCTGTCACATATGATAGTAACAGTTGATAGAGCGCATCATTGGAATAATCTTCCTGTACTTCCAGCAAGGGAAGGATATCTTTCAGTACAGTAAGTGCAGTTTCCTCTGTTGTCTTCATCTTTTTGTGTGTATACATTGCAGTGTCATATTCAGGTAAAGTCTCAAAGAATCCAATTAAATCTTTTATATCTGGAAATACTTCAATTCTAGTCTTTACCATCGCTGCTATTTTCTTTAGATCAAATTCTTTGTGCAGAACCTCCTTCATATAAGGAAGCGCCATTTCATAAAATCGCTCAAATTCCATCGCTTTAATGTACTCGCCATTCATCCACTTAAGTTTATTCATATCAAATACAGATGGAGACTTATTGATTCTAGTATAGTCAAAATCACGAATTAGCTCATCAAGCGTAAAGATTTCTCGATTGTCTTCTGGACTCCAGCCTAGCAGCGCGACAAAGTTAATAATCGCTTCTGGTAGAATCCCTTGCTCTACAATATCCTCAAATGAAGAATGTCCGCTGCGCTTACTAAGCTTTTTGTGTTCTTCGTCTGTAATGAGTGGCAAATGCACATAGGTCGGTATCTCCCAACCAAATGCCTCATATAAACGATTGTATTTTGGCGTGGAAGATAGATACTCATTCCCACGGACAACATGTGTAATCTCCATCAAATGATCATCCACCACATTCGCAAAATTATAAGTAGGATATCCATCGGACTTAATCAGAATCATATCATCTAGTTCAGAATTGTCAATGGTAATATCTCCATAAAGTTCATCATGAAAACTTGTTGTGCCTTCGGCCGGATTGTTCTGTCGAATTACATAAGAAATCCCACTTGCAAGTTTCTGTTCTACTTCCTCCTTGGAAAGTCCAAGACAATGCTTATCATAAACAGTGATTTCTTTTCCCTCTACAACCTCTGATTTTAGCGTAGCAAGCCGTTCTTTATCACAAAAACAATAATATGCCTCTCCCTTGTCAATCAGCTCTTTGGCATACTTCATATAGATACCTGCCTGCACACGCTCGCTCTGCACATAAGGTCCATATCCCTTATCTTTGTCAGGCCCTTCGTCATATGTCAAACCTGTTTGTTTCAGAGTGCTATAAATAATGTCAACTGCACCCTCTACATAACGCTCACGGTCAGTATCCTCTAAGCGAAAGATAAAATCTCCCTCCGCGTGCTTTGCAATCAAAAACTCATATAATGCAGAGCGCAGATTTCCAACATGCATTCTTCCTGTTGGACTTGGCGCAAATCTGCATCTTACTTTTTTAGACATTTTGTATTCCTCCATCTTATTTATCATTGATTAATTTATTTTTTTCAAATTCCGATTTACACATCTGCTTATAATTTCATCACTCTGGTTGGCGTACATTTTGCTCTGGTAGTTTCTGTGCAGAAGAATTTTTGAAGCCAATTAAATCTTTTGTCGCTGTCGGAATTGCAATATTGGTGCCCGCGCCAGCAACACAGCCACCCGGACATGCCATACCCTCAATTAAACATCCATTTTTCTTGCCAGCTTTTGCAAGCATCAAGATTTTCTTGCACTCAGAGAGACTCTCCGCATGTTCAATATGAATCTCCGTGTCAGGATAATACTCTTTAATACAACTTTCAATGGCACTAGCAACTCCTCCAGCTACACCATATCCGCGCCCAGCAGCAGTCGCATCATTCATTGAATCCATCGCTTTGATTTCTTCCAGCAAAATTCCTTTCGCCTCAAACATGCCCACAAGTTCTTCAAACGTAATAACAAAATCCACATCAGACCGAATTGTCCTGCGGCTCGCCTCGAGCTTCTTGCTGGCACATGGTCCAATAAACACAACACTGGCATCTGGGTGTTTCTCCTTAATTACTCTGGCAGTCGCTACCATTGGTGTCAACGCATTACTGATTTTATCAATCGTTTCTGGGAAAAATTTCTTTGCCAGCATTGACCAAGATGGACAACACGACGTAAGCAAAAATGGAACTTCTCCAGTTGCAACTTCTTTGACATAGTGCTCTGCCTCTGTCATCGCCCCCATATCAGCGCCGATTGCAGTCTCATACACATCAAAAAATCCTAGTTCTTTAAGTGCTGTCTTGAGCATATCCGGTGTCACTTTTGGTCCAAACTGTCCCACAAATGCAGGTGCCACCTGCGCAATAATTTTTCTGCCGGACTGCATAGCACGAATCAACTGAAAAATCTGCGATTTATCTGCAATCGCACCAAAAGGACAGCTCACCATACATTGTCCACAAGAAACACATTTCTCATCATCAATCACTGCTCTGCCATGACTGTCAGAATGAATTGCATTTACACCACAATGCGCAAGACAAGGACGCTGTTGATGAGAGATTGCATCATATGGACAGACTGTCTTACATTTACCACATTTAATACATTTTTCCTGATCAATAATCGAGCGCCCATTTTTCATAGTAATGGCTCCTCTTGGACAAACTTCATTGCAGGGGTGCGCAAGACAGCCCATACATTTATCTGTGACCTCATATCGATTCTCTGGACAAGCGTTGCAAGCAGATGCAATCACTTGCATCAAAGGCGGCTCATAATATTTCTCATCAATATTGCTTTCTTCTACACCTTGACTAACTTGTACTGGCTCATCTTCTGGACGCAACGACATTCCCATAGCAAGCCTTGTACGCTCACGAATAATCTCGCGTTCCCGATAAATATTATCCCAATAAGGTGAGTTCTCTGCATCCACCAACTTATAAGGAAGCGCTTCCATATCATCCACAAGATTTGTAGAATGATATGCCATGTTTGCTACTTCCCTAAAAATTGCACGCCGTGTTTTACGAACTTGTGTATCTATCCCTCTCATAATTTCTTTGCCTCCTGTGTATCAATCTGTTCTTGCTTATCATACAGTCCACGGATATTCCCAGAACGCTATTGTTGCAAAGATAGCTTTGAATCTGATGCTTATCATTTCCCATGAACCTAAACAGTATTATTTTGACATATTTTTAACAATAATTCAATACGATTACACAACTTTTTCTGTAACAGTTCAGTCTTCGGCTTCCTGTTACGGGCATCAAGCCACGGTACGTGGCTTGATGCATCTCAACCACTACGTATTCAGGCTGAACTGTTACCTTTTTCCTACTAACACCATTCAGCAGTTACTTTGGCGCAATCTTCTGGTGGAAACAAATATTCCTTTTGATATCGTTTCCTAAGCTCTGTTATTGATTCTCCCTCTAATGCAGTTCGGATATCTTCCTGTAACAAGGCAATTACTTTGCAAAATGTAGGGGTACTATAAATTTGCTGAGTACGTTTTTCTAAGGCAATTGCTGTACAATTTGATTCTTCTTCCATTTCTTCCAGCAAAGGAATTTTAAGATCTGCAATATCACCATCTAGTATATCCTCAACACCAGTCCAAGCTATCTCACGTTCGCAAATCTCATAACAGATATAGGAAACATCGATAAGGAATGAAGTATAGCAATCATCCCAATCTCCAAAATACTCTGCCTCAAAATCATAATATTTTTCGTCCTCATCCATTTTTTCAGTATCGCCTGTCGCAATCTCAAGTACAACTGCTTCCAGACATTTTGCAAACTCCTCAAATTTTGACTGCGCTAACTTTCCTTCCTGAAAATCCCACAACTTTTCTATAATAATCTCCAGAATCTTTGGTGTTGGATTTTCAGGAACCATTAGGCGATAAGAATTCCACCATCTCGTAAAAATCAAAAGTTGCGCCTTAATTGCAACCTCAAATGGATACTCTGCAAAACATTCTTCCGCAAGGTCCCTCAAATATAAAATAAACTTTGACTTTTCTTTCCCGCTTAACGCTGCAAAATCAATCTCATATATCTTTTGCATCTATAGAAACCTCCTGTGAACATATAATATCCAATTCCATATTCCTGTTTTTTACATCCTTTCAAAATCATAGACAGCCCGCAATAGTTCTGTTACGCTCCATGCCTGTGCAAAACACCCTCTTGACACAGTTGGCGTATCGCCATCATAAATCTCAGCAATCTGCGAAACACAGCCTTCTCGCAACCATGTTTTAAGCGCCACAAAACCTTCCTTCAGTTCTGTTTTAATGCGCTCCTTTTCTGCTATGTCCTCACATTTCTCTGCATATCGAACACATGCTCTATAATACGCTCCTAACGGAAATGCCCATACAGTTCCTTGATGATATGCTCTGTCGCGCTCCTCCATCGGTCCAATATAGACAGGATGAAAATCACAATCATTCTTTGCCAATGTACGCAAACCAACTGTTGTGTACAATTCATCTTTTATTTTCTTAAGAACCAATGCTTCTTTTTCGGCAGAAAGCATTGTAAACGGCATTGTCAGTACCCAAATCTGATTACACCGAATCTGATTCTCATCCTTTCCACCAGACAACACATCTTTTAAGCATTGTTCGCTTTCATTCCAAAACTTCTCTATAAAAGAAGCTTTTGCCTTTGCAGCAAGTTCCTGATATTTTGCCTCCTGTGTCAGCTCATACATCACCATCAATGCACTATACCAATATGCATTAATTTCCACAGGCTTTCCATGTCTTGGCGTCGGTAGAAAATCACCCACACGCACATCCATCCATGTAAGCTGTTCCAACTCAGCGCCCGCCATAATTAAACCATCGCTATCCATACCAATATGAAAATCCGTACCATTTTGATATTGGTCAATAATCTGTTCTAACACAGGCAATATCTCACTCTCAAATGCCTTATCACCAGAATATTTCATATACTCATACACTGCATTCACAAACAACAATGGCGCGTCAGCAGAGTTATACATAGGATTTTCTCCACCCTCTGGAAACAGATTTGGCAATAATCCATTTTTCACATATTTTGCAAAAGTCTGGAGAATGCTCTTGCACTCTGCAAAACGTTTTGTTACTATGGTCGCGCCTGCAAGTGATATCATTGTATCACGTCCCCAGTCTTCAAAAAATGGGTAGCCCGCTATAATGCTCTTACCATTGGTAGAATCTCGTCGCACAATATACGCATCTGCACTTAACACAAGCTGCTTTCCAAGGTCAGAGGATAGTGTGGCCTGCGTAAGCAACTGCTTTTTGTGTGCACTGTTTTTCTGTACGCAATCTTCATAACATTGTTTCGCACTAGAATTGGCATTCTCCTCTGTGCTAAAAATGACATAGATGTCACTTTTTCTTCCTGTCTGTTTTTTCAAAATACAATTCACGAAGGCATTACCATACGCCATACGCCCATCACGTTCATCCTGTGAAAAATATAATTCTCCAAATAAATGTGCTTGCTGCAAAGCAAAATCTGCATTCGTAGTAAGAAATAGTTTAATATCCCCATCCGTAATATAATATTGTCCGTCTTGTACTTCTGCTTTTACACTTGCATCATAAGATGCTATCTTATATGTGTCCAAATCCTGTGTTACATCAAAATCCTCTTTTTTTGATGTAAACCGTAACAACGGCAAAAGTTCTAATGTCACATCTTTCTCTAAAGGATTATCAATTTGATACCACAATGCCACCTTATTTTCGCCATGCGCCATCTGTAAATGTTTTGTGACAGTCACATCCGCAATCTGAAATGTCCACATAGGTGCATTTTCATCAAAATCATCATACACAAACTTTTCCAGATAATGAAATCCCTCATAATCCACTCCCGATTTCATGCGCTGCGAAGTCAAAATATACGCTTGTCCATCAATGACTAGCTTTTCAAAAATATTGGAAACCAAATGCATTCTAACATTTGGCGCTCTTTTAGCGGACATCAGCAATGCATGGTCGCCTCTTGCTGCTGCACCTATTATAGATAAACTACTGTATCCGCCCAATCCATTTGTGAGCAAATAACAATCCTTTTCTCCCTCTTGTATTGATGTCCAATTCTTTTTGTCAAATTCAAATCTCATTCTAATTCCTCCGCTGCTTCCTCAAGCCATTCTTTTAAATTTTCTTTTGCGTTTAGTCGAAGTACCCTTGATGTGTTTGTATCGTCAGGCGGCATTACTTCCGCCGCAACGACAATACGATTTCTTTGTTCCCCACTCCCAAAGATTCCCTCCTGGTCCAAATCCGCCATAACTTTTTCCATAATATTCATTCGTATTTCATATTCCTGCTCAAAATCTTCATCCGACTGTAACTTTGCATCTCTTTCCTCAACGATTTGTTGAACCTTTGTAAAATACTGCTCTCCATATAAATTATACGGAGAATCTGCATATGACCATTTAAGGTCCTGTCTTAAATTTTCTGGCGAATCTTCAACTTTATACTCTTCTATATATTTTTTTACGACTCTATCCAATGCTTCTTCAGACATTGCAGATACCACAGGACATCCCTGTGCCTCTATCAACACAAGCGTGCAATAATAAAAATGTTCTTTTGGATTTTGGGCAAACAAATCTACAAAAGCTTTCTTTGTCGCTTCCTTTAACGCCTCTGCTAAAATCTGCTCCTTTTGGTTTTCCATTTTTAAGCAGCTCCTTTCTATCTTTTTGGTAAAAATTGTTTAACATCAACGATATCAATAGCATATCACATTATACTATGTATCTCAAGGTTACAGTTTATTTTCAAGTTTGGCTTCTTATCCTAAATTCTTTTTTCAATATTTTACTTGAATAACATTTTTATTTGTGGTATAGTTACAGACACCCCTATTTTGCAACAAAATACTTTAAATACAACAAATTTTGTTGTAATCGGGTATATTAAAACTGTCAGAATCGAGGCAACAACTGGTATGAGAAAGGTTGTACATAGCAAATTTTTATGTATAATATTAATACTGTCTTTGCTTGTACTGGGAATTTCTTGTGAAGAGATTTGCAAGGATTCCTCTTTTTCGCATGTTTCTGACTTATCTGGCTCAACATTACAAGAAAGCAGCCATGTTGCAGACACTCATATCTTCTACGATAAAGGTTCTATACGTTTTATTGAAGAATTTGTTCTAATGCGTCAGTCTGCACGCCCTTCTACAGTTCTACGTATTAGTCAGTGTATAATTTATGCCCTGCTTCTACTTAGTGTTTTTCTATTATATCTATTTTTCAAAAACTCCTACTTGTGTACTGACGCACATCAAAATCAGTACAATTGCAGGACTCTGAATTATATTCACAATAATGATGGTAAAAAATCCCATATTTCTTAACTTATTTTCACTTTACTGTTTCATCACTTTTGTAAAGCACTGTTCATTAAAAAGAACACTCTAAAATCAATGCAAAAATTTTAAAGATTGTCTGATAAGCAAAATTTATCGTTTTGTCTTTTTTGTGTACACAATTTTAACTATTTTGTAATGATTTTTCCTACCTTTTATATGCAGTAATGTTCTTTTGCAAGAGACACTTTACAAAATAAACTATGGAGGTTTTTTATTATGTTTCAAAATATCATATTTGGATTGATGGTTGTTATCGCTGTTGGTGCTGGGATTTTTACCTGCATTTATGAAGCGGGAGGATCGTCACACTCTTCTGTTGAAAAAACGTCTCAGACAAAACCAAACAACACACAGAACAAATAGTATTTAATGTATAAATTCGGAGGTTTGATTATGAATATATTTTTATGGATTTTAGTATTTATTGGTGGTACAACTGGTGCGCTTTCTACACTCTATATTATTGTGTCACTCTTTGCAGTAATTTTCTATAAGATTTATCGCAAAGTAAAATACCATATATCTATTTACAATTAATAGAGACAAGCAAATTGCTCGAATAAAGTCAGCCCCCAGAGCAAGAGCTGACAAAGCATCAAACTTGCAACGCAGCAAGCTACGAGGGGCTTTATTCGTCAAATATCTGCTTCACAATCACTTAGCGCATTACTTATGGAAATAAACAAGTATTAAAATTTTATAACGTTACTTGCATATTTTACCAGAAAAAGTTAGTATTATTATAGGAACACTTTATTAGACTAAAGAGTCTTTTTGGTTACAGTCTCTTGCAAAGTTCTTGACTCAACTGCAACCTTTTAGGCGATTGATAGAAAGGACGGGATTATGACTTTTATCCTACTACTCGTAGCAATTGTGATATTATTGTGTGTGATAGCCGAAAAATTTTCTGGAAAGTTTGGTATGCCAGCGTTAATTTTGTTTATGTTTATTGGTATGCTCTTTGGAAGTGATGGAATTTTAAAAATTCCTTTCAGTGACTATAAACTTGCAGAAAATATATGCTCCATTGCATTGTTGTTTATCATGTTCTATGGTGGATTTAATCTAAAGTGGGATCTTGCAAAAGACGTCGCTGTAAAGTCGGTTCTTTTATCAACAATTGGCGTAGCAATTACGACAGCCGCCACAGCATTGTTTGTGAAACTTATCTTGGGTTACACATGGCCAGAAAGCTTTCTTGTCGGTGCAGTGCTCGGTTCCACAGACGCTGCAAGTGTATTTGCCATACTCCGTCAGAAAAAACTAAATCTAAAGAACAGCACTGCATCTCTTTTGGAAATGGAAAGCGGAAGCAATGACCCTATGGCTTATATGTTGACCTTTATTGCCCTAGGAATCATCTATTCTGGAGAATCGCAACATATTATTATGCACATCTTTTTACAATTGGTAGTAGGTTCCTTGGTCGGTCTAATTTTCGCGTTAATCACAATACGTCTAATGACAAAAACAACACTTGTATCCGATGGTCTTGACACAATTTTTATGATCGCAATGGTATTAATCTGCTATACTTTATCCCAAATTATGGGAGGAAATGCATACTTGAGTGTATACATTATGGGTGTTATTATTGGAAATAGCCATATCAAAAACAAAGCCACATTGATTCCGTTTTTTGATGGAGTCACTTCCCTTGCACAGATATTAATCTTTTTCTTGCTAGGACTTCTAACGATTCCGCATGAGATGTCAAACGTGATATTTACAGCAATTGTCATCACAGTAATCCTTACATTAATCGCAAGACCTGTTGCTGTATTTCTGCTCCTAAAACCCTTTCAGTGCTCTGCAAGACAATGTCTTTTGGTTTCTTGGGCAGGACTTCGCGGTGCTTCCTCTTCCGTATTTGCGATTATGGCAGTGGCAGGTGGTGTTATTATGCCCCACAATCTGTTTCATATTGTCTTTATGGTATCTCTATTTTCTGTTGCAATACAAGGAACTTTGCTTCCAAGAGTGGCGGAAAAACTTGATATGATTGATGAAAATGAAGATGTCCGAAAAACCTTCAATGACTATCAGGAAGACTCTTCCATTACATTGATTCGTATGTATATTCCAAAAGGACATAATTGGGAAAACAAACTTGTCAAGGAAGTATCCTTTCCCACAGGTTCTCTTGCGCTGATGATTAAGCGCAATCATGAAACCATCATAACAAAGGGGGATACACTCATTCTTGCGGGTGACAGTGTGATTCTGAGTGCGCCCTCGTACAATCCAAGCGGTAATGAATTGCTGGATGAAATTTTTATTGATAGATATCATCCGTGGTGCAATCGCACCATTGCAGATTTAAACTTAGCTCCTGATGAATTAATTGCAATGATTATGCGAGAAGAGGAATCTTTAATTCCTGACGGAAAAACGCGAATATTAGAAGGTGATAGAGTGGTGACCTACCGTGAGTAGACCATCACTCTTCTTTTGTCTATCCATTATAGTTTTAAAAGTGCATCGGCAAGCGCTTCTAGCTGCGAAATATTTTCTGTTTTCATCGCCGATTTAATTGTCACAACAGGTTCTACAATTGTCAGTGCTTTTGCTCCTTCAAGCAAGGATTTCATACTTTTTGCAGCAGTTGGCGCCCATGAACCATTTTCTATTATACCAATCATACGTTTCTGATAATTCTTTGCCTTAATTTTATTTAAGAAATCCTCCATAGGTGGAAATACCCCTGCATCATATGATGCCGCTGCAAGAACTAAATAGCGATAACGAAATGCATCTGCGACAGCCTCATGAAGATCCTCTCTGGTTAAATCCATAAGAACTACTTTTTTTGCACCTTTCTGTTCCAGAATTTCTTTCATTTTTTCAGCCGTATGCAACGTATGGCCATGAATAGATGCACAGGCAATCAGCACACCCTCATCTTCCGGTTCATAACTGCTCCATATATTGTATTTCTCAATATAATATCCAAGATTTTCTGTTAACACAGGTCCATGTAGTGGACAAATTATATTAATTTCTAATGTGGATGCTTTCTTTAATAGTGCCTGTACTTGCATACCATACTTTCCACAGATATTAATATAATATCTTCTGGCTTCCTGTACCCAGTCCTCTTTTGCGTCACGTGTTCCAAATTTGCCAAAACCATCGGCACTAAACAATACCTTTTCTGTCTGCTCATAAGTAACCATTACCTCTGGCCAGTGAACCATTGGCGCCATAAAAAATTGTAATGTATGTTTTCCAACAGAAAGAATATCACCTTCTTTTACAGTAACCATTTTGTCACTGGATGAAACATCAAAAAACTGCTCAAACATCTGAAATGTCTTTGCATTTCCTACAAGTTTCATCTCTGGATAACGTTCCATCAACTGTACAATGCTACCGCCGTGATCTGGTTCCATATGTTGAATTACCAGATAATCCACACGTCTTGTCCCCACTGCTTCATCCAGATTTTTTAACCACTCCTGAGTCGCACGTGGATCAACCGTATCCATCACAACCACTTGCTCGTCTAGTATTACATACGAATTGTATGCCATTCCATTTTTTACTTCATATTGACCTTCAAAAAGAGTGATTGTTCTGTCATTCACTCCTATATTTATTATATCTTCCGTAACCTTTTCCACAATTTCAATCTCCTTCTTTTTTATTTTACCTTTTTTGCTTAAGAAACTGCTGTCAAACACCATACTTATCAACAGCTCTTATTTGTCATTGTATCACAAAATTTCTATACGAAAAACCCCCAAATGAAAAGTTATCATCAAAATAGGGTATCTAATACTCTGAATCGTAATCCAGAACATTAGACACCCTATCCTGAAAATATTTTATTAAGCAGCTATAAAACATGTCTGTTGGCATATTAGGGTATTATTTGACATTTTTATAACTGTTTTAATTAATATTTTGCTGCGCATTATATATATCGGTGAATTTTGGAAATTTTTTATATTATTTAAAAAAATTATGTAAATTTTGCATATTATCTATATTTTTCATATAATTGTCGCAAAATTTTAACTATTTTTACTATATTTGGAAATTCTTTGTATTATCCTTGTTGACACTTTCCTTTTAAATACCCATCTATAATTGCGTAATGCAACTTTATCTCTCCTTCTTGCTACACCTTATTGGCATACTTCTCCTAAAACAGGACTTTGCACAAAATACAAAGTCCTGTCTTAAAAACAATTAAATTTTATTAAAAGGATTCAAGTATCGAGAAACTAAATCAATCTCCTCTTCAATTCTCAACAGTTGATTGTATTTTGCTACTCTATCACTTCTACACGGTGCACCTGTCTTAATTTGACCCGCATTCATGGCTACTGCTAAGTCTGCGATAAATGAATCCTCTGTCTCACCGCTTCTATGACTAATCACAGCTTTGTAAGCATTGTGTTGTGCCATCTCCACAGCTTCTATTGCCTCACTCACCGTTCCAATTTGGTTTACTTTAACCAATATAGCATTTGCAACATGTTTTTTAATACCAGCATCAAGTCGCTTTGTGTTTGTCACAAATAAATCATCTCCCACAAGCTGAACCTTATCTCCAATTCGTCTGGTAAGTTCTGCCCAACCATCCCAATCATCTTCCGCCAATCCATCTTCTATTGAAATAATTGGATACCGCTCTATCAGCTGTTCATAGTATGCAATCATCTCTTCTGTTGTCCTCCGAATAATCGATTCATTGTCCTTGATATCAAACTCTTTTCCAGCCTCATAGCAAGCGCAAGCACCATTCCCATCTACACTAGCTTTTCGACGTTTTAATTCTGTCTCACCACTAAAATGATAGGTGCCATCTTCTTCATTATATAATTCGGAAGCCGCCACATCCAACGCAATCTTAATATCATGTCCCGGAGTATATCCTGCTGCTTTGACTGCTTCTACAATCAAATCCAACACAGCAAATGCATCGGGAAGGTCAGGAGCAAAACCACCCTCATCTCCTACGCCAGTCGAAAGTCCTCTCTTATGACAAATTTTCTTGAGGTTGTGATAAATCTCTGCACAAATTCTCAATGCTTCCCGAAAGTTTGCTGCTGAGACAGGCATAATCATAAATTCTTGAAAATCAACTGTGTTTGTAGCATGTCTGCCTCCATTTAGGATGTTCATCATTGGAACTGGGAGTCGGTCTGTCTTAACGCCCCCCAAATATCGGTACAATGGCATTTGCAGCGCATTTGCAGCGGCGCGGGCAGCAGCCATCGATACACTTAATGTAGCGTTCGCGCCTAGATTTCCTTTATTTTCCGTTCCATCAGTATCCACTAAAATATGATCAATCATTTTCTGACTGCACACATCGACGCCAAGTAGCTTGTCTCGAATCTTGGTATTCACATTGTTTACAGCTTTCTCCACGCCAAGCCCCATATAACGCATTTCACCGTCTCTTAATTCCACTGCCTCGAACTTTCCTGTGCTCGCGCCTGACGGTACGCTTGCTCTTCCTTCACAGCAATCGTTTACAATAACTACTGCCTCCACTGTCGGATTTCCTCTGGAATCTAGTACCTCTCTTGCATGTACATCCGTAATTTTTAAATGTGATGTTCTCATTTCCACCCTCCTGTTTTCTATAATTGTCTTGCAACAAATTTTTCAGTTACATAATTTCAATATCAAGAACAGTATCTCCAAAAGGGTAAAATAAATTCAAACATCCTTTATTTCTTTAATTTTTGCCAGTCGAACCAAATCCTCCACGATTTGTTCCCGTAAGTTCTGCAACCTCCTCAAAAACAAGTTCTGGCTGTTGTTCCATAATCCGAAACTGGCAAATACGGTCATTCAAATGGATTGTTGTATCTCGCATCGCATACATTGGAACAAACCACTGATCTTCATTGCCGCAGTATCCGCCTTCCCCTGTCTCACGGTCAGGCCCATCAATCACTCCTTGATGATTTACTTGAATCAGTCCAAAATTTTTAAAGGTAGAGCTTCTTGGAACAACATGTGCTTCATATCCCCTTGGCAATTCTATCGCAATTCCAAGAGGAATCAGTTTAAACTCACCTTGCTTCATCTCCACATCTTCTGAAGCTCTCAAATCAATCCAATTTCCCTTTGATATTTTTTCTAACTTTTGTACTTTATCTGTAAAATATTTTATCTTTATATTCACATTTGCCTCCCTAAAGCAATTTCCAAATTTCCAATTACGCCTCACATGCATTTTTCTTGATTGCACAGCTTCCATCGGCACTAAATGGCACAATATTTTGGTCTGATACCCCCATTGTCTCTCGTCCCATAGGGATATCATCATAATCCCCGCAATGAAGGATTGGTATCCTTGGATTTTCTTGTGCTAAAGTAGCTTTTACATCAATGACTCTCTGATTGCTGCTTCCTTTCCACAAAAGTGTTACATCCTTCTTCTCCTGCACAAACTCTCCGTCGACAAGCACGTCAATATACTTCACCAATGAGGACTTTATAATATTTTCCCACACATCACCTGTATACAACCAAATATTTTTATTCGGATACTTTTCCTTAATCTCTTTTGCCAGTGCTTTTACTCCTTCTCGATTTGCACAATGTAGTGGATCACCACCTGAAAATGTAATTCCTTCAATATAGGGTTTGTCCAGCTGGTCAAAAATCTCCGCTTTGGCGGCATCATCAAACGGCAATCCTCCATCAGAATCCCATGTCATAGGATTTTGACATCCCTTACAGCAATGCTCACACCCTGCAACCCACAAGACGACTCTCAATCCATCGCCGTTTAGCATATCATCTTTTGTGATATTGTGATATCTCATAATCCATCAAACCTCCACCCTACATGCTTTTGCGTTCTGCTATTTCTGCCATCTTTGCATCGTTCAATCTAGTATCCCCATGAACACGAGAGTATGACAGATACCCGTTCATACGGTCAATTTTGGTTAGGTTTTTACTGCCGCATTTCGGGCAAATATCCATCTCTAACTCCTGATGCCCACAGTCATCACAATATGCAAGAGATAGATTGACCCCCTCATAAAAACCCATCTCCATTGCACGCCTCACAAGCGTCTTAATCGCAGAGATATTATAATCAATTGGATATTTTACATATTGAATTTTGCCTCCGTTGGATAGCTCCCAAAACCGGTATTCTAAATTCTGTTTTTCAATTGGCGTTATGTCCTCTGTCACATGACAGTGAAAGCTATTGCTGACATACTCTCTGTCAGAAACTCCCTCCACAATTCCATACTGTGCGCGGAACTGTTTTACCTGTAAGCCACACAAATTTTCAGCGGGGGTTCCATAGATTGCATACAGATTTCCATCCTCCTCTTTAAAACGGCTGACTTCCTTGTTGATATATTCAAGAACTTCCAGCGCAAATGTACCATCCTCCACAAGAGATTTACCATTATATAACATCTGAAGCTCATTGAATGCTGTGATGCCAAAAGAAGCTGTCGCATACTTTAACAACGGTTTAATTTTGTCCGATAACTTGAGATGACCACCCAAAAATCCACCCTCACAATAAGCCAATGGGTTGGTCGAAGCACGCATATTTCCAAGATATGCATAAGTTCTAATATGCAGTTGTCGAATAAGATTCAAGTAATAGTCAAGCACCTCATAAAAGTCTCTGCTTTCCTGTCTTGCTTTTGCAAGAATCATTGGAAGATGTAGCGAAACAGCCCCGATATTAAAACGTCCAACAAATACTGGCATATCTTTGTCATCTGCAGGATGCATTCCACCCCGCTCATACCACGGAGAAAGAAATGCGCGGCACCCCATCGGAGAAATCACTTTGCCATACTGCTTGTACATGCTGGCAATATATCCCTTTCCTGTCAAACTAAGCCAATCAGGATACATTGTTTTTGCCGAACATTGAACCCCTGCCTCAAACACATCCTCAAGCGGTTTTCCCGGTCCGTGAAGATTCTCATCATACAAAAACACAATCTTAGGAAACAGAACAGGTTTCTTGCAATCCTTTTTCCCCTGCCCCTTTCGCCTGACATTTAACATTTGTACTGTCGCCATCTTTGCAAAGCGTTCTGTTCCTATTCCGGCTGTGACCGTAATAAATGGATAATCACCACGGCTACTTGCCACAGTATTAAACTTGTACTCCCATCCTTGAAATCCTTGTTCAAACTCACGCTCTACATCAGCGATAGCCACTTCTTCTGCCCTTTTTTGCTCGATGCCAAGACGGATATACTTCTCAACCGCTGATTGGTATGTTTTTTCGGCGTAAGGCGCTAGAATTTTATCTACCTCTGGAACTGTAAATCCGCCATATTGCTGGCTCGCTGCGCTAAGCACAATATCACCGATTACATCAAATGCCACATCCAATGACTTTGGTTCATTATACCAAATGTTTCCCATTTCAAAACCACCGGAAAGCACATTTTCTACATCAAACAAACAACAGTTCATTGTGTCGCGCCGCGCTGACATATCATGAATATAGATATATCCATCTCTACACGCCTGAATTTCCTCTGTCGTAAGAAAAAACTTCTGATAAAGCTCCTTGTTAAACTGATTAAAAATAAGACTTCTCTTTGTAGAGACAAGCGCGGAATCTGTATTGGCATTTTCCTTATCGCCAACATACATAATGGATTGACTCTTTTTGTATACATCATCCATCATACGGACAAAATCCTGCTTATAATTTCTGTAATCACGATAACTCTTTGCCACAATGGGCTTCACATCCTCCAAAGCACTTTCAACAATATTGTGCATTACTGGAATGGGAATCCGCTCGCTCTCCATCTCATCCACTTTGTCTATAACATCCTGACAAATCTGGTTCTTCTCCGCATCCGTAAATTTTGTCAACGCACGATAGGCCGATTTTCCAACAGCAGTGATGACCTTCTGCACATTAAACGCCTCTTTGCTGCCATCTTTTTTGATTACGTAGACAATCCTTTTTGGCTGATAAAGCACACTGTAATCAATTTCTTCGCTCATTTACATCCTACTCCCTTTTAAGCATTTTCTTTTATATTGTGTCTGTTATTTAATTATAGCACTATATATAGTGTCTGTATCTTAGTATAGTGCAATTCAAATCTATTGTCAATTAAGAAAATGCAGAGTTATTGTTTCCACGTAACAGTTCAGCCTAGGACTTTGCACTTGCTGCAAAGTCCGTGAAACAGCGTAGTGGAAAAGATGCATCAAGCTACCACGAAGTGGTTTTGCATGGTTTGATGCTTGTAACAGGAAGCCGAAGACTGAACTGTTACGTTTCCGCCTATTATTCCCGTGGACGCACGCTTTGTCCTTGTTTTAATTCTTTCGTAGAGTAGATAACCACTTTCGTGTCCGCACTGATTGTTCCAGGTTCAACTGCAATATAACGATCATTTTGGTCTTTCATTTGTACCTTAATTTTCTCGACATAATATTCACTTCCAAGAATTCCTTCTTTTTCATTCAATGTATAAATATAATAAGCATTATTTTCCTCAAAGACAGCCTCCACTGGAAAAGTCAATTCATGATATTCTCCTTGCACTGTTTTCTGGGCTTTTCCGCTCCAACCAGGCTGTCCCACATTTTCAGGGAGTTGGCATGCAATATCATAACCCCCCTGTGTATTTTCTGTAAAATAATCCACTGTAACTTCTATTGCGGAGGACTGTCCATTGAGTTTGACCGCAATCATGTCTTTTAAATGAACATATTTGCTATCTTCTTTTGTAATGCTGAATTTAAACTGACAAGGTCTTTGTGTATCTGTCACTAATAGCGCAGCCACATCTGATGTTCTGCTCCCAACTTCTATTTGAATCTTAGAAATAATACCATCTTTTTCCGCCTTAATTTCTCCTTTTTGTTTTTTGATCATATTTAGTCTTTCAATCTGCTTTTGTGTCTGTTTAATTTCAAGTTGATAAACTTCAGCCGTAGAATCTACCCTTGATGGAACTTCCGCAGCGGCAATCTCTCGCATTTTTTGCCGCAGTGTAACTTCGCGTGCATAGCTTGTATCATAATAAGATTCTTTTGCATGTTGCACATTTTCTTCCAGCGTAAGCTTTGTGTTCTGCCATGCATCATACTCAGCTTCTTCCGCAGAATAATCTGGCTGTGTAACTACATCTCTGTCATGTTTTGTCAACTGATCGCGCAACGCAACCAACTGTTTATTTGCTTTTTTAATTTTGTTTAGCAGTTCTGTTCGTTTTTCCTCATCCACAAATTCTTGATTTTCTTTTGGTTTTTGTGTAGAAGTGTTGTTTTCTGTATTATTACTATCCATCTCTTGATTTTCAAAGTCTGTATTATTTGTTTTGTCAATATCTGTCTTTGCATCTGTATTTTCGTCGTCTATCTCTGTATTCTTTGTATCTGTGTTGTCTGTGTTATTTTCTGTATCTATATCTTTGTCGCCCATATCTGTATCGGCAGTATTTTCTTCCCTATTGTCTACAATCGTATCTTCATTGTCTGTCTCTATCGTATTGGTATCTGTGCTATTTTCCACTTCTGCATCTTCAAATTCAATTCCTATGTTAGTTGTCTTATCTGTATTGTTTTCCACTTTAGAATTATCGTTTATATCTACTTTCTCTGTATTATTATGTACTAAGTTTCCTGCTGCCCCTGACAACACTTTTCCTTGTTCATCATTTTCTATATTGCCCTCTTTTCCAGCAAGATTCTCTAGCGCAGCAAGTTGTTCCTCCAATCTTTGAATTTCACGTTCCTGTGCTGTAATCTTATCTGTGATACTATATCCTTTGCTTACCCAGTCATGGTACGCCTCCCACGCATCACGCCGCGCATTGTCTGCCGTGTATGGCACTGTGTTTGCTAGATGCTTTTGTAGTGCTTCCTCCGCCTTTTCCAAGGTTATTTTTGCGCGCTCCTTCGCCAGTGCTGTCTCCTTATCCGCGGTCTCATAGTCTTCTTTTGCCCAGAGAATTGCCACTTCCTTCTTCTGTGCATCAATCAATGAATTTATCTGGAAATCCGAAAGATTACACTGAAGTTTAGAAAGCTCCATCTCTTTTGCATCGATAAGCTCCACAACGTCTGCCAAATCGATTGTAAAAAGAACATCTCCAGCTTTGACTGCATCCCCCTGATGGACAAATACTTTATCCACACGCAATCCGGCTTGCGTATTCACAGCAATTTCACCACCTGCTATCACAATTCCATCTGTCTCCACAATATGTTCCACATACTTTTTAGAGGCTGTATCTGTATTGACAATCGGCAGGCCTGACACATAAATACTTTTTGAAATAATTGTGCACAGCCACACAAACGCCAAAAATATTAAAAATATCTTCATCGATTTTTCTATTCGTCTGCGGATTAACAACTTCTCCTCATCTTTCTCTAACATACAACTCCTCCACACAATAGCCTTGTGATTAATTTTAAAACAATTCCTAACCCTTTAGTCCAGAATAAATAATTCCTTGTTCCAAATAATCTTGCCCCATCATAAATACAAAAATTGCCGGAATTAGCATAACCACCGACGCAGCGAATGCAAATCCCGCCTGTGTCCAGCTAATTTCAGGCAAATATAATGACAACGGCCATAACGTCTTGTCCTCCAAAAATGCAAACGGTTGCTCAATCATATTCCAATATTCCAAAAATCCAAGCACTAGCGCAGAGAAAATCCCACCTTTTCCAAGCCCTATTCCCACCATAAAAAAAATATAAATCTCCCCTGCACCGTCGATTCTGGTTGCCTCAATTAACGATTTTGGTATGGTGCGAAATCCACCATAAATTATAAAAATTGGAAACGTATTAAACACTGCTGGAAGGATAACCGCCCAATGTGTATTTAGCAAAGACAACCTGTCAAGTGTTAGATAACTTGAGAGCATTGTCACCTGAAAAGGCAACAACATTAATACAACATAGATGGTAAAAAGCACATTTTTTCCTTTTACTACATACGTTGCAAACGCCCATGCCGCAGGTACTCCCACCACCATTTGCCCCAGCAAAATCAAGATAACCATCTTCATTGAATTCCAAAACAATACAAAAAATTCCGGCGAATAAAAAAGCAACCGGATATAATTTTCTATCGTAGGATATTGTGGAATAAGTTTCCATGATACAAATCCCGTTCCATGTTCAAACACGGGCGCTAAACACGCATACAAATCCTCTTTTCCCATAACAGAACCTGTTACAACAAGAAATACTGGCGCACAGATTACAATCCCTACTACTATAAAAATCAATTTTGTCACTGCCTCTAATATCATCCGAAAAAATTTCTTTCTCTTCACTTCTAGTCTCCCACTTTACGCAGAAATTCTTTGATTATTTCTGACTATAATACTGAAACATTAAAATAAACGCAAACAGCACAATCGCCACCAAAACACTTGCCGCCGCCATCTTGTCAAACTCAAGATTCACATACCAATTATTAAATGTATGTTGCAAAAGATAAATATCCTTTTTAGGATAAGAGCCTCCGACAAGGTACGCTTCCCTATAGATTTTCATAGAATTTAAAAAAGATAAAATCACAATTGTGTAAATACTCCCTTTTAGACATGGCAGTTTTACAAAGATTAAACATTGCAATCTGTTTGCGCCATCCACTTTTGATGCTTCAATCAGTTCATTCGGGATTCCTGCAATCCCCGCAAGCCACAGCACAATGGTATAACCTGTATTTTTCCACAGATAACTGATGACCAAACTGTCAAAATTCTGCTGATAGAAAAACATTCTCCAAACTATAACCACCGTTGCTGTTGGCATTGCCATTGGAAACAAATACAAACTTTTTATGATACGAATTTCTTGTATCTTGTTAAGCACTAATGCCGCTGTCAAACCAATTACAGCTACCAGCGGTATTGCCACGCTCACAAAATGGAGCGTGTTTTTTACCGCGAGACGAAATGCCTGATTATTGATTACGATTTGATAGTTATTAAATCTTGCAAACTCCCCTGACATAACAGTCATAAAAGAACGTCTTATCACATCTGCAAATGGAATTAATACAAAAATCAACACCCCAGCAAGACTTATTCCAATAAACCCTATAAAATAGGCAACTTCTTTAAATCGTTTCATCTTTTTACCCTTGCTATTCAGAAAGATAAATCTCGACACTATCCGCAATTGCCTTCACTGCTGAGTCAATATCTTGTATCCCTTCAATGTACTTTGCACCCTCCGTATAAACTGCAGTTTCTAGTACAATATCTCTTAAATAAGGTGTGTCAAACTGTGCAATCCAAGATTCGAGCTTATTGATTCCTTCCTGATCTACTGGATAAATGGTATAGGAAAATCTTATTCCATCCTTCATTGAAAAACTCATATAATATTGCCCACCGTCCTCTCCAAGCTCACTCTCATCATAGGCAAACTGCTTTGGCAGTGCCTTCTTGTTTACAGGAATTCCAAATTGCAATGTCTCTTGAACAGTCGTGCCAAGCATCATACGCACAAACTGTCCGGCTGCATCCACATTTTTGGTCGCTGCATTAATCCCGACAATTGATTCAGGGTGATAAACATTGTTGCACTGTCCACTCATTAGCTTTATCAATGTATTCTCCAAACCACTAATTCTTGGTACGGACAGCATCGTTCTATAAGTACCTGCATCGATTATTTCTCCATACGCAAACGGTGACTGTTGCATCAAATAAGAAGTGTCTAGCAACATCATAAAATATTTTTCTTCCTCAAAGTTTCTTCCATCTGCGTCAATTAATTTTTGTTTATACTGCTCAATATACTCCTCTGGTGTACCGTTCATCTCCACATCATAAAGTCTCTTTGACTGCTCCAAAAACTCTCGTATTTTACTCTGATTTAACTGCCCATTCTCATCTTTCCATGTCGGCGCACACACTGGCATAAATCTTCTCATAATACCAGTTGCCGAACACACACTCAATATGCTTGTATCAGGATATGCATCTCGAGCTTTTTCTGCCATATCCGCAATTGATTGATAGTCCTCTACATGATCCACATAATCCGAATCACCCAAAATAACTGGAATATAAAACTTTGCTGGAACAGCGTACAGGTTGGCATTTGTCTGAAACTGTTCCATCAGATTCATATAAAGCCCATCGCTCTGGTTAACATCATTGACTATATCAGACAAATCCATCAACACACCTTTTTCTGCATAAGTGTCAATATTCATCCCATCCAGCATAATCACATCAGGACCATTGCCACTAAGCAATTGTGTATTTAATTTTTTAAGTGCATCTTCTCGTGTAACGCCGCCCTCATCTATTCCTATTTGATACTCTACAAACATATCTGGGTTCTGTGCCTGGTAAGCTGAAATTGTCTGTTTCACTAAATCATCTTCACTCAAACTATAGACCGTAATTTTATCGCTTGGAACAGAAGGCACTGTCGCATCATAAGTGAATTTCACAATCTTCCCATCATTGTACGCTGCAAAAAACTCATTCTTGTCATTCATTGTCATCGCCAAAATACTATATGTAGGATCTCCTAGCGAGGAAAGACTTCCATCAATTACTTGTTCCACAATACCCCCATCAATAACATGACGGTGCAAACCTTTCTCCCCAGCTATATAGATTGTTTTGTCTGTCCCCAAAAAAGCATATGCCGTGTACCCTCCTCCTGTCCATGATATTTCCTCATAATTTTGTTCAACAAAACTATCTAATACTTCATCCTCAATAAAACTTTTCTTTTCCAAATCATAAAGAAATATCTTCTCAAATGTCAAGCACATCAAAATACCATCTCTACACTCAAGCAAATGTACAGAGTCCTCGAGCGTCACAAGCTTTTCTGCTGTTTTTGTGCTAATATCCACCTGATAGATTGTTTTGCACCCTGATGCAAACACGTACAAGGTTCCCTGCTCATCAAATGCCAATTCACTTAGATGGGAATTCGTATCTGGTAGTGGAACAGAAATCTGCTTTGTAGTATCATCTGTATTGTAAATGTAAAGATTGTACTCGTAATCACTCTCTGTTCCTGCTATCTTATCCATCCCAATAATGGCAATGGTTCCATCTTTTGCAATGGCTGATTCCGCTGGATAATGTACATCAATAAAATTAGAAAACGCCTCTTGTGCTTTTGGACTCCATGTAGAACCATTATCTTTAGAAACAATTTGCTGGTTTGAGAGACTGTTTAGAAAGACCATCTGACCATCATTTAAAGTCTGTTTTTCTACCTTATTATAGAAATTCGTCTCTTCATAAACGATTGTCTCTACATAACGCCCCATTCCTCCACTGACTGTTTCATTCTTCTGACTAGATTCGTTGGAACGCTCTTCTGTCATGTTTGTCTCAGTCGAAATATTGGTATTGGAACTTTTCTCATTGCTGACAACCTGCTCCTTTGTGCCGCATCCAACAGTTGTAATACTGACCGCTATCGCTGTAAACAGTGCAATCAACTTTTTTCTCATAATTTCCCTCCATACATACATTTTGATTCTTTGCATATTGGTATAATAACATAATTATCTCTAAGAAATCTCTAAACACTACATCAAAACAACTGTCTATACTTTTTTCTAAAAACACCTATAACATTAATCCCTGTCTGCCGATATTATCTATATAAGTAGGTTTTTTCTACCTTTTTGCACTAAATTATACAATACAAGTGCAAAGAAAATTTGAAGAAACGATTTTTATTATAATTCAAGGAGGAATATTTATGGCAATTCAATTAAAACCATATACGCCCGTCGACCTTATAAACAAAATTAGAGATAATGACTTTTCCTATACAAGCTCTTATGTTAAAAAAATAACAGAAACAGATACCGATATCCAAAAACTTCAAGACAGCGAGGACTCTTTTCGCAAAAAATTAAAAATGTTAAAAAGTTACTCCCCCGGTGGAACTTCAAAAGACATGGTTGAAAAACGATTGGAGGACTTTATCAAATCTTATAATGATTTAGAAAAAGACTCTGCATCCATAACAGACCCAAATGTAAAAAAACAGGTTTCCAAATTAAAAAAATTATTTTCGGAACATGAAAAAGACCTAAGAAAAGTTGGAATCACAAAAGAAAAAGGGAAATATTCACTCAACTATAAGATTTTCAAAAATGCTAAAGACAAATCAATTGATCAACTGCTTGTAGGACATGATTCCTTTATTGGAAAAGCAGATAAAATCATGCGCAAATTAGAAGAAACCACCGACAATGCAGAATACAGTATTGTCGAACATAAAATAACACAAACTACCGAGTACAAAGAAAACGATGTTTTACTTGCAACCAAAGTAACATTAGCTGGGTCAATCCTATCTGCTTTGCAAAAAAACAATAGTCTTGTACAATCCAGTGTTATTTCCAATCCAACCTTTCAAGAAGATATTAAAAAGTCCCTTACTTCTTTTGCAGACTTTATCTACAATACAAACAATACTGACCATGTAGAGACAATCGGCAAATTAAATCAATTGTGCCTTGACCACAAAGAAGAACTATCCAAGATTGGTCTAACTTTTGACAGTGAAAATAAAAAGATGCGTTTCGACGATACAATTGATCTCACCACCAATGATTTTACTAGCAATTTTAACACATTATTTGGCGAAAATGCAGTATTTGGCACTACTGCTGCACAAGATTGCAAAAAAATTATTCATGACCTTCTTCAGCCTGAAAAAATTGGAGTGTCTATCATTGATCAGCAAATTTAATATTACAATTCATAAAATAGTAGTTCCGCCGCTTAGAAAAGCGGCGGAACTACTACATACAACAAAAATTCTATCAAAAATTCTTACTTTCCTTTAAATATTTTTCTTTTCCAATAAATGTAATATCCCAGATTTCCTTAACTTTCCAAAAAAATATCTGTTAGTCCTGTTTTCTTTACAAAGTAATCTTTCTTTGAGATTAATTCCTTTTGCTTCTGTTCTGGAAGGCAAGCAAAAATATCCTCATAATCTAGTTCAATCAACCTTGTTCCCTTTGCCAGTTCAAAAAGCTGCGCATTTAACCAATCTTCCCACAAATCTTCAAACAGTTCTCTGCTATCTGTGAACACTAGCATATCACTAAATCCATACGGCGGATTATAATATTGCAATTTGATATACCCATATCTCCCAGCATCCAACACTACAATATTTTGTTCCTCATCTTCATAGATTTCTGCATAAGCATCTGCCACCTTTCTACATCTTTCACGTTCCTCTTCTGTAATATACACTTTTTTTTCCATGTGTACCTCCTGTTATTCTGATTTCCTATACTCTCTATTCTAACCATCAAGTAATTTTGTATGTAATATTCTAGTCTCTCACATGGTATGGTGCGTACACGCACCATACCATTATAATTCACCAACATATAAAATACAAGAAGGAGGGTTGTATAAAATGATAAAATATGACAAATTATGGATAACTCTCAAAAAGAAACATATCAGTCAATACCAGCTAATCGAATATTATGGAGTCGACAAAGCTCAACTGCAGCGCCTACGCAATAATGAGATTGTAAAAACTCTTATTATCAATAGTTTATGTCGTATCCTTGATTGTAAAGTCGAAGATATTATGGAATACGTCCCTGATGAAAAGATTTCGGAATCTTAATCTGGAGATTGAGAAACACGAATCACATATTTGACAAAATATCTACTATCTCCATAGGACTTTCCACAAAAATTGATGCTCCCTGTTCCAAAAGAAACTTCTTATCTCGAAATCCCCAGAGCACACTAATACATGGAAGTCCTGCATTTCGTGCAGTCGCTAAATCAACATCAGAGTCCCCTATATAGATAGCTTCTTGTTTAGTTTTGTGAAGCTTTTCTAGCGCAAGATTCACACTGTCTGGCTCTGGCTTTCTTCGCAGATTTTCACAATCTCCAATTGCGACATCCACCTGCGGAAAATATCTGCAATTCAAATCTTGCACTGCCGAATCAATTTTATTAGAGACAATCGCAAGTGTATATCCTCGTGATTTCAATTCCTGCAAGAGTTCTGGAATTCCATCATATGCTTTTGTCGTATCGTTACAGTGCAGCCCATAATATTCTTTAAATATCCTAAAAGCACGTTCAAATTCTGGATTTCTCTCTCCATTGGGTACTGCACGAATCATTAAATTTCTAACACCATTGCCAACAAAACATCGCACTTCCTCTAAAGTACGCTCTGGCATATTACACACTCTTAGCGCATAATTTGTCGCCTCTTTCAAATCCTCTAATGTATCCAAAAGAGTTCCATCCAAATCAAAAATTACAGTCGTTATTTTTCTATCACACATGTCTTTACTCCTGTTTAGATGATTTTTTGTGATTTAATTCTGTATAAACTTTATGATAGGCTTCTAAATAAGAAATCCCTTTTTCCTGACAGATTGATGTCAAAGATTCGTATTCTGGATATATTTTTTCTTCACATATTTTGACCATAAGTTTTCCCAAGCTGGTATCAACCATCTGATTTTCTCGTTTTAGAATAGTGCGCTCCATTTCCACCCTTCTAATTCCAATAGTTGTAGTCTCCTGAAAAATAATCTTTTCCAGCTTGGAAATATCTTCCTCTTTACAAATCACACTAAGCTGATACGCTGGTCTATTCTTTTTCATAAAAACAGGCACAAAATATACATCTCTTGCTCCCGCTGCAAATAACCTGTCTATCACATAACCAAATGCTTCACCCGGACAATCATCAATGTTTGATTCTAGTTTGTAAATTTTTTCCTGTTTTTCAGAATCTTCCTCGATAATCATCGCCCGCAGCAGACTTGCCTTTTCATAAGTTCTCTTACCTGCACCAACACCACTTGCAACCAGCCGAAATTTATTTGGCAAATGTTTTTTTGTTCTAACTGCTGCGGCAATTGCTGCTCCTGTTGGGGTCACAAACTCACCTTGAAATTCCATAAAATGAACTGGAAGTTGATATGTTTCAATAATATTTGCTGTTGCTGGAACCGGTACTGGTAAAATTCCATGCTGGCAGCGGACACTTCCATGCCCTTCGTATAGTTCCGATACAACAACATCTGTTATGTGATACTGCTTTTTCAGTAAATCAATACATACCGCGACAGACAAAATATCCACAATGGAATCCACTGCACCCACTTCATGAAAATGTACCTCATTCACAGGTTTATTGTGTGCTTTTGACTCCGCATCCGCCAAAATTCTAAAAATGTGCAACGCCAACGTTCTTGCACCCTCCGTCAGCTTTGCCTGATTCAAAACATCTGTTATTTCTGAGAGTCCAACATGATGATGTTCACCATGCTCATGGTGATGCTCTTTGTGATGTTCTTTTTGCGCATGTCCATGTAAATATTGCATATCATGGTCATAATTTTCATGCTCTTTGTCCAGTATTACTGCAAAGTCACAGGCACATACTCCTGCTTTTTGGACTTTCTTTATTACAATCTCAAATCCAGACACCAACGTTCGAATACTATTAATTGCCTCCTCAAGCGCCTTCTGGTCAGCGCCAAGATCAAGCAGCGCTGCGACTGTCATATCTCCACTGATTCCAGAATAACACTCTATATACAATGTTCGTTCCATAGCATATCCTCCATTTCTGCAATAATACCAAGTATAGTATAATCTCTCTATTTTATACTCGCAAGTCGATTAATCTGTGTTGCAATATAACCTGCTCCATATCCATTATCAATATTGACAACTGCAATCCCATTTGCACAGGAGTTAATCATGGTAAGCAGCGCTGATAATCCCTGCAAATTAGCCCCATAGCCAATAGAAGTTGGAACTGCAATCACTGGATTGCTGACAAGGCCTCCAATCACACTTGCCAAAGCTCCTTCCATACCCGCTACTGCCACCACACAGTTTGCCTGTTGTATTACCTGTGTATTTGCCAATAATCTATGCAAGCCACTCACTCCTACATCATAGATTCGATTTACAGACGCACCAAAATACTCCGCAGTCTGCGCTGCCTCCTCCGCCACAGGAATATCCGCGGTTCCTGCTGTACAGACCGCAATTTTTCCAATTCTTTTGCGTGCTTTTTCTTCTGGTTCTTTCTCAATCTTTAAAATTTTTGAAATAGGATCATATTGTACTTGTGGAAGATTTTTCTGTACTAATGCATACTGTTGTGCATTTGCTCTTGTTCCCAACACTTCCCCATTTTTTTCATACAATTTTTGATAGATTGACACAAGATATGCGTCTTGTTTTCCCGCACAATATACCACTTCCTGAAATCCCGTTCGGTCCTCCCGATTCCAATCAAGCTTGGCAAATCCTAACTCTTCAAATCGTTGTCTTCTCAAATATTCTTCTGCCTCATCTGCCGAAATTTCTCCGCGCTGTACTTTTTCTAATACTTCCCTTATTTCCATTCTGCCCTACTCCTATGCCAATCCTTTTGTTTATAGGAACTAACCTCATAGAAAGTTACCATCATAATCATAGTATCTGCGCGTTTTCCAATCATTTTTACAGTCACACGATACCATACATTCTCTGTAAGTTCATATTCAAGCGCCTCAGAAAAATCACCGCGAACAATTCTGGTAAATGCTTCACTCAAAAGTGCTTTTTCTGTCTCAGACCTTCTATAATATTCCTGCTCATCCACTTTTTCGTCAAATACAATATCTGTCTCGTATCGAATATTTGTTCTAAGCAACTCCAATTTCCCTTTTCGATATTCATAAATCGCAATTGGTGTTTCCAGCAAATCAAAAAACTTACTAATGCTTGAACGAGTATTCCATAATTCATTGATAATGATTGTATTTTCATCCGCGTTACCTCTTGCGTCCGTCTCTTCTTCTCTGATTAGAAACTCCTCATACTCGTCTATCCGCAAAGGTTTTGCATAATAATATCCCTGTGCATATTCACAGCCAATACATTTCAAGAAATCAACCTGTTCAACCGTCTCAACGCCCTCTACAATCGATGGAAGATGGAGCCATTTTGCCATCCGTATAATAGAAGTGAGTACCTTCTCTCCCTTTCCATTAAACTCCTTATTCTGCAAAAATTTCATATCCACTTTTAGATAATCCACTTCCATATCTTTTAGGACGTTAAGTGAAGAATACCCGCTTCCGAAATCATCCATCATAATCTTAAATCCAAGATTATGCAAACTACTCATAGTCTGCATAATCAAATCTTGGTCTTCCATAAATGCACTTTCTGTCAGCTCGAGATTTAGCAGTTCTGCTGGAATTTGATACTCTGTAATCAGCTTCTTAAAAATCTTGACCAACTGCGGATTGTAAATATTTACCCGTGACACATTAACAGAAATGGGATTTGGATTCTTCCCTTCATCAATCCACTTTCGCAAAAGGATACAGACACGACGCCACATATACTGATCCAGTCTGCCAATAATACCATTTCGCTCATAAACTGGTATAAACTCTCCCGGAGAAATCATTCCCCTCTCTGGATGATTCCAGCGAACTAGTGCTTCTGCACCGTAGGAACGATCTGTTGCCAAGTTAATCTTCGGTTGTAAATATACTTCAAACTGTTCCTCATCAATCGCTCTGTTAACTTCATTGATAATAAACTGTTCCTGACGCATATTCTCAATCATGCTGTCGTCATAATAAGCCAAACTCTGCGTAAATTTACCTTTACAACTTTTGGCAGCAAGCAAAGCTCTATCGTACATTTCCGGCACATCTAGCGAATCGTCTCCTATGATATATACTCCGCAAGAAATTTTAATATTATAATCCTTATTTACTCTTTTTAAGTTAATTTGAAGCGCATTGAGCAACAAATCAACATTTTCTTCTTTATAAGGCATACAGACAGCAAAGATGTCATTTTCAAACCGTCCATAAACAAACTTGTCAAAAACCGTTGAAACCTTTCGCAATTCAGAAGCAATACTTTGTAAAACTTTATCGCCTTCTTTGACACCATAAAAATTATTAATCATCTTAAAACGATCAATATCAAATCGTACAAATGCAAATGTTTCTTCTTTTCTCTTAGAAAGAAGGCTGCGTACAGTTCGATAGAACTTAAATTTCGTATAAAGTCCTGTCACCGCATCCATTTCTGCCATTATCATACGACTTTTTTCAATCGCATTCTTGATGCGAAATCGCAAAAGTACAGGATCATACGGCTTCATAACAAAATCCCACACCCCTGCCTCCAGGCATTTCTGCTCCGCGTGCCAATCCTCATCGGAAGTGGCAATAATCACAGGAATATTATCGTATGACCGGTTCTTCCGAAACGCATCCATAAACTGAAAGCCATCCATAACTGGCATCATCAAATCTAAAACAATCACTGCAATCTTATCAGCATTTGCTGCCAGCATGTCCAATGCTTCCTGCCCATTTGATGCTTCCAACACCGCAAACGTATCTTTAAGCACATCTTTGAGCATTCTTTTAATGATTTCTTCATCATCTACAATCAATATTGTATTTTTGATATACATGTATTTATCCGTTCCTTTAAGTGCTGTGCATTATTTCCTTTTATTACAGTCGTACAAATTAATTCTATATCAACAGAACTGACTCGCACGACGCATTAAGAATGCCGATGGCATTCTTGAATTCATTATAGCAGTTTTTTAACATACAATCAATTAAGAATCTTTGGCTTATTTAGACTAGTGCTTTCTATTTACTTACAAATCTTTTGTGCCCTCTCCAATGCTTCATCAATATGTGCACAAAAACTCTCTTCTCCAACTGCCTTTGTAAAACCAGATTTATCCATAACAGCCTTTGGCTGTTCATTTACATGGGACAAAATCATTTGAATATTTTTATTGGAATATTTTTCATAAAGTTGCTCTAACGAATGCATTGCAGTCGCATCAATCGCACTCACACTCCTCATTCGGAGTATCAAACATTGTGTATCATCTTTCACAGAAATATTTAAAATCTTATCAGCAGCAGCAAAAAACATTGGTCCTGAAATCTCATATACAAGTGTATGTGGCGGAACTTCCCGAAGCGTAATGCTGTCCGGGTCCTCATCATCATCCACATATTTCCAACCTTCTACTTCCATAACATCGCTCATGCGTTTCATAAAAAGTATTGCCGCCAACAAAATCCCAACTTCAATCGCTGCAACCAAATCAAATACAACTGTCAACACAAATGTTGTGACAAGCACAATAATATCGCTTTTGGGCGAAGATTTACACAGATTCACAAAAGTCCTCCACCCACACATATTATAGGCAACCATAAATAAAATCGCCGCAATACAAGGCATTGGAATTAAAGCTGCATAAGGCATCAGCACTACCAAAATCATTACTAAAGTCACTGCGTGAACCATACCTGCAATGGGGGTACGTCCACCGTTCTTTATGTTGGCAGCTGTTCTCGCAATCGCACCTGTCGCTGGAATTCCACCAAATAATGCCGAGCCAATATTTCCAATTCCTTGCGCAATTAATTCCATGTTGGAACGATGTTTTGAGTTAATCATACTGTCCGCGACCACACATGACAACAACGATTCAATCGCCGCAAGAATGGCTATTGTAAAGGCATCTGGAAGCATCTCCCGAACAACGCCAAAAGAAATCTCTGGAACTTGCAAGCTAGGAAGTTTGTTGCTAATTTCATATAAATCGCCAATCGTATTAACATTTAGATTCCATAACTTTACGATAAGAATTCCAACAATAACTGCAAGCAACGAACCTGGAATCGTCTTATTTATGTAAGGCCATACAATCAAAATTGCAAGGCAAATCACTCCTACTAACAACGCCTGCCAATTGATGGAAGCAATATTATTTACAATCGCTTGCGCTTTCTCCATTGTCTCAATTGTAATCGTTCCCTCTGGATAAGTAAGTCCTAAAAAATCCTTAATCTGTCCAATAACGATTGTCACTGCAATACCCGCAGTAAACCCTGTTGTAATTGTAAATGGAATATATTTGATGAGATTGCCTAGTCTTAAAAATCCCATTACAATTAATATTATTCCTGCAAGAATTGTCGCAATGATAAGTCCATTCATCCCTTTGTGGGCGACAATTCCTGCCACAATCGTTGCAAATGCCGCTGTAGGACCTGCAATCTGCACACGACTTCCGCCAAAAAATGAAATCAAGAATCCCGCAACAATTGCTGTATAAATACCCTGCTCAGGCCCAACACCTGATGCAAGCGCAAGTGCAATCGACAATGGTAATGCAATGATTGCAACAATAATTCCTGCTATCACATCTTTTACAAATTGTTGTTTTGTATATATCTTCATCACTGAAAATAACTTTGGTTTTAACTTTTCCATACCAATCCTCCTTGTTGTCACTCCAAACAAAAGACTCACAACACAAAATTTTATCCTATGTTTTCTGTATCTTTGCCCAATAATTTTTGCAAACGGTGTTCTTGCATATTTATTTTTCCAACATAGTAGAACCCATGTGTTTCAGTAAGTTTCACATCCACAATTCTACCAACCAAACAAGCATCTCCTTCAAAGTGAACCAATATATTTTGGGAAAGTCTTCCAGTTAGTTTAGAACCGTCACTCTCTTCCACAAGAACACTGTGTGTCTCCCCAACCATCTGCCCCCCTCGTTTTTCTGCGGTTTTATGCACTACGTTTAAAAGCCTATCAAAGTTTGCCTTTATCTCTTCGTCACTGATAGGATTTGGCATTACCGCGGCAGGAGTTCCTGTACGTTTTGAATAAATAAATGTAAAAGCATTGTCATACTGCACTTTCTGAACAACATCTATTGTCTCATCCACATCTTTTGCCGTCTCGCCCGGAAATCCCACTATAATATCTGTTGTGAGTGAGATGTCTGGTATCTCTCGTCTAATTTTTTGTGCAAGTGCAAGATATTGCTCTTTTGTATATCGACGATTCATCGCCTCCAAAATCCTAGTCGATCCTGACTGTAATGGCAAATGTAAATGACGACAGATTTTTTTAGAATTTTTCATTACCTGAATTAATTCATCTGACAAGTCTTTTGGATGTGAAGTCATAAATCGAATTCGTTCTAGTCCCTCAATTTTTTCGACTTCCTGTAGAAGCTGTGCAAAACACATTGGTTCCTCAAGTGTCTTACCATAAGAATTCACATTTTGTCCCAATAGCATAACTTCCACTACACCTTCTGATACAAGTTTCTCAATCTCGCGAATAATATCCTTTGGATTGCGACTGCGTTCACGTCCACGCACATAAGGCACAATACAGTAACTGCAAAAATTATTGCATCCGTACATAATATTAACTCCTGATTTAAAAGAGTATTTTCTCTCCGCTGGCAAATCCTCCACAATTTGATTTGTATCTTTCCAAATATCAATAATCATAGAATCTGAACTATACATTGCGACAATTAACTCTGCAAACTTATAGATATTATGTGTGCCGAAAATCAAATCAACAAACGAATAACTTTTCTGTATCTTCTCAATTACAGAGGATTCCTGCATCATACAACCACAGAGCGCAACCTTTTTTTGTGGATTTTTCTTTTTCATGTTGTTCACATATCCTAATCTACCATACACACGCTGATTTGCATTGTCGCGAACAGTACAAGTATTATAAAAAACAAGGTCCGCTGACTCATCCTCAATAATTACAAAACCAATATTCTCAAGAATACCAATTAACTTTTCACTGTCCTTTGCATTCATTTGACAGCCAAATGTCTCTCCATCGGCAGTCAGACGTCTGCCTAATCTTTCACTCTCTACATTGATAATCTCACGCGCTTTCTTTATAAAATAATACTGGCGTAATGGCTCGTCTGTAGGTGCATTCTCTCTTAAATCAATGGTTTTTAATACCGCTTCCAATTCTTCATTTTTAATCATAGTATTTCCGCCTTTCTTTCGCTATTTTATTATACCAAAGTCCTTCACATTTTCAAGGGATAAGCTATATAAAAATAACAGTTGATACTGTTTTATAAATAGATTGTTGTGTATTTATCCTCCCATGCTACCTGCGCGCTGCTTTCGCGGCTTATTTTCTCTACATGGGTCTGTGCAATCGAATAGAGAAGTTTTATCTTCTCCTACTCCCATGCCGGACAGCCGTCAGCTTCTGCTGACAAATTTCACTTGAGT
>BLMC01000002.1 GCA_011959805.1 Lachnospiraceae bacterium | reverse complement strand
AAGTACAGTGATTGTAGATGGAGGAAGGACATGCTGGTAGAGAAAACAATGAAGTGTTTGATTTGTGGTGAAAGTCAGTTTACTTGTATTCACCATGGAACAAGGGATATTCCTGATATTAATGTAATGAAATGTACAAATTGTGGAATAGTTTTGCTAGATAATATTTCATACAATACAAAAGAATGGTACTCGGGGGGGGGGTATGTTAAAGGACGCATACAGAGCAGTGACAGATAACCTGGAACAGATAAAATGGGAGGAGTGGATTGAGGATACAAAACAGGATGATGATAGGAGATATGAGGTTTTAAAAGAACGATGTATAGGAAAAAGTATCCTTGAATTTGGATGTGGAAATGGTGGTTTTTTAAGAAGAATAAAAAAGGTTGCATGCGATGTAAGTGGGGTGGAATTACTGGAAGAGGCAGAGGAAAAAATAGGGAAAGAAGGCATAAAGATATATCGAGATTTAAAACAGATTCATAGAAAGTATGATGTAATATGTATGTTTATGGTTATAGAGCATTTGAATAATCCCAATAAAGAATTAAATGAAATCTATAATCTATTGAATCCAAATGGACTACTAATTTGTGAAACACCCAATGCAGAGGATGCATTGATATCAAAGTATCATTGTAAAGCATTTCAAGATTTTACATATTGGAGTGAACATGTTGTATTATATAATTCAGATACACTAGAAAAAGTAATGTTACAAAATGGATTTAAAACAAAAGAGAACACGCAAATTCAAAGGTATTCTCTAGCAAATCATTTATACTGGCTTTCTAATGCGAGACCAGGAGGACATATGAAATGGACAGAGTTCAATGAGCAAGGGCTAGATAGTGCATATGCCAGAAAATTAATTCAGTTGGGGATAGCAGATACTTTGTGGTATGAAGGTATAAAAGTATCTGACAATATTTAATTTTAGTTTAATAATGGGGATAATAAATTATGAGGGAATGGCAGAAACGAGAGTTGATAGATTGTATTAAAAGTTTAGAACAGGCACACGAAGAAATAAAAGAAACACTTAGTAGCCATAATTACAATTTAGCACAGAACATGATTAGCGAATGTCAAGAGTTTGCAATTACCCTTGGAAATACAATTGAGAATTTAAATGGCAAAGACCATATTACAATTTCGTATGTCCAACAATATTGTGAGTTGGTGTATGAAATATTTCAAACATTAGTAAATACTCAAGTTAATGAAAATAAAATATATAAAATCTTAAAAAAACAGCTTTTAAAAATTGAAAATAGTATTAATAATGATATCAATATTACGAGAGAAGTAGTCTTTTTACCTTATAAAGCAAGTATGTGGGATAGCTTAGAGAGTGTGTGGATGGCAGCAAAAGCAGATGAAAATTGTGATGCATATGTTATTCCTATACCATATTATAATAAAAATCCTGATGGAAGCTTTCGAGAAATGTATTATGAAGGGGATCAATATCCAGATTATGTACCGATTGTAAGGTATGATAATTATGATTTTGCAATTCATAAACCTGATATAATCTATATTCATAATCCATATGACCAATATAATTATGTCACAAGTATCCATCCATTTTTCTTTTCTGAAAATTTAAAAAAGTTTACACAAAATCTGATTTATATTCCTTACTTTATTTTGGATGAAAATACAAGCTGTGAGGAGAGAAAGCACTTTTGTACTGTACCAGGAGTGTTGAATGCAGATAAGGTAATTGTACAATCAGAGCGTATTAAACAGATGTATATTAAGGCGCTTATAGACATTGCAAATACACATGATAAAACGACAGAGAAATATTTGAATGATAAAATTCTTGGCCTTGGTTCACCAAAGATTGACAAAGTATTAAACACCAAGAAAGAAGATTTGATTATACCGAAAAAGTGGAGCGAAATCATTGAGAAACCAGGTGGTGGCTCAAAAAAGATTATATTTTATAATACTGGGATTGCAGCATTATTACAACACAATGAAAAGATGCTGCATAAGATAAAGTGTGTGTTTAACATGTTTCGAGAAAAAAAGGATGAAGTTGTTCTTCTCTGGAGACCACACCCTTTGATTAAAGCAACTGTAGAAAGTATGAGACCGCAATTATGGCAAGGATATGCACAAATTGTTAATCAATACAAGGAAGAAGGATGGGGGATTTATGATGATTCAGCAGATTTGGATAGGGCAATCATATTAAGTGATGCATATTATGGGGATGAAAGTAGTGTGATACAGCTTTATGAACAGACAGGGAAAATGGTTATGATACAAAATGTTAATATTATTGTTTAATATTCTTTTTGTTAAGAAGACATGGGGTTGACAATATAGGAGTAATATAAACGATATGAGTTTTGAAAAAGGAATAGAGAAGACGGATAGTTTTAAAAAACTACCGCTTTTGAATAGTCAATTCACAGTAATAAATAAAACAATATATATTTCTTCAGGAAATTATAATGGATTATACGCGATTGATATATATGATGGGGAGTTAAAATTAATTGGAAAGTTTACATATCAAGGAAGTTTTGATACTAGTTTATTTCTGATGAAAAATTACAATAAAAAATTACTCTTTATTCCACTATGTGCGCGTGAAATCGCAATTTATGACATTGAGAAAAAACAGATAGAAGAAACAATGATTAAGTATGAGCTTAGCACATATAGCATAGCCATGAGCACTTGTGCTGTTTGGGAAGAAGAGATATATCTTTTTCCAGCAAAGGCTGATTCTATTATTATCTATAATATGGTTAGACAATGCATAAAAGAAAGTATTAACATAGCGAATATTTATACAAATACTTTTAGAGAAGGATATTCAGCACTTGCTGCGAGCGACTCTAGCTATATATATGAAGATAAAGTTTATATACCATGTTGGACGCAGCCTGCATTTATGAGTTTAGATTTTAACACTAAAAAGATACAATTTCATACGATGAATGAATTGGAACAGGGATTTTGCTCTTTGTGTGGATATGGCAATTATATTTATGCATTAAATAGATGTGGAGTATTAATAAAATGGGATATCTCATCTGGTAAAGTTCTTTTAAAGGAGAAAATTATAGCAGACAGAAATAATGTAGAATATTATAGAGCAATAACAATAATAGACGAGCATATATATTTACATTCAACTATGGGGATTTTAAGGATGGTAAAAACAAACTTGGAACTACAGATAGAGAGTGAAGGTGTACCGCAAGGGTTATTGGATATGCTAAAAGAAATATTTGTGGATGAAATTGTTTATTTTGGTTGTTTTAACCAAGATAAGTTGTATTGTTATACGGATAAAAATCGATACTTGTGTATTGATATGTTGCGTGAAACCGTGGAATGGATTAGAGATATATTATTTGATTTTTATCAGGTTAAAAAAGATATTTTTGATGAGACAAAAATCATCGAAAAGAATTATGTTTTTCGTGAGAATGACGCAATTTCTATTGAAGAGTTAATTGAATTAACAAATAAGTCTCAAGAAAAATTAGTGCATACGCAATCATGTATTGGAGAAAAAATATATAGAATTAGTTTATAGCAGTAAGATGTAGTTTCAAGGGGATAAGTATGGTCGAACTATTAGTTTGCAGCAATAGGAAACAACTAAAACAATTGAAAAATATCTGTGGAAGTGAATATATAATTGGCACATCAAAGTATGCATTTTATGTGGAATGTAAGAAAACAAATGAAACAATTGTTTATTTAGAACCAGATGAGCTAAGTGATTATAGTACAATAATTAGTATAATTAAAAGGATTACAAATATAATAGAGAGCTGTAATTTACAAAAACAATATCTTTATCGAATATCATATCATCTTGAAGGGGGATTGCCTTCTACAATAGACAGAATGTTGCAAAATATTAAAGTGATCAAGAAAGTATTTCAAGAATATAGGATAGACAAAATATATTTGGTTGATGACAAAGAGAACTGGATGATAAATGAAGCGTTTTTTATTTACGCACACAATAAAAGAATAGATTGTCATATATTAGATGAATTGGCAGAAAAAGAACAAGAATGTTTATTTACCCTGCGTAGAAGTAATTATAATCCAAATCCTGAAAGGTTGGGATTTGACACACAAGAGCAACTAGAACAATGGAAATATTGGATGAATCAAGAAAATAAACATCCAAGGTCTTTGGAGATGAAATCTTTTGAAATGGGTTTTTTGTATGCTGCATCAAATAATGGAAAGCACTTAAAATGGGCGTTAGATGATATTCAATTGTATCAAAATGAATTTAATGTTGGGATCATTAGTTTTTATAATAATGAGGATAACGAACATTTTAGACAAAAAGGTATTTCTGTAGAATGTTTGGAAGATTATTTTGACAAAGAACTATTTGAAAAAAACTATAAGATTTATTTAGAAGATTGTCAATACATTACAAATAGAATAGATGAAAATCTTTATTTTATTTTGGATGATATTGATTTATCTGAATATTTAAATAGAAAGTTTTTTAATTATTTGGAAAGAACATGTTTCCATAAACTATATATAGATACTTGTAGTCATACTTTTTTCAAAATAAGAAAATATTGCTTAATCGAAGCTTGGGGAAATACAAACTTTTGGCAAAGCAATATTTTATATGCAAATAGCAGGCATTGGAATACAAAGTTTTTTAGAAGAGATATTGTAGAAGTATTTGATGCTAAGGAATATGAACCCTACGCAAATGAAATTTGTATACGAATATGGTGTAATAAAAAAATGAATGCAATTTGGGATTTAGGTAATTATACTGGAAAGATATATAGTGTGCCTGACTATAATTGGAGACATTATATAAGAAATGTTCGTGAAAGTATTAAATTATCGCTTGAAAATAAAATAAAGATATTATTGGCGCCAACTTGCCCTTTAATAGGTTTTAGTACAGTAAAAAATTATCTAAATATATGTACAAGTGTATTAGAAACACTGCCTTCTGAACAAGTTACGATATTTTTTAAAAATCATCCTAATATCGATAAAGAATTAGAAGATGAAATTGAACAAAAATATAGTACAAAGAAAAATATTTTGTTTGTTAACAAAATGCAGGGAATCTGGGAAGTAATTCAAACTTGCGATTTCGTGATAACAGATGTTTCAACAGTTATATTTGATACAATTAAGGCTGGAAAACCTGTATTTTGTATAGCAGGTTGCCAGGATTATGAATTTATTCGACATCATGAAGGGAATTTTAAGATTTATCGGGATATAGACAAATTATGTAAGGACGTTATAGCGTTCTCAAAAGATAGATATAGACTGGAAAAACAACTTCAAAGTATGTTTTGTAATCAAGATACTTTTATTAAAAATTTGGTAGGAAAAACAATGGAAGATGGATATAAAGCTTTGCATGATGTTATTAGAGAAGAGATGGATAATAAGTTGATTTATATTTAGCTGGGGGCTCAAGATGAAAGATAATTTGTTGGAAGAGATAGTAAACATGATTACTGAGATAAATCCATATGAGGAGTTCGACGAGGATACGCTTCTTTTTGAGTGTGATATTTTGGATTCTTTAGGACTTATGCAGTTGGTGGTGAATTTAGAGGATACTTATTCTATTCGGATTGATGAAATGCTGATTACAAGCGAAAATTTTAGAACTGTGAGGCATATTGGAAAATTGGTTGACAGCCTAATATAAATTATTTAGGAGGAGTTATTGTGGCTATTCCAGACATACATTCGCTAATAGCAAAGAAAAAAATAATTATTTTTGGAGCAGGTAAAGAGGCCAAAGAATTTGTAAAAAAATATTCCGATAAAATAAAAATTAATTACTTTACAAGCAATGACGAGACAGAAAAAGATTTTGACAATTTAACAAGGATTAATATTTCAGAGTTACCTATAATGAAAGGAGGTTATATTATTATATGTGCTAGTGCTTTGGGAGTAGCACATATTGAAAGTCAGTTATCGCTATGCTTTCAACCTTGGGAAGATTTTGTTGATAGTAATATTTTTGAACAAGCATTTCAAGGGAAAAAAAAGTTGATAGTAGTGGAAGGGTTATGTCATCAAGAATTAGTGGTGAAAGGATTAACCTTGACACCAGAAATAAACAATGATTATATTGTTAAGTTTTATTGGAAAGCACTTTTAAAGAGTAATGCGTCGTTAAGACAGCAAAGAAATCTATTGTATAGATATGCAGATTTTGTCATTCAGTTACAGTTGAGAAGCGAAGAAGCTGCTGCTTCGTTAGTGAATGTACCAATAATAAAAATGCCTTTAACATATATGCAATTTTTATATCCTCAGATAATATGTGCGCAGGAAATGGGAGTTACATATTTATGCAATCCATATAAGATGAAATTAAAGAAAAAATTAGGTGATATCAGAGCATTTCGATATACTGATACAAATATAGTCCGAATGTTGCAACAAGGATTTAGCGAAGATGATGTTTTATATGAAATTAGCAAATTGGATTTTTATGACAATGGATATTTAGAAAAAATTATGACATCTAGTATTCGCACAAACACAATTAATGATGAAATGGCGGATATTCATTTAAATACATTTATTATGCAGAACTTTAAAGAAAGAAAACTCTTTCTTGATGGACAGCATTGGTCCAATGTTTTGGCATGGGAGGCAATCAGACAGATTTTATATTTAATGGGATTAGGCAATATAAAAATACCAGATTTAAATTTGATAGAGGAATTGACAAAAGAAGATGCAGTCTGGGCAAATGAGATACCAATATATCCGAGTGTAATAAAGTTAATGGGTCTTAAATGGGCAGAAAATGATAGTGTTTATACTATGGTAAAACTAAATGAAATAAAAAAGGTAACCTTTCATGACTATATGAAGGAATATATACGTTACGTTAATTATTCCTTAAAAGTTCAGGAAGTTTGGTAAATCTAATTTTGAGTAATTATAAAAATACATATAAGTGATTGATTTTGGAGGCAGAAAATGATTACGAATGTAACGCAGTATTTAGATAGACAAGTAAGGTTACACAGTAAAAAAATTGCAGTTCGGGATGAAAAAAATAGTTTGACTTTTGAAGATATTTATGAAGGTGCAATAAATTTGGCAGATTGTATTAGTGAAATACAACAGAGTATAAATAAACCAATAATTGTCTTTTGCGAAAAAAGTATTATACAATATGTGGCATTTATGGGGATTTTATATAGTGGAAATTATTATGTTCCGCTGGATATTAAAATGCCAGAAGAAAGATTGAAGTTGATTGTAGATTTATTGGAGTGTGACATTGCGGTTGGATCTACACAATATAAAGAACTACTAATAGGAGCAGGTTTTCAAGGCAAATTTATTTTTATAGAAGATTTAAATTTTGATAAGAAAACATTTCATAGAAAAGTAGAGAATAAAAAGATTATTGATACAGATCCAGCATATATCTTATTTACATCAGGTTCAACGGGAATTCCCAAAGGAGTTGTCATTAGTCATAGAGCAATCATTGACTATATTGAATGGCAATGTCAGTATCTGCCTTTTGATGATCAGGTGGTTTTAGGAAATCAAGCACCATTTTATTTTGACGCTTCTATGCCAGATATCTATACTCCGTTATGTATTGGTGCAACATTAGTGATAATACCAGAATCTAAATTTTCTGCACCGTTTGATTTAATTAATTTTATAAATGAGTTTAATATTAATACTTTAATATGGGTTCCATCAGCCTTGACTATATTGACAATGCGAGATTTTTTTGCAGAAAAGAAGATAAATGATTTGCGTCTTGTTATGTTTTGTGGAGAAGTTATGCCAATGAAACATTTAAATATTTGGCGCAAATATTATCCAGATACAAAGTTTATAAATTTATATGGTCCGACAGAAGCAGCGTATGCTTGTGCTTATTACAAAATAGAGAGAGTTTATAGTGATGAGGATACAATTCCTATTGGATATGCTTGTGAAAATACGGATATTTTTGTCTTAGATGAATGGGATAGATTGGTGGAGGAAAATCAGGAGGGTGAACTTTGTATCAGAGGAAGTAGTTTGGCAAATGGTTATTACAAAGATAAAGAGAAAACAGATCAGGTTTTTGTGAGAAATCCAATAAAGCAGGAGTATGATGAGAGAATCTATAGGACTGGAGATATTGTCAAATATAATCATTACGGAGAATTGGAGTTTTTAGGAAGAAAGGACTTTCAAATTAAGTATATGGGCTATCGTATTGAGCTTGGGGAAATAGAGTCGGTAGTGTATGGCATACAGCTAATTCAACAAAGTTGTGTTTTATATGATGAGAAATATAAAAAGATTGTTTTGTTTTGTACTGCTTCTGAAAGTATCAGTGAGAGTGAAATTTATAGATTCTTAAAAAAAAGACTTCCCAAATACATGTTGCCTGCACGTATTATTATAATAGATAAAATGCCAATGAATGCAAATGGTAAGATAGATAGATTACAGTTAAAACGATTATGGGATAAGGAGTTAGAATGTAATTAGAAGAGAAGAGGTATAATTAAATGAGTATTATCGATAAGTTGCATGATCGTATAAAGTGGTATCCTTGGTTATGCAGAGTAACAGAGGCTATATTAAGCGGTGAAATAAATAGTAGATTGCCACTTCAAAAAGATAATGGAAAGGAATTAAGTATCATTTTGAATGGACCTTCACTTAATATGTCGTTAAAATATTTGGACCCCAATAATACAGATATTATGATGGTAAATCATGCGATTGAACTGGAATTATATGAGAAATTAAAACCCATATATGTATGCTTTGCGGACCCTAATTTATTTGTACCAAGTAAGAACAATTATAAATTATATAAACGGATTGCTGAGATAAATAAAAAAACTATTCTTTTTTATCCAAGTACAAATAAGAATGTAATAATGATAAAGGGGAGAGAAATGAATATCAGATCTGTATTTGCAACAGAACAAATTGTAGGGATGGATGCGTATTCTCCCAAATTATTGGAGCAAAATCTTATCTCTCCATATTTTATAAATGTGGGTATTATGGCATTGTATGTTGGAATACAGTTGGGGTATAAGAGAATCGTATTGTATGGAGCTGATTTGTCTATGTTTAAGGCACTATCGGTAAATGAAAAGCTGGAAATAGAGCAGGGAAGTAATCATTTTTACAATGACCAGAAGTTAAATTTAACTAGAATTTTTAGGCGAGGGTATGATATGACTTATGAAATGAGAACATGGTATGAAACGTTTTCGCAGTTTAAGCTTCTTTCTAAATATGCAGAATATGAGAATGTTAAGATATTAAATATGTCCAAGGAATCTATGTTGGATTGTTTTGAAAAATGTTCGGGATAGTTGATACTTTGCAAATTTTTATTAAGGATAATAGAGGAACTAGAGGAGATAGATAATGCATAAATTAGGAAAAATATTGGGTATTTCTGGGGTGATTGGTGGAGTTATTGTAGTGGGAAATAAAATAGTTAGTCTAGTAAAGAGATATAAGGAAAATGCTGATAAGTATTATGCTTTTTTCTTGTTAGAGAATGAGTGGCTTAAACTAAAACAGATGGAAGTAAAAATAGCAGATTATTTACTCGACTGTCAATACAAAAAAATAGCAATATATGGGATGAACTCATTAGGAGAAGCTTTATATCGTGAATTGATCAATACAGATGTTGAAGTAGTGTATACTATTGATAAAAATGCAGATGGTTTGAATGTTCATTATTGTGATGTTCTCAAACCAAGCGATGAATTACCACCCGTAGATGTAGTAATAGTTACCCCGTTTATTTATTTTAAGGAAATACACAAAAGTTTAGACAAAAAAATGAAATGTCCTTTTATATCAATACAGGATATTATCTATGAGTTGAGTGAGTAGCAGAAAGGATAAGTTGAAAAATCTATACGAGAGTTTTTCAATCGTGAATTTACGTCCGTTAAGGTTCACACAGGAAAAACGCAAAAGACAGCATTTTCCATATCTATTTGAGGCGGCATGGGGGATTAATATGAAAAGGGTTTTAGTTTTAGGAGAGAAAATACTTCAGTTTAATAGACTGCCATTAGAATTATATACATCATACACGGGGGGGGTATATGAGAGCGAGGTTTTGGAATATATTCAAAAAGAGCAAATCGATACTTTGTTATGTGATAGTTGTCATATAAATATCGCATCAAAAGTGCTTTGGGAAAGTAAGTATATAAAAAGATACATATTGAAAGACACAGATGATGCGTTATTTATAGAAAGTTATAATCAAAAAATTCAATCAAAAATGTGGGATGTAATAGCAATACAAAGTGATGATAATCAGATTGCTCAGACAGGATGGAATAGCAGTTTTACAGGACGATTATTTACCAAACAAGAAATGCATGAATATGTGGATAATGCATACAACAAATTGAAACCATTTCTTAATACCGCAATATCTGTGTTGGAAATTGGTATTGCATCAGGGTTGACATGCTGTGCAGTTGCTCCTGATGTAAGAAATTATATTGGTATAGATATCTCAAAGGAAACATTAAAAAAGACCGAAAAAACGTTACTAAAAAGGGGAATTAAAAATGTCTCGTTAATATGTGCAGAAGCACTAAAAATTGATACATTGGAAATAATGAACCAAGATATTGTTATTATAAATAGTGTTGCACAATATTTTCCGGGATATAATTATTTTGTTATTCTTTTGAAAAAACTATTATGTTGCTTAAAAGAACAAGCAGTAATTTTTGTTGGTGACATTTTGGATATGGATAAAAAAGATATATTGAAAAGTGATCTGCAAAAAGCTGGAAAGAATAAAAGTAATAAAAATGATTTGTATTACTCTAGGGATTTTATGAGAGAGCTGCCTGCATATATACCTGAAATATATAATGTTGAGATTTCTGATAAAACAGGTTATGTGGATAATGAATTAAAAAAATACAGGTATGATATTTTGATTCAGATTGATAAAACAAATAAGAGAAAGGTTGCGCATACAAAATATCAATATGCTATGAAAGACAAAAATTTTACAATATCCCAAATTTATAATGAAAATTAAAAAATTGATTCAATTGTGGAGGGGATTTAAGCTGATGAAAAAAGTGGTGGCTACAGCAATATTAGCGGGATTAACAGGGATAGCACTCGGGGCAGGAGGAACTGGAAAGTTTCTGTTAGAAAAGATGGATAAAATACAGCTTGAATCAGATAAACATTTATCTTTGTTTCTTATGATGAACCAATGGGTGAAAATTAAGCAGAGTGGAAAAGAGCTGTCGACATATTTTGAAAAGAATGGATATAAAAAAATTGCTGTTTATGGAATGAGTCATGTAGGGAATACGTTTATTCATGAACTCAAAAATACTCGAATTGTTGTGGCATATGGTATAGACAAAAATAGAGATTCAACTTATACAAATTTAGATATTGTATCTATAGAAGAGGATATGGAACCTGTAGATGCAGTAGTGGTGACTGCTATTACATATTATGAAGAAATTAAAAAAATGCTCTTGACAAAGGTGGAGTGTCCAATAATTTCAATAGAAGATATTTTGTATGAAATATAGTAAGCTTATAGGGATAAATTTGCATCGTTCTCAGAAAAGAATGGCGGGTTAGTATGAATATTGTAAGGATATCAGACGGATTAGGCAACCAAATGTTTCAATATGCATTTGCGAGAAAAGTTAGTATATTAACAGGAAAAAAAGTATATCTTGACATCCGATACATCAATAATGAAGATATGTATCGAATGGGAAAAAGAGTTCATTATAAAGGTAAGTTAAAACATAGGAAGTATGGACTACAATACTTTAAGACATCGCTTCCTGTAGCAGATAACAAAATACTTTCGCGTTGGAGATATTTACAACAGAGTGGATATGTACAAAGGATGATATATAGTCTTTCAGTGATGAATAAATGGATTTGGGCATATCGAAATGAGGAATTAAATTTTAATGGGAATTTAACAAAGATAAAATGTATGATGCCAACATATTATCAAGGATATTTTTTTAACTTAATATATTTTGATGATATAAAGGGTACTTTACAACAAGAATTTTCTTTGAAACAAAAAATAAAACTTCCTAGAAAACTGGGGGAAATAATAAAATATAGAAATACTGTTTCAATACATATTCGCAGAGGAGACTTTTTAAGACTTAATCGTGATATAAGTGATTCGGAATATTATAATAAAGCAATTGAACTTGTAGAAGAAAGAATAGATTCACCAATATATTTATTGTTTACAGATGATATAGAATGGGTGAAACAAAATATTAATATTCATTATGAAAATATACTTATTAGCGATATGGGTTTTAAGGATTATGAAGAATTTACTATTATGAAGCATTGCAGAAATAATATTATAGCAAATAGTACATTTAGTTACTGGGCAGCATATCTAAATTCTAATTTTAATAAATTGGTGATCTGTCCTAAAAACTGGAGATCAGCGACAATTCCTAATGAATGGGTTCGCATTTGAGGTGAAGAAAATAAAAACACATAATTGTTATACAATACAAGACAAAAATAAAATAATGGTATCCATTATCATACCAGTTTATAATTCAGAAAAATATATTAGAGAATGTCTTGATAGTTTATTGAAGCAAACTTATATAAATTTTGAGATTATTTGTATTGATGATGGATCACAAGACCTTTCTTTTGAAATACTAAAAGAGTATGAAAATCGTGACAATAGAATTATCGTACTGAGTCAAAAAAATCAATTTGCAGGTATCGCGCGAAATACAGGCATGAAAATTGCAAGGGGAAAGTATTTATTATTTTTAGATTCAGACGATTTCTTCTGTAATGATATGTTGGAAAATTTGATAAGAAAGGCAGAAATAGATAATACAGATATATTAATTTTTGATGCATATAAATATGATAATTTAAGCAATAAGATAGTTTCTGATACATGGCATGCGCTACGTGCACCGTTATTTGGAACTGGAATTAAGGCATCCTCTGAACTTGTTGATGTGATATATAGTTTTACAATACCAGTTGCTTGGAATAAATTGTTTTTAAGAGATTTTATTACACAAAATCATTTCATATTTCAGGGAATAAAAAGGTCAAATGATTTATTTTTTACATATTCGGCTCTTTCTGTTGCGAAAAGAATTGGAATTATTGATAAAAAATTATTGTACTATAGAGTGCATAACAATAATAGTTTACAAGGAAATATTGATGATACTCCAGAAGATTTTATGAAAGCACTTTATGCTGTGAAAAATTTTTTGAAAAATAGAAATATATTGCAGCAATATAATAAAAGTTTTTATAACATGGCAGCTGCGGTTTGTGTTAATAATTTGACGAACTTAAAATCTGAAAATGGATATAAACAGTTATGTGCAACCGTTGTAAATAATTTTGTCTTTGATTTGAATAAAGAGCAAAACATTTTAGATACACAATTTTTAAAAGAAATTGAGTCTAGAAAAAATATAGTGATATATGGTGCAGGAGCAGTTGCAGAAGCATTTGTTAGATATTTATTGGTTTTTTGTCAGTATAGTAGAGAAAAAATAAGAATAGTAGTGTCAGATATAGCAAACAATGTATCAGAAGTATATAAAATAGACGTCCATATATTTAATGAAAAGTTGTTGGATGAACAGAATGTTAGGATTGTTATTGCGGCTATAGGGGATAGAGTACAAAGTGAAATAAAGAAGGTTCTTATTGAGCGAAAATATGAAAAAATAACTACAGTTGGATTTATCGAAATAATAATGTTGATAAAACGATCTATATTAAATAATAGTGAGAATTTAGAGAGAAATGATAAGTATAATTGTACCAATATATAATATTGAAAATTATTTGCCGCAATGTATTGAGAGTATTATGAAACAGACATATACAGATTTAGAAATATTGTTAGTAGATGATGGTTCTAAAGATTCCTGTAGCAAGATCTGTGACAAATATAAAGAAAGAGATTCCCGAATTAAAGTGATACATAAAGAAAATGGTGGTCTTGTCAGTGCAAGAAAGGCTGGTCTGGTCGAAGCACAAGGAGAATATGTTGCATACGTTGATGGAGATGATTGGATTGAAGCCAATATGTTTATGGAATTATTTAACATTTTGGATAGATATCAAGTGGATATTGTTATGTGTGGACATATTGAGGATACAGGTAATATATCCAAGAAAGTATTGTGTGGTTTAGAGGAAGGGTATTATGATAAGCGTCAACTGATTGAGACCGTGTATCCAAGTATGATTGCTGGAGATGCTTTTTTTGATTGGAATGTATCAGCAGGAGTGTGGGGGAAATTATTTAAGAAAGAGAGCATAATGTGTTATCAAATGGCTGTAGATGAAAGAATATGTATGGGGGAAGATGCAGCTTGTACATATCCTGCATTACTAAATGCACACAGTATTTATGTTGTGAGCAAGTGCTTGTATCATTATAGACAAACTACAGGGTCTATGGTAAAAAATATTCAAAATTATGAAAAAGAAAGAGAACAATTTGGCGTTTTATTTTCTTCAGTTAATCATATATTTGAGAAATATTCTGGAATTTTTGATTTGAGAGAACAGTGGTTAAAATATGTTTTATTTTTGATGATTCCACGTGCAGATGGTCTATACAAAAATTATGATACATTGGATTATTTGTTTCCATTTAAGGAAGTGTATAAGGGGAGTAATATCATTTTATATGGCGCAGGGACATATGGTCAAAGGCTCTATAATTATCTTAAAAGAACAAGATTTTGCAATGTAGTGTTATGGTTGGATCGAAATTATACAGAATTACGGAAAATGGGACTTGCAGTCAATAATCCAATTGCGTTGAATCATGTTGACTGTGACATAGTATTGATTGCGAATACATATGAAAAGTCAAGAAATGAGCTATTTGAAGAGTTGACCAAGAAATATCCTGAAAAGAAAATATATATGATGGATGTGGAATTAATTTTTTCGGAAGAGACAAAAAAAGCTTTTGGATTGGAAAAGTAGGAGGTTGTATGAAAATTATTATATGGGGATGCGGTGATTATGGGAGACAGATATTACCTAATTTGCTTGTGCAGGGGGATAAGGAAGTAATTGCATATACAGATAGCAATGAAAAAATATGGGGACAGACATTATTATCCTATCCTATCATCAGCCCAAATCAGATTTTAGAAAAGGATTTTGATATATTAATGATCGTTGTCAGCAGTCCGATTGCTGTCAAACAGATTAAAGAATTAACTGTGCAATTAGATATTCCACAGGATAAAGTAGTGGATGTATTCACAGATATTCAATATTTAGAATTGTTTGTTGATCAAAGAACTGCATTTATAAAAGGATATGCAGATTGGATTAAGCAAGGACAAATAGAAGGAAGTGTTGCGGAATGTGGTGTGTTTTTAGGAGATTCCGCAAAATTTATTAATTATTATTTTTCTGATAGAAAGTTATATCTATGTGATACTTTTGAAGGATTTGATAACAAGGACCTTCAATACGAAAAAGGTATGAATAATAAGGTTTTTAATCAGAGTAGATTTGCAAATAAGTTGTTTTTTGCAGATACAGAAATCGATTTCGTTATGCAAAAAATGACTTATCCAGAAAATATTATAATAAAAAAAGGTTATTTTCCGGAGAGTATGTTGGGAGTAGAGGATAAATTCTGTTTTGTAAATTTGGATATGGATTTGTATATACCAATGTTAAATGGGCTAAGATTTTTTTGGGACAAAATGATAGATAGAGGATGTATATTGCTACATGATTATTTTTCTGATGTTTTTTCTGGAGTAAGGCAGGCAGTAGATTTTTTTGAACAGGAAAGAGGAATTCAAATAACAAAAACTCCAATAGGAGATAAATCAAGTTTAGCGTTATTAAAAACGAAATAATTAGATAGTTATATCTTGCAAGTAATTTACTTGATATTTAATAGGAATTTAAGGTGAACCTATATGGAACAAAAAATATACATTGTTGGTGCTCATTCAAGGGCGCAAACATTAGGAGTATATCTTTCAAAATTAGATCCAAATATAAAGATAGCAGCATACCTATATGATAATGATGAGAAAAATAATTTGGAAATTGATGGTATTCCAGTAATTTGGTTTGACGAGAACACAAAACTTCATTCAGATTATCCTGTGTATTTGGGAACGAGAGGAGTATATCATTATAATTTAACCCAAAAGTTGCATAGGATGGGAATGAAAAAAATTATTCCTCTTACGCCTGAACTTGATCTTAAATTGCGTAATTTATTTCTTGAATGTTATTATACAGAAAACGGTGAAAATTATAATAAATTGGATAATGCTAGTGAGCCAGCAAATATATATATTGCGCGATCTATTTTTGACAAACCGTTAAAGCAAAACTATAATATGACCAAATTTCAGAGAGAGATTCAAGCTGGAGCAAGACTTGCATCAGACAAAATATGTAAGATAATGGATGATACTGGGGAAAATATATCAGATAGAAATAAACAGTTTTGTGAATTGACAGTAATGTATTGGATATGGAAAAATGCCAAGCAAGATGTTGTAGGACTTGAGCATTATCGAAGGCATTTTATTTTAAAAGAGGGTTGGTATCAACAAATGAAAGATAGAGATATTGATGTGATTTTACCAACCCCGCTATATGTTATGTCAAGTATTGCTGCAAATTATAAAGAAAGACATGTAGCAACGGATTGGGATTTTATGATGGATTATATGAGAAGAATATATCCACAATACTATAAAGAGGCAATTTGTTTTTTTGATACAAATTTATATTCTCCTTGTAATATGTTTATTATGAAGAAGGAGATACTTAATAGTTTATGTTCATGGCTTTTTCCAATTTTGTTTATTTGTGCAGAACATGGTGGAATACGAGAGGATGCGTATCAGAATCGGTATCCAGGATTTCTTTCAGAGAGGTTAATCACACTTTTTTTTAATGTAAATCGCGATAAGTACAAGATTGTATATGCAGATAAAAATTTTCTTGAATAGTATTTTCAATAGGGAGACAACGAATGCGTTTTGAACTAACTGCATCACTGATGTGTGCCAACTATGGCAATTTAGAGAAAGAAGTCCGTGAACTCGACGAGGGCGGCATTGATTCTTTTCATATTGATATTATGGATGGGCGTTTTGTACCCAACTTTGCGATGTCATTAAACGATATGAAATACATAGCTAGTGCGACAAAAAAACCGCTTGATGTGCACTTGATGATTGAGCATCCAAACAATAATGTGCAGTTATTTTTAAGGAATTTAAGACCAGGTGATACCGTGTATATTCACCCAGAAGCAGAGTATCATCCATCGACTACCTTACAAAAGATTATAGATGCAGGTATGGTTCCTGGGATTGCAATTAATCCAGGAACAAGTGTAGAGACTGTCTATGAGATGCTTCGGATTGTGAAAAAGGTGTTGGTTATGACAGTAAACCCAGGCAACGCAGGACAGATGTATATGCCTTATGTAGGAAAAAAAATAACGCGGTTATTGCATTTAAAAGAAGAGATGAAATTTAAGACCTATTGGGATGGGGCATGCAGTGCGGATAAGATTCTAAAGTTTGCGCCGATGGGAATGGATGGCTTTGTGCTTGGAACAACGCTTTTGTTTGGGAAGGATAGACCTTATAGGGAGGTAATTCGTGAGATTCATGAGTATTGTGATATGCTTGTTTGTACAAAAGAGAACTTAAGAAGCGATTGTAGTTGAAGAGGGAGTAGGTAGATGGTATCAGCATTAATTTTATCAGGAGGTACAGGCACTCGTTTCGGTGCAGATATACCAAAACAATATATAAAAGTAAATGACAAACCAATTATTTATTATTGTATTAGACAACTGTCAGAACACGAAGGAATTGATACAATACAGATTGTGGCGACAGAACAATGGCATGATGTTATATTAGAGTGTTTTGGACAAATCAAAAGCACAAAATTTTCAGGGTTTTCTGCATCAGGAGCAACCCGTCAACTTTCTATTTATAATGGTCTAAAAGATATTAAAAAATATGCTGCTGACACAGACTACATACTGATACATGATGCGGCAAGGCCGTTACTCTCGGCAGAAATGATAGCAAGAAGTTTAAATGCGATAGAAGGTCATGATGGTGTTTTGCCAGTGTTGCCAATGAAAGATACTATCTATGAGAGTATGGATGGAAAAAGAATTAGCGCGCTGCTTGACAGAGATGTGCTCTATGCAGGACAGGCGCCAGAACTTTTTGTGTTGGGGAAATATTATGAGGCGAACAAAAAACTCCTTCCTGACAGCATTTTTAAAATTAACGGTTCTACGGAACCTGCGGTAATGGCAGGGATGGACATTGTAATGATTCCTGGAGAGACACAAAATTTTAAGATAACGACAAAACAAGACCTCGAACGTTTTTTTGAGATAATTAAACAAAAGTAGTATGCTTGTTTCCGAGCTTTAACTGCGCCCGATACTCTGAAGGCGATACTCCTTTCTGCTTCTTGAAAATCCGACTAAAATACAAAGGATTGTCATATCCAATAATATTTCCAATTTCTGTAATATTATAGCTTGTTGTCTCGAGGAGTACCTGTGCGTTGGTGATACGTATAGAGACAATATATCTCATTGGGGTTGAGCTAGTATATTGTTTAAAACAGCGGATGAACCAACTTACACTCATTCCTCTTGAGGCGGCGTACGCTTCAATATTAATCTCCGTATTATAATTATCGTTAAAGTATTGTATTGCTTTTTCCATTTCGGTATCTAAATATACATTTTTAATTTTATTTTTTGTGGTCAGTTGACGGTGTATCAAAATGAATAACTGCCGCAAAAGCAGAGTCAGCATTTCTGGATAGTCAGGCTGATGGCGCTGTAGTTCTAAGATCATCTGTTTAAAAATTCGAGTATATTCAAGTGATGTTCCAGTGTTAATAATGTGTATTTGATCAGTAATACCATAACTGCGGAGCATATTCTTAATATCACTTCCTGTAAAATGAACCCAATATACTTCGGTTTGGTCAATACCAAAATATTCATATTTCTGTGGCTCTTTTGGGCGATAAATTACCATGTTTCCAGCATGGACTATAGTGTCTATACCATTATCATTAAAGTAAAAATGTGCTTTCCCAGAGGCCACGTAGATTATTTGAAAGTCCAATCGTCCTTTTGGACGGTAAGTGGGGAGGCGAGGCTGGGTAAATAAATGGTATGTTCCACAACTACCAACGATAAGCGGTTTGCTTTTATCCATAAAATCTACAAGTGAATTGTTTAAATACGCTGAGTTAATGTACATTTGATTTGCTCCTTTTGCGGAAAGTATATGGTTATTGTATCATTATGTGCATGTTTTGTCTAATGTAGTTTATGGAAGTATAAACAATAAAAACCTATAATAAAATCAAACCTAAAACAACATCAACCTAGACGATACAATGTGTTAGAGGGATTTGGATACGCTTCTAGCGACCGAAAGACTCTTGATGCAAAGTATTAAAAGGGCAGATGTGAGATTGATTATAGGAGGGATGTGCAATGATAATACCAAGATATTTTGAAGACTTGAATATTCTGCATGAGAACACTATGCCAGCGCGGGCATATTATATTCCAGCTTCGAGTCAGATGAATACATTTGCAGGAAATCGTGAGGTTTCGGACCGTTTACAGCTATTAAATGGAAAGTGGAGATTTCGTTATTATAGTAGTATCAATGATCTAAAGGATGCATTTTATACTTTGGATTATGATACATTCAGTGATAGCTTAATTCAGGTTCCTAGTGCATGGCAGATGGAAGGATATGATTTTCATCAGTATACCAATATTCGCTATCCGTTTCCATTTGATCCGCCCTATGTCCCGCAGGATAATCCTTGTGGAACGTACATACATACATTCGATTATCATGGAGATTCCAAGGCGCCGAGAGTGTATCTTAATTTTGAAGGTGTGGATTCTTGTTTCTATGTGTGGTTGAATGGAATTTATGTTGGATATAGTCAGGTGTCACATGCGACGAGTGAGTTTGATGTAAGCAGCATGATTTTGGAGGGGACAAATAAGCTTGCAGTGCTTGTGCTAAAGTGGTGTGATGGAAGTTATCTGGAAGACCAAGATAAATTTCGCATGAGTGGGATTTTTCGTGATGTGTATCTATTAAAACGTCCAAGACAGGCGATAAGAGATTATTTTGTCAAGACAATAATTGGGACTGGAATTAAAAAGGGAACAGCAGAAATTTTGGTTGAGCTGACATATTTTAATAATGTTATTCCAACGAAAGGGTATATTTATACCGCAGATGGTTTGTTGGCAGCAGAGATGAATATTGATGAAAAAATACATCAGAATACTGCAAAGATTATCCTTGAAGTTGCCAATCCAGTTTTGTGGAATCCAGAAGAACCATATCTTTATACCTTGGTGTTAGCGACAGAGGGAGAAACCATCACAGATGCAGTGGGCATTCGTGAGATTTATATCAAAGATAAAGTTGTTTATCTTAATGGAAAGACTATTAAGTTTCGCGGTGTAAATCGACATGATTCTGATCCGATTACTGGGCCGTCAGTTAATTTGGACCAGATGAAACAAGATTTAATGTTAATGAAGCAACATAATTTCAATGCGATTCGCACGAGCCATTATCCGAACGCGCCTGTCTTTTATGAACTTTGTGATAAATATGGTTTTCTAATAATCGACGAGGCAGATATTGAAAGTCATGGACCTTCTGAAATCTTTCATAAGGATTTTAGTGATTCTAATAAATTTCATCATTGGAATGAACCGATTGCAGATAATCCAGTGTGGGAAACAGCAATTTTGGACCGCGTACAGCTCTGTGTTCAGCGCGACAAAAATCGTCCTTGTGTTGTTATCTGGTCTATGGGGAATGAGAGTGCATACGGATGTAATTTTGAGCGGGCGTTACAGTGGACAAAATCGTTTGACTGCACAAGACTGACACATTATGAAAGTGCCAGATATCGCAATCGAGATAAGAAGTACGATTATTCAGATCTGGATTTATACAGCAGAATGTATCCTTCTTTGGAAGAAATTGAAAGTTATTTAAAGAATGCACCAAAAAAGCCATTTCTTTTATGTGAATATTGTCATTCAATGGGAAATGGGCCGGGTGATCTTGAGGATTATTTTACATTGATAGAACAAAACGCTCTTATGTGCGGTGGATTTGTGTGGGAATGGTGCGATCATGCTGTTGCGTACAAAGAGACAAATGAGGGGAAGATAGCCTATTATTATGGTGGAGATCATGGTGAGGTAATTCATGATGGGAATTTTTGTGTGGATGGATTGGTGTACCCTGACCGCACACCACATACGGGGTTGTTAGAGTACAAAAATGTGTATCGTCCAGCCAGAGTAGTATCTTTTAACCAGAACACACAGGAATTAAAAGTTAAAAACTATATGGAATTTACAGACTTGGCAGTCTATACAGAAATTCGATATGAAGTAAACTGTGACGGCGATTGTATAGAATCTGGTGTATTGATGCCATTTTCAGTAAATCCAGGTGAGATTGGCCGCACTTGGCTGAATATTGCGATACCAAAGCAAGGCCGATCTTACCTAAAAATATATTATTATTTGCGGCAGGGAACTGAATTGATTCCAGCAGGGCATTTACTTGGATTTGATGAGGTGCTTCTTAAAACGGAAGATGACAGGAATCAAACAATAGTTCGCTTAACAGAACGAGAAGAAGCAAAAAAAGAAAAAATAACGATACAAGAGACAGAGACACAAATTTGCTGTGAGGGGGAAGTTTTTACCTATATATTAGATAAATCCACAGGACTTTTTTCACAGATTAATTATGCTGGAAAAGCATATTTAGATCACCCAATGGAATTAAATATCTGGCGAGCGCCGACAGACAACGATATGTACATTAAGAAGGAATGGCAGCGAGCACGCTATGACCATGCTTACATAAGGGCCTATCATACTGTGGTCTGTCAGACAGAGGAAAATGTAATCATACGTTGTACAGCATCGATGTTGGCAGATTCTATACAGCGTATGATGGACATACAGATAACATGGAAAATTGACAACAATGGAGCAATTTGCGCAGATATTTTAGTGAAGCGCAATATGGAATTTCCGATTTTGCCACGGTTTGGACTTCGCCTGTTTTTAAAACGGGAGTTTGACAGCGTTACATACTATGGAATGGGACCTTATGAAAGTTATATGGATAAGCACAGAGCAGCGAGTCATGGAGTGTATCATGCGAAGGTGAAGGACTTGCACGAATCGTATATCCGCCCACAAGAGAATGGAAGTCATATGGATTGTGATTATGTTTTCGCGACAGATGGTAGGTTTGTTATTGCAGCAGTTTCAAATCGTGCTTTTTCTTTTAACGCTTCTTTTTATACACAAGAGGAACTACAGCAGAAGACACATGATTACGAGCTAGAAGAATCAGGAAGCATGGTATTGTGTCTGGATTATGCACAAAATGGGATTGGTTCAAATAGTTGTGGACCAAAGGTACTAGAGCAATATCAATTGAATGAGGAAGAATTTTTGTTTGCGGTAAATCTAATTTTTTATGAGAAGTTTTTGGATGAGCAGATTTAAAATCAATATAGAAAGAAGTGACTTTATTTATGCAGGAAAAATTGTATTTAAAGTGGTATAACAAGGTGGGCTATGGCTCTGGAGATATTGCAGGAAATGTAGTATATGCATTTTTATCTTCCTTTATCATGATTTATTTAACCAATACAGTTGGACTGAATCCTGGTATAGTCGCCTCGTTGATTGCGGCTTCTAAATTTTTTGATGGTGTGACAGATATCTTTTTCGGGGCAATGATTGACAAGACAAGGACAAGACTCGGCAAAGCAAGACCTTGGATGCTCTATGCATATATTGGTTGCGCGGTGACGCTGGTTGCAATTTTTGCAATTCCAGTTGACATGGGCAAAACATCACAGTATATTTGGTTTTTTATTGCATATACACTGTTGAACGCTGTGTTTTATACAGCAAATAATATTGCATATTCTGCGCTTACTGCACTGGTGACAAAAAACAGCAAAGAACGAGTGCAAATGGGGTCTTGTAGGTTTATCTTTGCCTTTGCGACAAGTTTGTTGATACAATCGATTACGGTTGGTGCTGTGGCGGCTTTAGGCGGTGGAGCAGTAGGATGGCGGACCATAGCGATTATCTATGCGATTATTGGATTGATTGTCAACACAATATCTGTTTTGTCTGTGAAGGAACTGTCAGAGGAGGAGCTAAGGGAAGCTAATTTAGACAAGAATGAACCGTCGGAAAAGTATGGGTTGATTGATGCGGCAAAGCTGTTGATTTCCAATAAATTTTACCTGATGATTTGCAGTGTTTATATCTTGCAGCAGGTGTATACAGCCATGATTAATATGGGCATCTACTATATGACTTACGTTTTAAAGAATGAAAATCTATATGGGATATTTTCATGGGCGGTCAATATTCCACTAATTATTGCACTTGTGTTTACACCGGCTCTGGTCGCTCGATGGAAGGGGATGTATAAACTAAATTTAAGAGGTTATATGCTCGGTACACTTGGCAGAGCATTAGTGATTGTGGCAGGGTATCTACAAAGTGTACCGATGATGTTACTGTTTACTGCTGTGGCGGCAGCTGGACAGGGTCCGTGGCAAGGAGATATGAATGCTGTTATTGCCTCTTGTTCGGAATACACTTATCTAACAAAGAATAAGCGAGTGGATGGGACAATGTACTCTTGTACATCACTGGGTGTAAAGTTGGGAGGCGGACTTGGAACAGCAATTGCTGGATGGCTTCTTGCGGCGAGCGGATTTGATGGGGCAGCTTCAATACAGCCAAACTCTTGTATTCAAATGCTATATTTTATGTATCTTTGGCTTCCGATGCTGATTAGTTTAATTATAACTTTTGTGCTTTCTAAGATGAATGTGGAGCAGGCAAATACAGAATTGCGAAAAGAAATTTAATACTTTAGAAAATTTAATTATCCTAACTTTTGTTACTCTGCGTGGATTATATAGAATATGTGCTCCATGCAGAGTTTTTTTGTTAAACAAATGTTTATAAAAGAGTTGTCAGAGAAGTTGGATACTTGGTATATAGGAAATATGTTTCCTATGCGATTGCAGATAGGAATTCAAAGAAAATCTATCAGTTGTAAGGAGCGTTTCAATAGCAGAGTTGCTTTGTTATTGACCTATCAGAAAGATATGCGTATAATAAATAATAAGGGATATATTTGATGTTCATTGATGTAGAACGGAGATAACATATGAAAAAAGGACGAGACAAAAGCAAAGTGAATGGCGGTTTCTCAATGCTTTTTCCTATTATTGTTGTATTTTGTATCTTGGGCGCAGTAGTATTTTCGGTAGCCCACAAGATTTCTGTTGAGATGTCGGCATCTGCAATTCAAAATTTAAGTGAGAGTCTGGATTTAATTGAGTGTACAATTGAAGCGATATTAAATAAAGAAGCGGAATTTCAGAAAATGATGGCACATGAGATTGCCTTGTCAGAAAATCCACAAGAGTATGTTCGTACTTATCAGGAAAATGAGACGATGGTAAAAATAGCGCTGATTAGTACAGGAAAGACAGAAGGCATTTCCAATACTGGAGAGGTATTTTCAGAGGAGGGATTGGATTTCACAGAGGGAAGAACGGTGAATGGACTGGCAGTGTCTCAGTCTTATTCTAATTATATGGGGACATGGGCGTACACTTTAAAATGTCCAGTGGTGCGAGAGAATGAGGAAATCGCTTCTCTTTATATAGAATATATTTATGATTCGCTTGATAAATCGCTTCCCAACGGATTTTATAACAAGCGGGCAATGTTATACATAATGGATGCAGAAAGTGAGCGTCTTGTGCTAAAACCAAAGGGGATGGGTGAACGTAACGCAGGACATTTAAATTTGGAAGATTTCTTTCGAGCAAATGATATTCAGGAGGAAGAACTTAAAACAAAAGTTTATGAAAATGTAAAAAATGGGAAAAACATTATGTTTCACCATGATATTCGCGGAAAACATTCTCTGATTTATATGTGGTCTGTAAATAATGGTACGTTATATCTGATTGGGTATGTTCCAATTGATGCAATCCAGCAAGAGGGAAATACAGTCAATCAAAATATATTTATTGTTGTTGTAGTAATGTTGGTGGCATTTTTCTTATGCTGTCTGTTGTATTATTTTAATCAGAGACAGGAGAATAAACTTCGAGAGGAGCAAGAGAAAGAGCGAGAGATACACAATAAACAATTGGCGGAAGCATTGCAAGCGGCTCAGATTGCAAGCAATTCCAAGACTATGTTTCTCTCGAATATGTCACATGATATTCGTACTCCAATGAACGCAGTAATCGGTTTTACGACACTGCTTGCCAAAGATGCAGAAAATCCAGAAAAAGTAAGGGCGTACACAAAGAAAATAATGGCTTCTGGACAACATTTACTTAGCCTAATTAATGCTATTCTTGATGTTTCAAAGATTGAAAGTGGAAAAGTAGTGCTTTCTGTGGAGGAATTTACACTCAACGATTTGGTTTCTTCTGTGGATGCAATTATTCGACCAATGGCAAGTGCAAGAAAACAAAAGTTTCACGTGGAAGTGATTGGCATAGAACATGAATATTTGACGGGAGATGAAACAAGAATCAATCAGATTTTGCTCAACCTTCTTTCCAACGCGGTCAAATATACGCAGGAAGGAGGCAATATCTGGTTTCGCATTATTGGAATGAAACAGCGTTCTTCTCAATATGAACATATCCGAATTGAGGTCCAAGATGATGGTTATGGAATGACACCAGAATACCTAAAAATCTTATTTGACGCATTTACTAGAGCAGAGAATAGTACCACAAACAAAGTTCAAGGAACAGGACTTGGCATGGCGATTACAAAAAGCATTGTGGAATTGATGGGTGGGACGATCGATGTATGGAGTGAGGTTGGGAAGGGAACGCTTTTTCGGGTAGAGTTGGAACTGCGTATACCAGAACAGCAGACAAACAGACAATTTTGGGAAAAAAATGGGATTTCTCGGATTTTGACAGTGAACAACGATAAGGTAGTTTGTGAAAATATTCAAATATTGATGAAAGATACAGGGGTGGTTGCAGATACGGTTGATAACGCAGAGGCAGCATTAAGCATAATTCAAGAAAACAATACGAGTGGATTTGTATATCAATTGATAGTAATTGATTGGAATATTGTGGAGGTAGAAGGGATACACAAAGTAAAAGAGATTCGAGCACATGTGCCTGAGATGGTTCCATTATTGTTTTTGGCAGATTGCGACGCGGAGGGGCTAGACGAGGCGCTTTTACTAAAAAACACCAAAGTTTTGCCAAAACCGTTTTTTGTATGTGCATTTCAGCAAAAGGTATTGGAGATTAAGGCGGAACAAAATAATATAGATTTTGAAAAGACAATGGATGACAATTGTCTGGAAGGGTTGCATTTTCTTGCAGCTGAGGACAATGAAATTAATGCAGAAATTTTGAAAGAAATTTTGGAAATGGAAGGAGCAGATTGTGAGATTGTCGAGAATGGTCAGCAGGCAGTGGAACGATTTGAGCGTGCGACAAAAAGTGAATTTGATGCTATTTTGATGGATGTGCAGATGCCTGTCATGAATGGGTATGATGCGACAAGAGCAATCAGGGCACTTTCAAAGGAAGATGCAAGAAAGATTCCAATTATTGCTATGACTGCGAATGCTTTTGCGGAAGATGAAAAAGAGGCGTTGAATGCTGGAATGAGTGTACATTTACCGAAGCCAATTGATGTAGAATTACTAAAGAAGGTGATTAATCAATACGTAATTAGAAAGGAATAAAATATGAATAAAGGTTCAATAATGCTTTGTCTTGTGGGTATGACTATTTTAATATTCACAGCTTGTGGCGAAAAAAAACACGCAAGCGATAGTGTGATGACATTTGAGAAAGAAGAAGAGCGGGTTGTCACACTGTTTAGTCCAATGGAAAAGACAAAGCCTAATGTTGAAAATGTGGCGAGAAGTGCATCAGAAAAAACTGTTGTAATGGCAGAGGAAAAATTGGGTGTGACAGTGAATTATATTACCTATACAGCGGAGGACTATCAGGATAAAACTTATGATACAGTGGCACTTGACAGAGCGCGCAACGATATGGATGATTTGTATTTGCTTAATCCTGATACAATTCAAATTTTGGCGGAAGAAGACAAATTAATGGACTTGTCTGAACTTGATAGTGCAAAGAATTTGCGAGATGTGGTGAAATCTGCAAATGTAGTAGATGGTAAATTGGTGGCGATTCCACAGGAAGTTGTAGCGTATGGTCTTTTTATCAATAAGGATTTGTTTGACCAGTATCAGCTGGAGTTACCTGAGACGCCAGAGGATTTTTTAGAATGTTGTCGAGTGTTCAAGGAGAATGGAATTGAGACCCCAGTCGGTGCGAACCGTTGGTGGCTTGAAACATTTGTCCTTGCACAGGCATTTACGGATTTGTATAACGGTGGCAATACTGAGGCGGAGATTGCAGCACTTAATAGTGGAGAGAAAAAATATAGTGATTATATGCGCCCTGGATTTGAATTTCTTCAGGAAATGATTGACTGTGGATATATTGATGCAGAAAAAGCTTATGTGAGTGAGGCGATTGAAGGAGAAGGCGCGGACTTCCTGGCAGGAAAGACGCCGATTGTCATGGCTTATTGGGGTGCGGCTAACAGTGAGACTGCTTATGGAAATCCAGATTTCAATATGTTGGTTATTGGGTTTCCAAGCAATCGTGGACAGATGCCAGTGATGTCAATGACAGGAATTGCAATTGGAGTGAATGCAGCGCACGCTGAAGATGCGATGAAGACGCTAGATATAATGGTTTCTGATGAGGCATTACAGGTGTATGCTAAGACGAATCAGGTAATTTCTCCATCTAAAAATATTTCGGTGGATTGCATTCCAGCATTAAAACCGTTGAATGACAAAATCAATCAAAATATCTTTGTTTTAGGTTCTAATGCAAGTATGAAATTAGAGCAATGGGGAAACACCTGTATTATAGTGCGGAAATTGTTAAACGGCGCGACAGTGGAGGCATGCATGGCAGAGTTTGATCGACTTCAGGAGGAAACAAACAAAATATTTTAACTTTTTTGTCGATTAAAAAGAAAAAATAACTGCTGTCGTCTTTCAAACGAAACAGTTATTTTTTTGCACACGGGGTTTGTAGGAAAATGGTCAGTAGAGCTGACAAACACCTAGTGCAGCGAATTGGGAAAGATAAATCTTTTTGCTTGAGATTGTATAAATGAAACTACAAAAAGCATATTTGTAAGAACTGGGTCTATGTTTAAGAAATTCTTGAATGCCATAATTTCTTGTGATATAATAAACCGATTATATGAAAGAAAGTACAGGTGATAAGATGAAGGCATTTTTAATTTTGGAAGATGGCACTGTATTTGAAGGAATGCATATTGGTGCTGACAGGGAAGTAGTCAGTGAGATTGTTTTTAATACTTCTATGGCTGGGTATCTTGAAGTGCTTACTGACCCATCTTATGCGGGACAAGCAGTATGCATGACCTATCCATTAATAGGAAACTATGGCATCTGTAAAGATGACATGGAGTCGAAGAAACCTTGGCCTGACGGATTCATTGTCAGAGAATTATCCAGAAATTTCAGCAATTTCAGAGCGGACTTTTCCATTCAACAATTTTTAGAACAAAATAACGTGCCAGGGATTGCAGGGATTGACACGAGAGCACTCACGAAAATTCTGCGCAAAAAAGGTACTATGAACGGTATGATAACAACCAATGAGCAATATGATCAAGCTGAAATTTTACCAAGATTAAAAGCCTACACAACAGGTAAAGTTGTTGAGAAAGTTACCTGTAAAGAAAAATATGAACTGCGAGGGGTTCGAGATTTATCAGAAAATGGTGCGCTTTCTGGAAGCGCCAAATTTGTGTCAGAAGATTATAAAGCTGGAAAAAGAGAAAAGAAACCATCTCTTGTTAGAACGTTAAATGGTGCAGGCAAAAAAGTTGCACTTCTTGATTTGGGCATGAAGGATAATATTGCTTATTCTCTGAAAGCAAGAGGATGTGATGTCACTGTCTATCCGGCGACGACACCAGCCGCAGAGATTATCGCGTCAAATCCAGATGGCATTATGCTTTCTAATGGTCCTGGAGACCCAAAAGAATGTACCACTATCATTGCGGAAATTAAAAAACTTTATCATACCAATATTCCAATTTTTGCTATCTGCTTAGGACACCAGTTGATGGCGCTTGCGACGGGAGCAGACACCTATAAAATGAAGTATGGACATAGAGGCGGCAATCATCCTGTCAAGGATCTTGCTACTGGCAGAGTGTATATTTCCTCACAGAATCATGGTTATGTGGTGGATATGGACAAACTAGACGCTAAGATTGCAACCCCCGCTTTTATTAATGTTAACGATGGTACAAATGAAGGATTGTCTTATACAGGAAAAAATATTTTTACTGTTCAGTTCCATCCAGAGGCGTGTTGTGGTCCACAGGACTCTGGCTATTTGTTTGACCGATTTATTGATATGATGAAGGATGCAAAGAGAGAGGTGACAAGATAATGCCAAAAAATCCAAATGTGAAAAAAGTAATGGTGATTGGTTCAGGACCCATTGTGATTGGACAGGCAGCAGAGTTTGACTATGCAGGTACACAGGCGTGTCGCTCGCTTAAAGAGGAAGGAATTGAAGTAATACTGGTAAATTCTAATCCAGCAACAATTATGACAGATAGAGATATTGCGGATAAGGTCTATATCGAACCTCTGACGACCAAAGTTTTAGAACAGATTATTGAAACGGAAAAACCGGATTCTATACTACCAACACTTGGAGGGCAGGCCGGATTAAATCTGGGTATGGAACTTGAGGAGAGTGGATTTCTGGCTTCCCATCACGTAAAACTGCTTGGCACAACAGCAGCTACCATCAAAAAGGCAGAAGACCGGCAGGAATTTAAAGACACGATGGAAAAGATTGGCGAACCTTGCGCGGCTTCTCTTGTTGTTGAGAATGTTGAAGATGGTGTGGCATTCACCAATACGATTGGTTATCCAGTAGTGCTGCGTCCGGCGTATACGCTGGGGGGAAGCGGCGGCGGTATCGCGCATAATCAGCTTGAATTAGAGGAGATTCTTGAAAATGGTCTAAGACTTTCCCGTGTAGGACAAGTTCTTGTGGAGCGTTGTATTGCAGGTTGGAAGGAAATTGAGTATGAGGTGATGCGTGATAGCGCCGGAAACTGCATTACTGTATGTAATATGGAAAACATTGATCCAGTTGGTGTCCATACAGGTGATAGTATTGTTGTGGCACCTTCACAAACTTTAAGTGACAAAGAATATCAGATGCTTCGCACTTCCGCACTCAATATTATTTCAGAATTAAATATCACAGGCGGGTGTAATGTGCAGTTTGCACTTCATCCGACGAGTTTTGAATATTGTGTAATTGAGGTCAATCCTCGTGTGAGTCGTTCCTCTGCACTGGCTTCCAAAGCAACCGGGTATCCGATTGCAAAGGTCGCGGCAAAAATTGCGCTGGGCTACACATTAGATGAGATTAAAAATGCTATTACAGGCAAGACTTATGCAAGCTTTGAACCGACTTTGGATTACTGCGTGGTAAAGATGCCACGACTTCCTTTTGACAAGTTTATCACAGCAAAGAGAACACTTACCACACAGATGAAAGCAACCGGGGAAGTTATGAGTATCTGTACAAACTTTGAAGGGGCATTAATGAAGGCAATTCGCTCGCTTGAACAGCATGTGGATTGCCTTAGAAGCTATGATTTTTCGGAGCTTGACAGAGATGCATTGCTGCGGCGTATGCAGAAAGTAGATGACCAGCGCATTTATGTTATTGCGGAAGCTCTTAGAAAAGGAATTGATTATGATACAATCTACGATATCACGCGGATTGACCGTTGGTTTATTGACAAGATTGCCGTGTTGGTGGAGATGGAACACACGCTGGAGACACAACCTCTTACATTAGAGTTGCTAAAAGAAGCAAAGCGGTTAGAATTTCCTGACAGTGTGATTGCGCGACTTGTTGGTATTGAGGAGTCCGCAGTGAAGCAGATGCGCTATGCAAGTCATGTGACAGCTTCCTTTAAGATGGTAGATACTTGTGCAGCAGAGTTTGAGGCGAGCACACCATATTATTATTCCTGTTATGATGGTGTCAATGAAGCAGTGGAGACGAACCCGCCTAAAAAAGTGCTTGTACTTGGTTCAGGACCGATTCGTATCGGTCAAGGCATTGAATTTGATTACTGTTCTGTCCATGCAACATGGGCATTTGCAAGAGCAGGATATGAGACAATCATTGTCAATAATAATCCTGAGACAGTCAGTACAGATTTTGATATTGCTGATAAGCTCTACTTTGAACCATTGACACCAGAAGATGTGGAGAATATTGTGAATATTGAGAAGCCAGACGGTGCGGTGGTGCAGTTTGGCGGACAGACAGCAATCAAACTTACAGAAAGCCTAATGAAGATGGGAGTGCCGATTCTAGGAACAAAAGCAGAGGATGTCGACGCGGCAGAGGATAGAGAACTTTTTGACAAAATTCTTGAGCAGACCCAAATTCCACGTGCAGCAGGTGGTACAGTCTACACGGCAGAGGAGGCGAAGGCGGTTGCAAATCGTCTAGGGTATCCAGTCCTTGTCAGACCTTCATATGTGCTTGGTGGACAGGGGATGCAGATTGCAATTTCCGACGAGGAGATTGAGGAGTTTATGGAAATTATCAATCGCATTGCGCAAGACCATCCAATTCTTGTTGACAAGTATTTACAGGGGAAAGAACTTGAAGTGGATGCAGTGTGCGATGGCACAGATATTTTGATTCCAGGGATTATGGAGCACATAGAGAGAACAGGAGTTCACTCTGGCGATTCGATTTCTGTTTATCCAGCACACACAATAACGACAAAAGTGAAAGAAACCATTGCAGAATATACACGGCGACTTGCAAAGGCACTGCATGTTAAGGGACTGATTAATATTCAGTTTATTGCAGTTGGCGAGGAAGTGTTTGTAATTGAGGTCAATCCTCGTTCCTCAAGAACCGTTCCTTATATTAGTAAAGTGACTGGAATCCCAATTGTAGACCTTGCGACAGAAGTGATTATTGGAAAGATGATTCGGGAGCTTGGATATGAGCCAGGATTACAAAAAGAAGCTGCATACGTCGCGATTAAAATGCCTGTATTTTCTTTTGAGAAAATTAGAGGAGCGGAAATCAGCCTTGGACCAGAAATGAAATCAACAGGAGAGTGCCTTGGCATTGCGAAAACTTTTAATGAAGCACTATACAAAGCATTTCTGGGGGCTGGGATAGACTTGCCAAGACATAAGCGAATGATTATTACAGTAAAGGATGCAGACAAGGGAGAGGCAATTGAGATTGGAAGGCGCTTTGAAAAATTAGGGTATACTATCTATGCGACACGCAGCACTGCAAAGGCGCTAAATGACGCAGGTGTCAAAGCAAAAAAAGTCAATAAAATTCAGCAGGAATCACCGACTGTTATGGATTTGATTTTAGGACATAAGATTGACCTTGTGATTGATACACCGACACAAGGGCGTGACAAGTCAAGAGATGGATTTTTGATTCGCAGAACTTCTATTGAGACTGGTGTAAATTGTATTACAGCATTAGATACGGCAAAGGCACTTGCCACAAGCTTGGAAAATAAGAATGAGAGTCCATTGACGCTTGTGAATATAGCAGAATTGTGAGAGAACATATGGCAACACAGAAACAAAAATCAATGAATGCAAGGAACTTTCAGCGAGAGTTGGATAAAATACTAGAACAACTTACAGTTACACCGCGCTTACTGTTGCATAGTTGCTGCGCACCATGCAGCAGTTATGTACTTGAATATTTAAGACAATATTTTAAGATTACGGTATTTTATTACAATCCAAATATCTCGATGGAGGCGGAATATCAAAAGCGTGTGACAGAGCAAAAACGTTTGATTGACGCCTATAATCAACTGGATAGCGGATATTCGATTTCTGTCATAGAAGGGGATTATGAACCAGAAATTTTCTATGCGGCTGCAAAAGGTTTGGAGCAGTGTCCAGAAGGTGGGGAACGCTGTTTTGCTTGTTATGAGCTGCGGTTGAGAAAAACAGCAGAGCTTGCCAAAGAGTTAGAACAGGATTATTTTACAACCACACTCACGATTAGTCCATTAAAGAATGCTGCAAAGTTAAATGAGATTGGAGAGTCTTTGGCACAACAGTATCAAATACCATGGCTTCCATCTGATTTTAAGAAGAAAAATGGTTATAAGCGATCGATTGAATTGTCGGCAGAATATGATTTATATCGACAGAATTATTGTGGGTGTGTGTACTCGCAAAAGTAGCGAGGAATATATGGAGGTAGCAATGAAAAAAATATTAAATTTGATTTCTGATGAAATGATGCAGGCGTTTGAACAGGCAGGCTATGAACGTGCACTTGGAAAGGTAACACCGTCAAATCGCCCTGACCTGTGTGAATATCAATGTAACGGCGCAATGGCAGGTGCGAAACAATACAAAAAAGCGCCGATTATGATTGCAAATGATGTTGCGGCAAAGCTTTCTGACAGTGCAGTGTTTGAGAAAGTAGAGGCAGTTGCGCCTGGATTTTTAAACCTGACATTAAAAAAAGAATTTGTGGGAAATTATGTGAAAGATATGCGTGTTGACCCCAAATATGGTTTGAAAGAGAACGAAACTCCGGAGACAATTATTATAGATTATGGCGGACCCAATATTGCAAAGCCGTTGCACATAGGACACCTTCGCTCTGCCATTATCGGAGAGAGTGTGAAACGCATTTTAAGATATATAGGACATAATGTAATTGGGGATGTACATCTGGGCGACTGGGGATTACAGATGGGGTTGGTTATGAATGAACTCAAAATCAGAAAACCAGAACTTGTATATTTTGATGAAACCTATACAGGAATGTATCCAGAAGAACCACCATTTACCCTATCAGAGCTTGAAGAACTTTATCCTTTTGCAAGTAAGCGCTCTAAAGAAGATGACGCATACAAGGCAGATGCTATGAATTGTACCTTTAAACTACAAAGTGGTGTAAAGGGATACCGCGCACTCTGGAATCATATTATTGCTGTTTCTGTCACCGATTTAAAGAAAAATTATGAGCGGTTGAATGTAGAGTTTGATTTGTGGAACGGGGAATCTGCTGTGCATGACATGATACCAGGAATGGTTGATACTATGAAAAAGGAGGGGTATGCATATCTAAGTGAAGGTGCTCTGGTGGTTGATGTTAAGGAGGAGACAGATACTAAGGAAATTCCTCCTTGTATGATATTAAAATCAGACGGAGCGGCGCTCTACAATACAACAGACCTTGCGACAATTATGATGCGTATGGAGCAAAATAAGCCAGATAAGATTATCTATATGACAGATAAGCGCCAAGAACTTTACTTTGAGCAGGTATTTCGCTGTGCAAGAAAAACAAAACTTATAAAGCCTGAGACGGAGTTAAAATTTATTGGTTTTGGGACGATGAATGGTAAAGATGGGAAACCATTTAAAACCCGTGATGGTGGTGTGATGCGTCTTGAGAGTTTGATTCAGGAAATTCATGACGAGATGCTCAAAAAGATTACAGAAAATCGCGATATCGAGGATAAGGAAGCAAGGCAAACAGCGGAGACTGTCGCGCTTGCTGCATTAAAATATGGCGATTTGTCCAATCAGGCCAGCAAAGATTATATTTTTGACATTGACCGGTTTACATCGTCGGAGGGTGATACAGGTCCTTATATCCTCTATACAATTGTGCGTATTAAATCGATTCTTGCAAAGTATATAGAAAATGGTGGTAATCTACAGACAATCTATTCTGATATTAAGTCACCTGTGAATAACAGTGAGAAACAGTTGATGATGGAGCTTGCAAAGTTTAATGCAAGTGTTGAGGTAGCGGCTGAAGAATATGCACCGCATAAGCTTTGTGCCTATATTTATGACCTTGCAAATGCATTTAATCATTTTTATCATGAGACTAAGATTCTTGCGGAGGAGGATGGGAGCAGAAAGGCTGGATGGATTGCACTTCTTACACTTACAAGGGACGTGCTTGAAACTTCAATAGATTTGCTTGGATTTTCGGCACCAGAGAGAATGTAGAACAAACCCGACTGAAAAGCAGTCGGGTTTGTTTTTGTGTACAGTCCTATGAAGTAAGGGGAAGAAAAATCTTCTTTACTCGATTTAATATGCAGGACGTGAAGTATCTTTTATGCCAATGCCATCTGCATAAAATACATAATTTCCCCATTCGGTAAGGCTGCTTCCCTGCCAGTCATTTGCGATATCCAAAGAAAGGTCGATGCCACTATTTCCGTTCCATGACCATGCAATATAACCGATTCCTTTATCAGTGCAGTGTTGCATGATTGTTGTCTCGTCTACATCAGCACCATTTTGCCAGTTGCCAAATTCACCGATGCAGAAGCAGACGCCAGTTGAAAGCATAGAATCAATATTGTTTTTTACAGTTGTAGCATCTTTCCCAGCAACGGAATACATATGGATAGATATCATAGTATTTCCAGTGCTGTCTGCAGATACGACACGCTGGCTGTTATCAATACAAGTTGATGTTTCCTGACCATAGCCAGAGGTGTCGATCATAATTACATTTTCAATACCAGCGTTTCTTAGGGTGTGAATGGCTGACTGGTAAGCACTTGTCCATGTAGATGCATTATTCCATGTTCCAAGCCATTCGTTCGCAATGTTTAATATGACGTATTTTTTATGTGCATTGATTAAGTCTTTGATTTCAAGCCAATAATTTACAGCATTGTTTAGACGGCTTACATCGTCGTATCCTGTATGGTCGTGGACTTCTAAAATACAGATTAAACCTCTGGACTCACACCAGGAAATAATATTTTCCACTTCTGAACGTTGTGTTTTATTCCATTGTGTTCCATCTGCCAGCACTACACGAACGCAGTTTGCACCGCGATCTGCAATCGCATTGATAGAAGTCTGTGTTTCATTGGGATACCATGCATGTGCTACATTGATACCACGCATTAAAAATTCGTTTCCATCTGCGTTATAAAGTTTGCCATTACGTACATACATGCCATTAGTGGAAGGGGTACTTTCTGGTTCTACAATAACATAATCAAGTGCTGTATATCCCCAGTCTGTCGACACACCATACTTATGTTCTCCGGCTGTAAGATAGACAGTCTGTGTAAATGCTTCCCACTTGTTTCCGCTAGTATGAAGAGTACCAGCGCTAGTGTCATCAAGATATAAAAAGTTTTCCTTATAGGAATCAGCATTTGTTACAATGGTAAGTTTGTAATTGCCGGAATTGGTGACAGAGAAGGCCACTTCGCCCCATCCAGATTCCAGATACAGATAACCACTACCAGAATAGCCAGGAAATGTGGAATTTTCAATTCGGTTTTGACCGTTTTGTTCGTAGCGGTTTGCATATTCAAATTCGTAACGGCTACTGGATTTTGAATTTACTTCTGAGACTGTGGTTGCTTCCAAGGTAGTTGTCCGTTGGTACGAAGTTACTGCTGCATTTGCCTTTTGTCCCGAAAAAGCAAAAACTGAAGCAAAAGTCATAGAGATAAAAGCAACGGTACCTGCTGCAAGCGACAAGATTTTTTTGTGATTTTTTCTCATGTAAAACCTCCATATATGTAAAATATATTTGGAATAATAACATAGATGAAACAGTGTTGGCGCCAAGACAACTGGTAATCTGCTGGATTATTACTCCTAAGACTAAAATACATTAAAAATTAGGGAGAAACAACCGTTAAAATATAAACTTAATTTAGTTAATTGTTGTATGAGTTTACTACGGACAAAATGGCATCTGTAGAGATATCACTGGAAAATGAATTAAAATAAATTAAAAAATAGTAAAAATAGATAGGAAATTGTGCAAGCAAGAGAACATACCAAACTGGAATATAAAAAATTTGTAAAAGTATTAGAATAAACGCACAAAAGAGTGCAGAATTATTTTAAATAATTTACATAAAAAGTGATTTTTTGTAGCATTTTTTATAATTATATAGTTTGATATGTCAATATGATAAAAAAAGTAATTTTTTTACACAGAAAATAGGCAATATTATATACTCGATAAAAACTTTGTGGTAAAATAAAAAATAAATAGTAGCGCAAAACGGTTCAAATAACTGTGCGGAAACAAAACAGTTATCTAAAATATAAACTATGAGAAGGGGGCATGTACATTATGTACGAAAATCAGAAGGGGCTAATCTTTACAAATGATAAGTGTATTGGCTGTAACAAATGTATTTCAGTCTGCCCAGTTATCGTTGCAAACAGAGCTGTTATGACAAAGGACGGATTCCAAAGAATAGAGGTGGACGGCGATAAGTGTATTGCATGTGGTGCCTGTTTTGACGCATGTGAACACAATGCAAGAGAATTTGTTGATGATACAGAGGAATTTTTTGCAGCACTTGCAAAGGGAGAACGAATATCCATTTTGTGGGCACCTGCGTTTGCTGCAAATTATCCGAATGAATACAAAAAGATTCTTGGTGGATTGAAAAAAATGGGAGCAAATCGTATTATTAGTGTCAGCTTTGGCGCAGATATTACTACGTGGGGATATATCAAATATATTTCGGAACATCATTTTACTGGTGGCATTTCTCAGCCGTGTCCGGCGATTGTAAATTATGTGGAGCATTACATACCAGAGTTGATACCAAAACTTATCCCAGTGCAAAGTCCGCTTATGTGTGCTGCGATCTATGCAAAAAAATATCTAAACATTACAGATAAACTTGCGTTTATTAGCCCGTGTATTGCCAAAAAAGATGAGATTAATGACCCTAAGAACAAGGGGTATGTTAGCTATAATGTGACTTTTGACCATCTGATTCAATACGCAAGAAAGCACAATATTAAAGCGGATCCAGCACCGGATGAAATCGAATATGGTCTAGGCTCTATCTACCCAATGCCGGGTGGATTAAAGGAAAATGTATATTGGTTTTGTGGTGAGGAAGTGTTTATTCGCCAGATTGAAGGGGAGAAACATGCCTATGAATTTCTGGAGGATTATAGGAAAAGAGTTCTCACAGGAAAGAGACTTCCATTTATGGTCGATGCACTTAACTGTTCAAAGGGCTGTATCTATGGTACAGGCATAGAGGAGAACAAGACGGAAACAGACGATATTCTTTATGAACTTCAAGCGATTAAGGAGGCGAGCAAATCCAATAGAAACAGCAGTGCATGGGCAAGAAAAGCGACGCCAGCACAACGACTTAAAAGTCTTAATAAGCAGTTTGCACGTCTGGATCTCAAGGATTTTATGCGCGAATATACAGACAAATCAAATGGAAATAAGATACAGATGCCAAGTCCGTCAGAACTAAGTGCCATTTTTGCCGATATGAAAAAGAATACTACAATATCACAACATATTAATTGTAGCGCATGTGGATATGATACTTGTGTGGAAATGGCGACTGCAATTCACAATAAATGCAATAATAAAAATAGTTGTGTCCATTACATTAAAAATATGGCAGAGCAGGAGAAAGAACGTATACAAGAAATTTCTTATGAAGTGGAAGCAAAGAACGACGAGATGGCAAAAAAGAATGCGACAATTGAGGAGATGGTCGGGGAGGCATACGGTGAATTTAACACCTTGAATATATCTATTGACGAGATGATTGACGGCAATAATAACAATGCAGAAGAAAGTACAAACATTAGTATGGCTATGATGAAGGTTGTTAATTTCTGTGATGATATGAGAAAATCATTTGGTGAGATTCATGAGCTTTTGGAACAGCTTGGCGGGAACAATGAGAATATTACAAAAGTAGCAGCCAAGACAAACCTTTTGTCACTAAATGCTTCTATTGAAGCAGCAAGAGCCGGTGAAGTTGGAAAAGGATTTGCAGTGGTTGCACAGGAGATTAAGACTTTAAGTGATGTGAGCAGAGGTGCCGCAGATGACAGCAGCAAGAACAAAGACCAGATTGTGACAGCGATTGCAAGACTTATGGAGAGTTCGGATAATCTAATACAAATTGTCGACAATGTAAATGAACGAATCTCAAATCTAGCGGCAAGTACAGAGGAGATTGCTGCGTCTGCCACAATGATAGGACAAGTAGCATCAGAATTACATAACAAGTTTGACCGAATCAAGGCGCTTTAGACACAAAATTTTGATGATTGAAATTTCTTGCAATAAAGTGTATAATCAATCTGATACCTTAAATTAAATCAAGGAAAGAGAGACGAAAATATGAGCAGTAAAATACCATACAAAATTTATCTGGAAGAAAATGAGATGCCAAAACAGTGGTATAATGTCAGGGCAGATATGAAGAACAAACCTGCGCCAATATTGAATCCAGCAACGATGAAGCCAATTACAATCGACGAGTTATTCCCTATTTTTTGCGAGGAATTGGCAAGACAAGAATTGGATGATACCACTCCTTATTTTGATATACCGCAGGAGATTCGCGACTTTTATAGAATGTATCGTCCATCGCCGCTCACACGTGCATACTGTCTTGAGAAAAAATTGGATACACCGGCACACATTTATTATAAATTTGAAGGAAATAATACATCGGGAAGCCACAAACTTAACTCAGCAATCGCACAGGCTTACTATGCAAAACAGCAAGGGTTAAAGGGTGTGACTACTGAGACCGGAGCAGGACAGTGGGGAACAGCGCTCTCTATGGCATGTTCTTATTTTGAACTGGATTGTCAGGTATATATGGTAAAAGTATCCTATGAACAAAAACCTTTTCGGCGCGAGGTTATGAGAACCTACGGGGCAAAAGTGACACCTTCACCTTCTATGCTGACGAGTGTTGGCCGTAAGATTAACGAGCAATTTCCGGGGACATCGGGAAGCCTTGGCTGTGCGATTTCAGAGGCGGTGGAGGCCGCTACAACACAGGAAGGATATCGCTATGTGCTCGGGTCTGTGCTTTCCCAAGTTCTTTTGCACCAGACAATTATTGGATTAGAAACAAAGTCTGCGCTGGATAAATATGGAATTAAAGCGGACATGATTATCGGCTGTGCAGGTGGCGGTTCTAACTTGGGCGGATTGATTTCTCCATTTGTGGGTGACATGCTTCGCGGTGAGGCCAATTATGAAATTATAGCAGTGGAGCCGGCTTCTTGCCCTAGTTTAACAAGAGGAGTCTATGCATATGACTATTGTGACACAGGAAAAATTTGTCCATTGGCAAAGATGTATACACTGGGAAGTGGATTTATTCCATCTGCAAATCATGCCGGAGGACTGCGCTATCATGGCATGAGTTCGATTGTATCACAACTGTATGAAGATGGTATTCTCTCTGCAAGAAGCGTGGAGCAGACAGAAGTGTTTAAGGCTGCACAGACCTTTGCAAAAGTAGAGGGGATTCTGCCAGCGCCTGAAAGCAGTCATGCAATCAAAGTAGCGATTGACGAGGCTTTGAAATGCAAAGAGACTGGAGAGGAGAAAAATATTGTCTTTGGTCTTACAGGAACAGGATACTTTGATATGGTTGCATACCAGAAATTTAATGATGGTAAAATGTCAGATTATATTCCTTCAGATGAGGAACTTGCAAAGAGCATTGCATCTTTGCCAAAAGTTGTAGAATAATAGAAAGCAAGTAGGGGAAGATAAATCTTCCCCTACTTGGCGCATATACGCAATTAAGTAGGGAAATGTCTTTCCTCTACTTAATTGCATAGTTCTTTTTGCGTCCATGTGCATAAAAAAATGGGGCCTACAGGGCTCGAACCTGTGACCCTCTGCTTGTAAGGCAGATGCTCTCCCAGCTGAGCTAAGACCCCAATAACACAGTTGTTTCAACTGACTTTTTAACTATACTAGTTTTCAACAAAAATGTCAATACTTTTATTCTAAAAATTTATATTTGGAATAGGTCTTTTTAATTTGGAGGATATATGATAAGATTATGATAAAGATTTGGTGAAGGGATAAGGATCTGGAAAGAAATAACAGTACAGATTTTTGTAAGAGGGAATTGCAGAATGAAAGTGATTGTGCATGACCTGCAAGAAAAGTCATGGCAGGCACTCGGAATGAAACTTCAAGAGAAAGATATTGTTATTGGAGAAGGAATAGAAGCCACAGAAAGAGATATTGGAAAATTGATTGGAGGTTGTCGCCAGTTAGTTTTGATTAGCCGATGCGTATATGGAGGATTTAGTCCTTATATTCAGAGCGTGTTGAATAAATGCAGAAGACATTTCGGGCCACTTCTTGAAATCCGACATGGGCAGACACACTATCAGGTACACAATGGAAATAAAAATGAATTTGGTATGGTGTGCTGTTTTTATGGGGATCAAATTACTGACAGAGAGGAAGAGTCAGCGAGAATACAGTCTGTATCAGATGGAATTTCCCTTCAAGCGAGGGGAGTAAAAATTGTATTTTTTAATACTATTGATGCGTTGAGAAACTGTAAAGAGATTTAATATAGTTGCTTAATTTAAGGAGGTGGGGAATGTGGTTCTGTTTCTGGATGGCGGATGTGTATCAGCGATAGAAAACGAGTTTATTATGAACAGTATGTGTGGATATTTGCAACAGGAGGAGCTGATCACAACTAAAATCACAGAGAATATGGACTGGGATAGAGTGTGTAGAAATCTGGAAGAGGCACAGGCTATTGTGCTGGCAGCAGATGTTTATCTGGACAGTGTATCCTCTGAGGTTCTTAAGTTTTTGGAGAAGGTTGAGCAGGCGGTGATTGGAGGAGAGAGTATTGGTGCTATATTCTATGCAGTTCTCTACACAGAATTGTATGAGGGTGAGCAGACTAGCGTTGCAATGGAAATTTTGAAAAACTTTTGTTCTCGCGCGAATATTACTTGGGGTAGAGGTTTGGGGATTGGTGGCAATAAGCTGGAAACTATTTCGGTAAAAAATAGTTTGTGGAGACGGTTAAGAAAACAGATAATCGATTTTCGGTTGGGAGTTTTACAGGAACAAGCATTGTTTGCCCGAGAGAGGATGCAAGGAACAGATGTGTATATTCATCCAAAGGAGGTGTCAAGAAAAGAATATATTAGAAAATTGAACCGACATGTTAAAAAAAGTAATCGCGTAAAAATCGCGCAAAATTAAAAAAATCGAGGAAATCATCATAAAAATATCAGCTCTTTCAACAAGAAAGAACAGCCATTTTTACGGGATTTTAACGGAATATGTGGAATTTTGACGGATGCTGTATATTAAGCGCAAAAAGTGCGATAAGTAACTGTTGCAAGATAAATTGACATTCTTATATAATGGACATTGCCAAATCCTGCTAGAATTTGTAAGTATACGTAAATTCAAAGTGACGTGTATAAATTCTTTAAGCCATGATTATGATTGGGAGACATGATTAGGGTGGCAGTTGGCAGTCAAATGATTGGAATGGAGGAGAAGTTAATGGAACAGTTGAACGTAATGACACAGCAGGATAACGAGAAGATATTCAGAATTCTCAGTGATTTATTAACGAAAGACAAGGAATTCCAAATAATGATCACAGTTCCGGCAGGGTCAAAGCTTACAGACAGTGACAACAGTTTAGTGCAAAAGAAAACAGACAGCAGATCGGAATTAAGCTTGGGAGAAAATGCGCATGATCTTGAGAAAGACGTTACAGATATGATACACGAAATCGGTGTACCTGCGCATATTAAAGGGTATCAGTATCTTCGTGAGGCGATTATGATGTCGGTGGAGGATATAGAGATGTTGAACTCTATTACCAAGATACTTTACCCATCGATCGCAAAGAAATATCAGACAACACCAAGCCGTGTTGAGCGTGCGATAAGGCACGCGATTGAGGTGGCATGGAGCAGAGGAAAAATGGAGACGCTCGACTCTCTGTTTGGGTATACGATCAATATCGGTAAGGGCAAGCCGACGAACTCGGAGTTTATTGCCCTCATTGCAGATAAGATCAGGCTTCATTATAGGGCATAGACACAGAGCGATAATAGGACAAATTCCTTTACATTCCTGCTGCGGTTGGTGTATAATAACTATATTAATTAATTCGCGAACTTTGGGATTCGTGTAGAAAGGGATTTGATAGTATGAAAAACATTTTATTTGTGGCTTCAGAAGGTGTACCATTTATTAAGACAGGAGGACTTGCAGATGTGGTAGGTTCTCTTCCGAAGTATTATGATAAGCGGTATTTTGATTCAAGAGTGATACTGCCAAAATACATGTGTATGTCAGACAACATGAAATCATTAATGCAGTATAGAACACATTTTTATATGGATTTTATGGGGCAGAGCGAGTATGTTGGAGTGCTTGAGGCACAGTATGATGGTATCACATATTATTTTATTGACAATGAAAAGATGTTCGGTGGATTCAAACCGTACAGCGATGACCATGTTAGTGAGATTACAAAATTTGTATTTTTCTCAAAGGCAGCATTGTCTATTCTGCCGGTCGTTGGATTCCGGCCTGAAATTGTGCATTGCCATGACTGGCAGGCTGCGATTATTCCAGTATACTTAAAGGAACGGTTTGCGCAAGGTGAATTTTACAGAGGGATTAAAACAATTATGACCATTCACAATCTTAAGTTTCAAGGGATTTATGACATCAAGACAATCCAGAATATTACAGGGCTTGATGGTTCATACTTTGCACCAGACAAACTAGGATACTTTAAGGATGGAAATCTTTTAAAAGGCGGATTGACTTATGCAGATGCAATCACCACAGTAAGTGCGACCTATGCAGAGGAGATTAAAACGGATTTCTACGGAGAGAAGCTTAATGGACTTTTGACAGCGAGAACCCATGATTTGAGAGGGATTGTAAATGGTATTGACTACAATGAATACAATCCAGACACAGATCAGTTTATTGTACATCATTACAATGCTTCCAATTTCAGGAAGGAAAAGGCTAAGAATAAGCGGGATTTGCAAAAACAGATTGGCCTTGAGGAGAATGATAAAAAGATGCTCATTGGTATTGTATCCAGACTTACCGATCAAAAGGGTATGGATTTGGTCGCATACATTATGGATGAGCTTTGTAGCAAGGATGATATTCAGTTGGTAGTGCTCGGTACGGGAGAAGAGCGCTATGAAAATATGTTCCGCCATTTTGACTGGAAATATCATGGAAAAGTTTCTGCACATATTTATTATTCGGAGGAGCTTTCCCATAGAATCTATGCAGCTTGCGATGCATTTCTTATGCCATCTTTGTTTGAGCCTTGCGGACTTAGCCAGCTAATGTCACTGCGCTATGGAACGGTTCCTATTGTGCGTGAGACAGGTGGACTTAAGGATACAGTGGAGCCATACAACGAGTATGAAAATAAGGGTACAGGATTTAGCTTTGTAAATTATAATGCACATGAGATGCTCAATACAATTCGTTATGCAGAGCAGGTATATTATGACAGAAAACGTGAGTGGAATAAGATTGTAGATCGAGCGATGGCTGTAGACTATTCTTGGGGTATGTCCGCAATGAAATATCAGGAAATGTATGACTGGATGATAGGTTAAGACGATGGCATTTGACGGAGTGACAATTGCAGGAATTGTCAGTGAACTAAAAGACAAATTGGTAGGGAATCGAATATATAAGATTGCCCAACCTGAAAAAGATGAGTTGCTTCTGACTGTGAAGGGAAGTTGTGGCCAAGTTAGGATGTTGATGTCAGCAGACGCATCATTACCATTGCTTTACCTAACAGAAAAGAACAAAACAAGTCCCATGACAGCCCCTAATTTTTGTATGCTTTTGAGAAAACATTTGCAAAATGCAAGGATTGTATCTGTGACACAACCAGGCTTAGAGCGCATTGTGCGATTTGAGTTGGAACACTTAAATGAATTGGGTGATTTGTGTAAGAAATATCTTATTATAGAACTGATGGGAAAACACAGTAATATTATATTCTGTGATGATAAGGACATGATTATCGACAGCATTAAGCATATCTCTGGAATGGTAAGTTCAGTCAGAGAGGTTTTGCCAGGGCGCACATATTTTATTCCAAAGACACAGGAAAAAGCAGAGTTGTTAAACTGTACAGCAGAGGAGATTGCAGCAGTGTTAAGGGCGCGGAATATGCCAATATTCAAAGCAATCTACACAGGTTTTACAGGAATATCGCCTTGTGTTGCTCATGAACTGTGTGTCAGGGCAGGAATTGATGCGGATTGGCCTTCCTCTGAACTAGAAGAAGATGCATTTGCACAGTTGATTGCTGTGCTAGGCAGATTGGCAGATGATGTGCGAGAAGAAAAATTCTATTACAATGTTGTGTATGAGAATCGTCAGCCGGTTGAGTACGCAGCCATAAGGCTAAGTTCTTATCCACAGGAACAGAGTAGAGAGTTTTCGCAAATCTCTGGACTTTTGGAATATTATTATGCCGAGAAAAATACAATTACACGTATTCGGCAACGCTCTGTAGATCTGCGCAGAATTGTTCAGACTGCGCTTGAGCGAAATGTCAAGAAATATGACTTGCAGGTGAAACAGCTTCAAGATACAGAAAAACGAGAGAAGTACAAAGTGTACGGTGAACTTTTGAACACTTATGGTTATGAGGTGCAAACTGGCGCAAAGTCGATGGAAGCTTTAAATTACTATGATGGTCAAACAATAACAATACCACTTGATCCAACACTCTCCGCAGGAGAGAATGCCAAAAGGTATTTTGACAAATATCAAAAGTTAAAGCGTACCTGTGAAGCATTGACAACACTGACAAAAGAGACAAAAGAGGAAATTGAACATCTCTCATCTATTAGTACGGCACTTGATATTGCACTGCGAGAAGAAGATTTGGTTCAGATTAAGGAGGAATTAATCGAGAGTGGCTATATTAGAAGAAAGGGCAATGCAAAACGAGAAAAAGTGACAAGCAAGCCGTTTCACTATATTAGCAGTGATGGATATCATATCTATGTCGGCAAAAATAATTATCAGAATGAGGAGCTTACCTTTAAACTTGCAACTGGGAATGATTGGTGGTTTCACACAAAAGGAATTCCCGGTTCCCATGTGGTAGTAAAAGCGAATGGGGAGGAGCTTCCAGACAGAGTATTTGAGGAAGCTGGAAGGCTTGCGGCGCATTATTCGCAGGCTAGAGGTCAGGAAAAGGTTGAGATTGATTATACGCAAAAGAAAAATGTCAAGAAACCCAATGGTTCAAAACCTGGATTTGTGGTGTACTATACTAATTATTCTCTTGTGATTGACTCAGATATTACTGGCATACAGCAGGTGGAAGAAGAGAAAATAAAATAATTTTGGAAAGGGATTAATTGTGTACTTTCTATTAAAAATCACCGGATTTTCCGGTGATTTTTTATGCATATAGGCGTTCAAGTGAAATTTGTCAGCAGAAGCTGACGGGTGCCCGATGCAGGAGTAGGGGAAGATAAATCTTCCCTAATTGATTGCACACGAATACAAAAAGGTAATATGCAGCGAAAGCTGCCCGCGTTGGGGCTGTCGCATGAAGTAATAAGTGCGCAGTGTCAAGCTAATTGCACATGCAAAACAAAGAAAGTATGTAAATAAATATATAGATAAAATGGTACTAAAGTTCTATATATAACAGGATTATGAAAAAGTATGATAAAGCAATATGACAGAAAATTTTCAAATAGGTAAATTACAGGAGGTTTGCAATGAAGAAAATTACCCCAATTATTGCTTTTATCATATTATTGATGCTAACGTTTTATTATATTGCTCCAGTAGATTTGGTAAGGGGAGCTGATATGATTGACAATCAACAAGATGTACAAAACATGGAAACAAAGTTGAATCAAGAAATAATGCAGAGTGAGGAAATAAAGAGTGATTCAGAAAATAAAGGGAATTTAATTGTGACAGAAGATGGCGAAGAAGGCATTTCAGAGTCAGAGATAAGTCAGGAACAAATGGAGACCGAGAAAGAAGAAAATACAACTGAGACTGAAGAAGAAAGTACAACTGAAAAAGAGAGTGAAGTTGAGACTGAAAAAGAGAGTGAAATTGAGACTGAAAAAGAGAGTGAAATTGAGACTGAAGAAGAGAGTGCAACTGAGATTGAAGAAGAAAGTACAACTCAAATTGAGGAAGAAGAGTATGTATATATTAAGAAAATAGGGTTTGTAGGAGATTATATTTGGGATGAAAACAGAATGTGTTACTATACACAACAAAATTGCTTAGAAATCGAAATTTGCATAGCAGGAGAATTCAATATTACAAAAGAGATTGTTTTGCAAATTAATGATACTGTTTTGTGTATTATTAATGATGAGCATGATATCTATACAAAAGAGATATTATTATCGGAAGGATGCAATAAAATTAAGGTGTTATTGTTGATAGATGGGATAGAACAGGATGAAAAGGAATTGACAATAATACAAGATGATGTTCCGCCAATTATTAAAAATGTCGATGGAAAAGAAATTGTCGACAATAAAGTATATCAAAAGAAAATAATTAATGTAGGGCAAGCGCTTGTATTTGAAGTTGACGAGATAGAAAACAGTACATCTGGAGTGAAAGAAGTTCATATATTCGACACAGATAAGAAAGAAATTGATTGTTATACAAATATAAGTGCAAATATAGTAACATGTACTTTCACAAAATCATTTACAAATACAATTCTTGAAGTATTTATGCAGGACTATGCTGGGAATAAAAGTGCTATGTTGACAATTTTTCTCGATACAGAATTGCCTGAGAGTCAAATAACACATTTTGTTCAAGAGCAGACACAAAGACGCAATCTTTATAAGGAGAAGATTGAAAATAATATTTGGAGGATTTACACAAACAAAGAACAATTTTTTGGAGAAATTAAAGTACAGGATTATATTTCTGGGATTGCATCAGTAGAAGCAGAATTTGCTGGAATAAAAATAAAACCATCAAAAATAATGAAAGAAGAAGGAAAAGTAATATTATACCAATTTGATTTTGAGATTAGACAACTCAAGGAATTGATAACATATATTGCAACAGACCATGCAGGAAATTGTATTGAGATAACATATGAAGTATTTTTAGATCAAACAGCGCCCAAATGCGAGATTGAAAATAAAGAGATTGTGGCAGAACGAAACAGAACATTTCAAATCCCAGTTTGTCAGGATATATCTGGAATATGGAAAGCATTTATTGAGAGAAATGGAAAACAATATCCGTTAATAGCAAATAATACAGGTTATGAATATACATTCTTGGAGGAAGAAATTGACAAGAGTACGGAAAGAATTGATTATACACTATATTTAATAGACAAAGCAGGAAACATATATTCTGATGAGGTAAGTGTTCTGTTTGACTTTACTGCACCGCAAATAAGCCTTTTCGTGTATCCAAATCACAAAGAATGCGAAATTCCAATTTCATATGAAATGTCAGGAACAATAGAGCGATATTATACCAATACAGATTGCAAGATGAGGATTACTATTACAGATAAAACAAATGGTGGATACTCGTCGGGAGAGATTGTATTGTCAGCATTGACAAAGGAGAATGATGGAAAGAGTTGCGAGAAGAGAATAAAACTCGAAAATGGTGTTTGTGAAATTACAGCAGAATTTACACAAAAGCAATATAACAGCAAAGTATACACATTATTAGCTTGTGATAAAGTTGGAAACAGCCAAGAATATACATTTGAATTGATATATGATTCTGTTAAGCCAATAATAACAATAGTAGAATTGGAAGAAAAACAGAATAAAATATATCAAAATAAGCATCAGTTAAATCTGTTGATAAAAGAATCAAATTTTGATGAAAATAAAATCGATATTTTGTGTGCCGATTCCTCAGAGAAAAAGATAAATTTTAAGATTAATAGTTGGAAGACAGAAGAAATAGGACACAGTACAACACTTACCTTCACGGAAGATGGAGTGTATTGTTTTGAAATTATCTGCACCGATAAAGCGGGTAACCAATCGATATATAAAGTAAATCAATTAGTGATTGATACTGTTGCACCAAAGGTCAAAATTACATATGGAAATTATAATCAAGACCAAGAGATTTATTACAATCAAACAGCTACCATTACAGTGATAGACAAAAACTTTGATACTACACAAAATCATAATTTGACTGTAATACCAGAAGGAAAAAGTCCCATTATCAGCAAGTGGAAAAAAGCAGAAAATACGGATGAATATACTTGTACAGTTCATTTTGAAGAAGATGGTGCATATCGTTTTCAGTGTGAATACAAGGATAAAGCAGGCAATAAATCGAACACTGTAATAAGTGATTATTTAGTGACCGACCATACGCCTCCCTTGATTCATACTTCTTATATGGATAAAAAAAGTAAAACAGGAATGAACTTAAATATTTCTGGAGAATTAATAATACAAATAATTGAAGAAAATTTTTCTAAGGAAAATGTTACAGTAATCTTGTACAACCAAAAGGATGCAAAGAAAACAAAATTAAAAGTTTCTTGGAAAGAAATAGATGAGCAGACAAACAAAACGGTTTATCAAATACAGGAAGATGGTATCTATAGTGTTACAGTGTTATGTAAAGACCAGGCAGGCAACGAATCAGAAGTCTATCAGAGTGAAATTTTTCTTGTTGACAAAAATAAACCAGTTGTCAATATTAGCTATGAGGGTGTAAAACAAACAGACAATTATTATAAAGGGTCGAGGATAGCAAAAATTACCGTAAGAGATATTTCTTTTAATGAAAATTGTACTGCAAATTTTAATATCTCTCCTCAAAATATACCTGTATCAATTAGTAAATGGACAAAAAGGGATATCGAATTTATAAATGTGACAGAGTATACATGTACAGTGACATTTGAACAAGACGGAGCGTATACTTTTCAGTTTTCCTGCATGGATCAGGCCGGAAATTTATCGGGGACTATTGATGGTGGCAGTTTTATCATTGACAATACAATGCCTAATATACAAGTGGAGTTTGAACATACAAATATAATAGAGCAAAAAAATTATCACAGTACAAAAACGGCAATGATTAAAATAGCCGAGCAAAATTTTATTAAGGAAAATGTTTTGATTGAGCCAATTGGTCTAACAATAACCAATGTGTTGCCTACAATAGGGGAATGGTCATCAGATGGAATTGTACATAGTGCAACATTAAGCTTTGCAGAAGATGGTATTTACGGATTGCGCATAAAATGTAAAGATAAAGCAGGAAATGAGGGAAAGATAGCGTTAGATTGTGAAAAACTTTTTATTATTGACAGTACAGCTCCATCCGTAAGGATTGAATATAATAAAGATACATTAAAAGGTGATAAGCGTTACTATGCTTTTCGGACAGCGAAAGTGATTGTGACAGATGCCAACTTTGATGAGAATTGCGAGATAAATTTTGACTTTGGTGCAGGGAATATTCGTCCTAAAATGAGCAAGTGGAGACAAATTGAGACAGATTATATTTGTGAGATTTTTTTTGAAAAAGATGGGGAATATCATGTTCAATTTTCTTGTAAGGATAAGGCAGGTAATCCATCAAATAAAGTAGATGGCGGTAATTTTGTGATTGATACGATAGAGCCAAAAATTACAGTTACGTTTGACCAGAACAATGCTAAAAATAGTAATTATTATAATACCTCAAGGACAGCGACAATCACTATAACAGAACAAGCTTTTTCAGAAAAACTTGTTGTAATCGAAGAACAAAATACTTTAGAAGTAGACAAGCTTCCTGTCATAAGCCGATGGAAGACAGAGGGCGAAAAACGGATTGCTACAATTCGTTTTACCCAAGAAGGAATCTATGGATTTCGTATTGTTTGCAGTGATTTAGCAGGCAATACCGCTAAAGACTATGTAAGTCCGATTTTTGTTATTGATAAAACAGCGCCTCAAATTATTATTGAAGGGGTGTGTGCAAATTCTGCAAATAATAAATCTGTAATACCTATTGTGAAATATACAGATTCTTATCTGGATGAAGATGAAACAATAGTGACACTCACAGGAACAAATCATAAGGAGCAAATTTCCGGGGCACAAAAAAGTGTGATTACAAATGGAATACAGCTTAGTTATCCTGATTTTACATACATAAAGGAGATGGACGATTTTTATACATTAAGCGTGAAGGCGATAGATTTGGCGGGAAATAAGAGTGAGGAAGAGATAAATTTTTCTGTCAATCGATTTGGGTCAACTTATAAAATCAGTGAAGATACACAACAATTAATTGAGAATTATTATACCGCAAAAGCACCTATAATCACAATTACAGAAGTTAATATTGATGCTCTGGAATATGGGGAAGTTACAGTTAGTAGAGAAGGACAGACCCGTACACTAATCCGTGAAAAGGATTATATAGTTACCAAAGAGGGCACTGATGTAGATTGGAAATCGTATACTTACAAAATAAAGCCGAATAATTTTGAGTCGGATGGTGTTTATTCTGTAGAATTTTATTCCATCGATAAGGCGAGAAATACATCGGATAATCGTATGAAAGGGAAAGAAATAACGTTTGCTTTGGACACAATAGCGCCAAGTATTGTGGTCGATGGTATAGAATCAGATAGGACCTATAAAGAGCGAGAGAGAAAGATTACAATAGATGTAAAAGATAATATGTATCTTACAAACCTGCAAATTATGGATAATGGGGAAACAATATTAGATATGTCAGCGAATGAACTACAAGAAAAGGAGGGAGTCATTCCCTTTCTTTTGCAAGAAAAAGATACAACAAGGGACATTTTCATAATAGCTAAGGACAGAGCAAAGAATGAGCAAATCCTTAAGTTTTCTAGTGTACTGATATCTTCACAAAAGGAAGTAATGGAAGACATCACTCTAAAAAAATCAAAAAATACAAAGAATAAAATAATTGAAAAAACTGCAGAGCATAATGAAACTACGGAAACTGTTTCATCACAACATATAGAAGGTATTATTGTTCCAACCTATCAGAATGAGAATCATGTGCTGTATGGTGTCAGTGCTGCTATGCTGGCGGCAATACTGATAACAGCAGGAATTATTTTTGTTAGAAAGAGACGACAAAAGAGAGAATAAATCAGGAGGAAATTATGCTTGATATTGGCGCCATCGTCGATGGAAAATATAAAATATTAAATCAGATTGGCAGAGGAGGAATGAGCATCGTATATCTTGCGATGAATGAACGCGCCAATAAGCAATGGGCAATAAAGGAAGTTAGAAAAGATGGAACGCAAGATTTTGCGTTTGTGCATCAAGGATTGATTGTTGAGATGGAAATGTTAAAAAGGTTGAGACATCCATATCTGCCAACGATTATTGATGTAATTGACTTAGAGGACAGTTTTTTGATTGTAATGGATTATATTGAAGGGATACCATTTTGTAAGGCACTTGAGGAGTATGGTCCACTGCCACAAGAGCATGTAATTGAATGGGCTAAACAATTATGTGAGGTTTTGGGATATCTTCATAGTAGACCAATTCCAATTATTTATAGGGATATGAAACCAGATAATATTATGTTAAAACCAGATGGAAGTATTACATTGATTGACTTTGGCATTGCTAGAGAATATAAATCATATGCATTGCAAGATACTAGAGCATTAGGAACACAGGGATATGCAGCACCAGAGCAGTTTGGAGGACAAGGGCAGACCGATGCAAGAACTGATATTTATGGACTTGGAGCGACATTGTATCACCTTGTAACAGGACAGAATCCAGCAAAACCTCCTTATGAGGTTTTTCCAATTCGCCATTGGAATGCAACATTATCACAAGGTTTAGAAAAAATTATATGGAAATGTGTGCAAAAGAATCCAAATGAACGCTATCAATCTTGTGCGGAGATACAATATGATTTAGAACACTTTCAGGAGTTGGATAGTAGATACTCTTTGCAACAGAAACTTAGGTTGTTGTCTTTTTTGGGAATGTTTTTCTTTGCTGTAATTTTTTCTTTGACAGCTGTGTGGGCGTATCACACAGAGATATCTATTGTTACACAAAAATATAATGATTATATAGAGGCTGCAAAAAGTGGTGCGACTGCCAGTGAACAATTTGCATATTTTGAGAAGGCATTACAGTTGATGCCCGGTGAAGAACGAGCGTATTTAGAATTAGTTGACAAGTTATATCTTAAGGATGATATCTTGACAACTGCAGAAGATCAGCAGTTGCGAGCGCTGTTGATTCGACGTACAAATACTGGAAAAACATATGAGGAAGAATTAAGAGAAAATGTTTCAGGATATGAGAAATTGGCATATCAGCTTGGAATTGCTTATTTTTATTCTTATGAGGAGCATGGAAACAAAGCGTTATCTGCCAAATGGTTGACAGTTGCAGCAAATGCTTCAACGCTTGATACACGTAAAGTTCAAAGAGCTTCCAAACTTGGTCGAATTGCGGAATACTATGCACGATTAGGAATTGAGAGTAAATCTGGAGATAATAATATTAACTATGCAGAATACTGGAAAGACCTCTGCGAAGTCACAAAAGGAGATATAACAGCATTTGATAATACAACGACAGCATTGATGGTATATCAAGAGATGGTATATCAGATTTATGTAAATGCTTTAAAATTTGAACAGGCAGGAATCTCAAAAGAAGAGTTACAAAGACAACTAAACGAGATTAAGAAACATTTCAATGAGGATATTGATGTGGATTCTTTACAAGAAACCGATAGGATAAAACAGCTTGCAGAACAATTAAATAGAAATATTTCGCGGGCGCAGAGAGTATTAAAAAAGGAGAAGTGTGATGAGTAGTGATATGCTAATGACAGATATTTTACAGGTTCAGGAATCAATAATATTTTTTCACCAGATTTTTTACGTTTGTCGTCTTATTGCGGTGATATGTAGCGGGGGAGTAGTGATATTATTTATGGTATTTGAAATTCCCAAAATATTGGGAGAACTGACAGGCATAACAGCAAAGAGGAAAATTAGAGAGTATAAGAAAAGAAATGCGTCCATAGTGCATTGTGCACGAAAAAAATTTCATGAAATGGTTGTATTAAAACAGGAAAGAAGCAATAAGACAATGTTACTTGATGAAGAATTTGAGACGCAGTTATTGGAAGAAACTAAGTTATTGGAAGAAAGCACTTTGTTAGACGAAACCGCTATTACAGTTTCTTTTAAAACTTTGCACTTATTATAAAATTGACCTAGTGTTAAAAGACATTAAATGTTTTTGTATATGACTTCCAAAACTAAATGTAACGTTTTTCTCAGTAACCGATTGCTTTTATTATAAGGAATCATGAGTTGCAAAAAACATGGTACTTTGCTATAATGTGGTTGCATAATTTTATCTCAGCCAAAGAAGATTTCCACTCTTATCAGTGGCAAGAACAATATAACTTTGTCTCAGTGGATGAATAATCTTGACTGAGATAAGTCTTGGTAGGATTACAGATGTGCAAATTGATTTTGCGTCAATAGACTTAAGGCGCACGCCACAGAAACAATATTGATAGTATTTTTAAAGATAGTACAAAAAATAACCAATGTTTGCAACTCAGATGGATTTTTGGAGAAATAGACGTGATTTTGATACTAAAAATGAGAATTTAAAATTGTATGTGGTTATCGTTGGTAGAAGAGAAGTAATTGTAGTATTACGAAACATAGATAATTGGGCAAAATGAATATAAAAGATACATAAGGGAGATAACATCATGACATTGAAGGAATTACCAATTGGAAAGGCGGCAGTTGTCGTTTCGGTAGGTGGCGAAGGTGCACTGCGACAGCATTTTCTGGATATGGGTGTAATACCAGGCGTGGAGGTGACAATGGTAAAATATGCGCCGATGGGTGATCCAGTGGAACTTCTAATTCATGGTTATGAGCTTACGCTAAGATTGGCGGACGCTGAGAAAATTATTATTGAAGAAGTATACGAAGCAAAACAAGAATCTCAAAAAGATATACAGAAACAGATGCGACGAAAGACACATCATCCTGGATTGGGTGAAGGTGGAAGGTATCATGTGAAGGAGGGTGAGAACCCGTTGCCCGAAGGGGAAAAACTGACCTTTGCACTAGCAGGAAATCAAAATTGTGGAAAGACAACTCTGTTTAACCAGTTGACAGGATCTAATCAGCATGTAGGTAATTTTCCAGGAGTGACAGTTGACAGGAAGGATGGTAGCATCAAAGGAAAGTTTAATACACTTGTGACAGATTTACCAGGTATCTATTCCCTTTCACCTTATACAAGTGAGGAGATTGTCACTAGGCAGTTTGTATTAAATGAAAATCCTAGAGGAATTATCAATATTGTGGATGCGACTAATATTGAACGAAATTTATATTTGACTATGCAACTTTTGGAACTAGATATTCCAATGGTGCTTGCGCTCAATATGATGGATGAAGTGCGAGAAAATGGCGGCTCAATCAGGGTGAATGAGCTTGAGGAACTTTTAGGAATACCAGTGATACCGATATCAGCAGCAAAAAATGAAGGAATAGATGAACTGATAGATCATGCAATACATGTGGCGAAATATCAGGAACGACCAAACAGGCAGGACTTTTGTGATGCGGAAGATCATGGTGGGGCAGTACATCGGTGTCTACACAGTATTATGCACTTGGTTGATGACCATGCATCAGCGGCAGGCGTTCCTGTTCGTTTTGCGGCTGCCAAACTTGCAGAAGGAGATAGGCGTGTGCTTGAACGACTCAAATTAGATGCAAATGAGAAGGAAACCTTGGAACACATTATCTGTCAGATGGAAAAAGAGCGAGGATTAGATCGAGCTGCTGCTATTGCAGATATGCGATTTTCATATATTAGTAAAATTTGCAGTGAGACAGTGATTAAGCCAAACGAGAGCAAAGAGCATAAACGCAGCACTGCCATTGATCGTATTTTAACAGGAAAATACACTGCGATTCCAACATTTATCCTTATTATGGCAGCAGTTTTTTGGCTGACATTTAATGTTGTCGGTGCATGGTTTTCTGGCCTTTTGGAGATAGCAATCGGATACTTGACGGATGGTGTTGCAATGGCGATGCAGGCGGGGAGGGTCAACTGTGTACTTCAATCCCTTGTTGTCGATGGTATTTTTAATGGTGTAGGAAGTGTGTTGAGTTTTTTGCCGACGATTGTGACACTATTCTTTTTCTTGTCTATGCTTGAAGATAGTGGATATATGGCCAGAGTGGCGTTTGTCATGGATAAGCTTCTGCGCAAGATTGGATTGTCCGGCAGAAGCATTGTTCCGATGTTAATTGGATTTGGTTGTACAGTTCCAGGTGTAATGGCCAGTAGGACATTACCGTCAGAACGTGATAGGAAACTCACGATTTTTCTGACGCCATTTATGAGTTGTTCTGCAAAGCTTCCTATTTATGCTTTTTTTACAGCAGTATTTTTTCCGAGAAAAGGTGCTGCTGTCATGGTAGGGCTTTATTTTGCAGGTATCTTTGTCGGTATTCTAACAGCACTTGTTATGCGTAGATTTCGTTTTCGAGGAGAAGCGGTTCCATTTGTTATGGAATTGCCAAATTATCGTATGCCTGGGGTAAGAAATGTTGCGCTGCTTTTATGGGAAAAGGCAAAGGATTTTTTACAAAGAGCATTTACAGTAATTTTTGTTGCAACAATACTAATCTGGGGGTTACAGAATTTTGATCTTCGCTTAAATGTAGTCACAGATTCTAAAGATAGTATACTTGCGATAGCTGCTGGCATAATTGCACCGCTTTTTGCGCCATTGGGATTTGGTGACTGGAGAATTTCAACGGCATTGATGACAGGATTCATGGCAAAAGAAAGTGTGGTTTCAACAGTATCTATTTTGTTTGGAGATACGGCAAATCTTCTCGCTGTATTCACACCACTTACTATAATTAGTCTTCTAATCTTTTGTTTACTCTATACACCGTGTATTGCGGCAATTGCTTCAGTGAAGCGAGAACTGGGAGGGAAATCTGCAATAATTATGGTTTTTGGTCAGTGTGCAGTTGCATGGGTATGCGCGTTTGTAATTAGATGGATTGGAATGATGCTTGGTTTTTGAAGGGAGGGTCTAATATTATGGATTATGATGACCATATGATTAATGAAATATTGAAACATCTGGATAGCGAGTTGGCACAGGGGGCGGCTCGTATGAGTGTTATTTTCGACGAGACAGCTAAGGATGCAAAAACTGTGTCGCACAAGTGTTGTCACAGCTATGGTAGACCAGCAACAGAAACCGTGGGACTGCTTGATATGTACACTGATATTAGCGCGGGAACTTCAGATAGAGAAATTGAGTAGGGGAAGAGTTATCTTCCCCTACTTGCGTGTTGTGTATTGATTATTTCATTGTAGGGATATCAACCCATAAGCACCTCTACCAGTACGTTAGATTTAATAGCTTCTCAGCTAGAACCACAACTTACAACATATCGGCAAGATACAAAAGGAATAGGGTATATGGCGGCAGAGAAACTGATTCATTTGTTGAAAATCTACAGGAAACTCCTATCTGCCAGTATACAATACATGGTAAATTGATTTTGGGCAGTTCAGTTGCACAACTTTCACAAAAAATTTAATATTTCGTTAATTTACCTTATTCGTTTCGTATGCTATGATAAAATTATTCAAACATATTTTAGTACCTTTTTTAGACAAGGATTGAAATGCGTTCTAGTTTGTGTCAGTGTTAGGCAAAATTACAATGATGTAGTAATATTTTCTAAAAATGTGTTTTATTATCTTGTAAGGCAGCAGTATAAGTTGTAGCTACTATATCATTTTTTTCTTTTGCTTTGCGCAAATAAAACATTTGATACTTAGCAGTTAAAGACGAAGAAAATAGTGTATTAGTATATTGTTTTGGAAACGATACTATGTCAGAAAAGCGAGGCAATAAAATGGCAGGAATATTGTATGATGTTAGACGTATCAAAGTGTATGAAGGTTTTTTGGCACTTGGAGAGCTTGCATGTGAGTCCGCACAGTGGTGTGATGCACTTTGGGAAGAACTAATATTTGATTCAGAGTTAACAGAGGAATTAATATTTTATTTGGAACATCATTATTTAATGGACAAGGTGCGTTGCCAGGGATATGGATTGACAGATTTGTATATATGGCAGATGAGTCGATATAATCTTATTGGTGATTCCGGTAAGAACACAGCAGCCTGCAATAAGGATAGAATGGTACTTTATGCATTTAGGGACATGATTGATATGAAGAAAGAACCTGCAACATATGTAAAAAAATTAACAATGGGTAGAGGAATGGATCAGGCATAAACAGATATTGGGGGTTATTTATGAACTGTGAGGAATTTTTAAGGCAATTTCGGGATGCGCTAGATGGTAAGGTCTCAGAGAGTTTGATACAAGAGAATGTGAACTATTATAGATCCTATATTAATAGTCAGACCGCAATAGGCAAGAATGAATCTGATGTGCTGCATTCGCTTGGTGATCCTAGACTTTTGGCAAAGACAATTGAGGAGAGTCGAAAGTTTGCGTTTGAGAACCGGGGTGGAGCTGATTATGGGAAATCTCACACAACATATAGTGGAAATGATACCTATACAAACTCTGAAGAGGAAAAGCACAAAAAGTTTCCCACATGGCTTATGACTTGTATTGTTGTAGTAGTGATTTTATTGATACTTTCATTCATGTTTCGTGTGTTTTTGTTTTTGGCACCATATATTATTGTCTGTATGTTGACTGTTTTTTTAGTTCGAGCTGTTCGCAATTGGTGGCAAAGAAAATAAATAGCAAAAAGAAATATGTTAAATAAATACATTGATAAATAGAAAAACGACCATTTCACGAAAGGTCGTTTTTCATTAAGGGGAGTATAAATAATTAATATATAAGGGTTGTAAAGAGGATTGAAGGAGTATCTCTTTACTAATATTAGTATATCAAGTATATTTTCAAAGGTCAACTAATTTCTGAAAATAAAACTTAACAAACAATAATTGTCAGATTTGGGCAGTGTATCCAAAGTTAACATGATATGTAAATAAAAATTCTTGAATAAAAAAGTGCATTTGTGCAAATGATATCTGTGTAGCATGAATTAAGTGCTGATGACATGCAAAATATATGCAAGTGCAGTTGTATGTCAGAATAAAGGGATTTGAATCCCAAATAATTGGAGGTATAATTATGTCTGGAACAAACAACAACGAGCAGAACAAGTCAAATAACAGCTATCAGAATTCTCAGAACGCACAGAATTCTCAGGGTTCTAACAGCACAAACAACAGCAATTCTGAGAACAATCAGAAGAACTGCAAGAACAGCACAAACAACAATAACAAATAATTGTTGTCAGAACAGAAAAAGGCAAGACTTGTTATCAAGTCTTGCCAGACTGTCAAAGAACCCTATTGAGCCACATAAAATAGAGGTTCTTTTTTGTGTGTAAGGATATTGTTGCGATTGAAAGGTTTAGGATGGAAGCTGTCCTGTTCTATATTGTCAGTTTTTCAGGCTTATAACATCATATTTAAGTCTTATCGGTACTGTGAGTGTTTTATTCTATATTTTTCTTTTGCATTTGCAAATATATCTTATCGCTTTTCTTTTTTGTGGTGAACAATGAATGTCTTGTGCCAGTTCGATATAATTCTCTTGCATAGGTCAAGTGACTATTTTTTGATGGTTCGAGTTTTCTATACAAATTCTATTTGACAGATAAAGCGAATGAATATAATATATTAAAAGATAACAGGATTTGCAATCCTTTGAATAACGGAGCGTAAAATAAGAGATGAAGAGATATGAATTAATAGCACCCTGTCACTTTGGAATGGAAGCAGTATTAAAACGAGAAATTACTGATCTTGGATATGATGTATCCCATGTAGAAGATGGAAGAGTAACATTTATCGGTGATGATGAGGCAATATGTCGTGCTAATATTGGGCTGAGAACTGCTGAACGGATTTTGGTTAAAGTGGGAAGTTTCCATGCGGAAACTTTTGATGAGCTGTTTGAAAATACGAAAGAACTTCCTTGGGAAATGTATATTCCCGTCGATGGAAAGTTTTGGATTGCAAAGGCGGCCAGCATAAAGAGCAGGCTTTTTTCCCCTTCCGATATACAATCTATTATGAAAAAGGCGATGGTGGAACGGTTAAAACAAGTGTACCATGTAAACTGGTTTGCCGAGGAGGGACAAAACTTTCCAGTTCGTGTTTTTCTGATGAAGGATACTGTGACAGTGGGACTTGATACGACAGGGGATTCTTTGCATAAAAGAGGATATCGAAAATATATTGCGAAGGCACCAATTGCGGAGAATCTTGCTGCGGCAATGATTATGTTGACGCCTTGGAAAAGCGAGCGGATTCTTGTAGACCCATTTTGTGGAAGTGGTACAATACCAATTGAGGCAGCGTTGATGGCGGCGAATATAGCTCCAGGCATGAAAAGAGGATTTACAGCACTTCGTTGGGAACATCTCATTTCAAAAAAAATATGGGATGATTGTTATGAGGAAGCAAGAGAACAGGTTGATTTGTCGGTTTCCGTCAAAATAGAAGGATATGATATTGATCCAGAGATGGTCAAAATTGCAAAACAGAATGCACATCTTGCGGGAGTAGAGCACCTGATTCATTTTGACATTAAGGATGTGGGACAACTTGCAAATGAAGGGAAATATGGTTTTATTATAACAAATCCACCGTATGGCGAACGACTTGAGGAGAAGACAACAATACCAACTCTCTATAAAAAATTGGGAGAACAGTTTCGAGCTTTGGACACATGGTCGCTATATTTAATTACATCTTATGAAGAAGCACAAAGGGATATTGGACGAAAAGCAGATAGGAACAGAAAAGTATATAATGGCATGATAAAAACTTATTACTATCAGTTTATGGGGCCACGCCCGCCAAGAAAAACATCAAATATAGAAAACAGTGTAATAAAAGTCTAAAAAGAGGGATAAAAATGAAGGTAGATCGAATTATATTTGCAACAGGTAACTTTGATAAAATGAAAGAGATACAAATGATATTGGATGACCTTGGACTTGAAATTCAATCAATGAAAGAAGCTGGGGTGAATATAGAGATTGTAGAGGATGGAAAAACCTTTGAGGAAAATGCTAGGATTAAGGCTGAGGCGATTGCAGACGAACTGAAAAAGCGCGGAGTTAATGCAGTTGTGCTTGCCGATGATTCTGGACTTGAGATTGATTATCTAAATAAAGAACCAGGAATTTATTCGGCAAGATATCTGGGTGAGAATACTTCTTATTCGATTAAAAATGCAAACTTAATCGAGCGTCTTGCAGGAGTGCCAGATGAAAAGCGCACAGCACGATTTGTTTGTGCAATTGCAGCTGTTTTTCCAGATGGCAAGACATTTGATACTAAAGCTGCAATTGAGGGAAGAATTGGTTATGAAGAGAAAGGAAACAATGGATTTGGATATGATCCAATTTTTTATCTTCCAGAGTACGGAAAGTATTCTGCTGAACTTACACCAGAAGAGAAAAATCGTATTAGTCACAGAGGAAAAGCCTTGAATGAAATGAAAAAGGTGTTAAAGATGGAGTTGTGACAGCGGTGTAAGGACATAGGGAGCAATTATGAAAATATTGATTGTCAGTGATACACATAGAAAAAATGAAAATTATAGGAAAGCTTTACAAATTGTTGGAAAGTTAGATTTGGTGATTCATCTGGGAGATATTGAGGGCAGTGAGTATACCATTCAGGAAGCTGCAGACTGTCCAGTGGAGATGGTTGCTGGAAACAATGATTTTTTTTCCAGTTTACCTTCCGAAAAGACTTTACAAATAGGGAATTATTGTGTTATGATTACACACGGTCATCGTTATTATATTAGTATGGGGAGTGAGATGTTAAAGAAAGAAGCGATTGCTCAGGGGATAGATATTGTAATGTATGGCCATACGCACAAGCCTGTGATTGATATCTCAGACAGTATTATAGCAATCAATCCGGGAAGCTTGTCATATCCTAGGCAGGAGAACCGTAAGCCATCCTACATAATAATGGAGATTGACGCGGACGGTAAAGCAGAATTTAAGTTACATTATATTGATTAGAATTTATTATTGTTTGTCTGCACATCAATGTAGCAAAGTAAACAAATGCTTTTAATGGATAGAGATGCAAAAATTGATTTGGTATTTTATCTTTTTTGCAAATAAAATATTAAATCAAACAAGATATTGTGCAAAACGCTGAATAAAAAATAAAATTAAAAATTTTTCAAATAGGTGTTGACATTAGTGATATTATTGTATATAATGATATTCGTCGCTGTGAGAAATAAAAAAAGAAAATTGGACAACGGGGTGTGGCTCAGCTTGGCTAGAGCGCCTGGTTTGGGACCAGGAGGTCGCAGGTTCGAATCCTGTCACCCCGATTATAAATACAGTTTTCGGTTTATGCGGGTGTAGTTCAATGGTAGAACACCAGCCTTCCAAGCTGGATACGTGGGTTCGATTCCCATCACCCGCTTGAGTAGGAAATTTCCTACTTCACAGAATAGTATTTATGGGATGTGTTCGTAGCTCAGCTGGATAGAGCAACGGCCTTCTAAGCCGTGGGTCGGGGGTTCGAATCCCTTCGAGCACGTTTGAGATTGAGCTTGCCTTATCTCATATATGGTGGGTATAGCGCAGTTGGTTAGCGCGTCAGATTGTGGCTCTGAAGGTCCTGGGTTCGACTCCCAGTATCCACCCTTTTGGGCTATCGCCAAGCGGTAAGGCACAAGGTTTTGATCCTTGCAGTCGCTGGTTCGAATCCAGCTAGCCCAGTTTTGTCATAATAAGACTGGTATTGTTGTTCAATCTTATAAAGACAGTTTTTAAATAAGGGGTATTAGCTCAGGCGGTAGAGCACTTGACTTTTAATCAAGTTGTCCGGGGTTCGAGTCCCCGATGCCTCACGAAAAAAGAAAGGTAAGAAATTTATTAAGTCAAGGATTTCTACCTTTCTTTTTGTTTTAAAAAGTAAATGCTTCTAAAATGGCATGAATAATACATTTGTATATTCGTTGCAATTTTATTATAATATAAAATTTTGTTGACTCAATAAGAATATTGTATGCCTATCTCACCTCAGTCGGAGAGGACTTGCGCTTCTATCAGTGGTGAGAAAAATACAATCTTATCTGAGTAGGGGAACAATCTTCGATTGCGATAAGCTTCTGGCAGGATTGTGGGTGTGCAAATTAATTTTATGTTCGTAGAGCTGATTCGCAAGTCGTAGTAAGAATGTCGATGGTATTTTTGAAAGGTTGGGAAGTTAGTGTATGATAAGCTAATAGTTTTGGACTGGAGTTTATGTGCAAAAATAAGAAATTTTTAGTTAAAGTTCTGACTTATTTGTTCCAGTGTATTAAAATGGGATATTAACGCAGAATGATTGTTTCATATGCAAGACAGAGTGTTTTTCAAAAGTGTATTTTAAAAAGTGCAACAAATAGGTTGCACTTTTTTGTGTACTATGATAATATGTATTGCAGTGACGCACAAATGTCTTTGTTGGAAAAACATAATTTGTGGTATTGTGTAATAGGAAAAAGGGAATGAAGATCAAATGGAAGAGTCAACAACCTATTTTGTTGTAAAAAAAAGAGCACTACCTGAGGTTTTGTTGAAAGTGGTCGAGGTGAACAGGCTTTTGGAGGCGCAAAAAGTGTCATCGGTGCAGGAAGCAGTCGAGCGAGTTGGAATTAGCAGAAGTTCTTACTATAAATATAAGGAAGACATTTTTCCGTTTCACGATTCTGCACAGGGAACGACAATTACATTGGCTTGTAGAATGGATGATGAACCAGGACTCTTATCAGATGTGCTAAAGGTAGTGGCAGAGTTTGGCGCCAATATCCTTACTATACATCAAACGATACCAATCAATGGTATCGCATCTCTTTCACTAAGCATTCAGATATTGGATACCACCAGTGATGTGTCAGCGATGGTGACAGAGATGGAAAAACGCAGTGGGGTGCACAACGTAAAAGTGTTGGGTAGGGAATAAGTAGAGAATATATAGGAGGTCAATATAATATGATTAAGACAGCAATATTGGGATATGGTACGGTGGGAAGCGGTGTATATGAAGTCCTCAAAAAGAATAAGGATGTAATTACTGGTAAACTGGGAGAAGAGATACAAGTCAAATATGTGCTCGACTTAAGAGAATTTGAGGGAGACCCAGTACAGGAAGTATTAGTTCATGATATTAGTGTAATTCTTGATGACCCAGAGATAGCGATTGTGTGTGAAACTATGGGTGGTGAGCATCCGGCGTATGAGTTTACAAGAAGTGCACTTGAACGTGGGAAAAGCGTATGTTCTTCTAACAAAGAACTTGTAGAAAAACATGGTCCAGAATTGATAAAAATTGCAGAAAAACATCAATGTAGCTATCTATTTGAGGCGAGTGTGGGAGGTGGTATTCCGATTATTAGACCACTAAGGACGTCACTTGCACAGGAGGAGATTCTTTCTATCACAGGTATTCTAAATGGTACTACTAATTATATATTGACAAAGATGGAGATGGAAGGACTTGCTTTTGATGATGTACTGGCAAGGGCACAGGAGAAAGGGTATGCGGAAAAGAATCCAGATGCAGATATTCTTGGATATGATGCATGTAGAAAAATATCAATTCTAACATCGTTGGCATATGGAAAAAAAGTTGATTTTCAAGATATTATGACAGAGGGAATTACAGCAATTACAGATATAGATTTTGCCTACGCAAAAAAAATGGGCACAACAATTAAGCTTTTTGCAAAGAGTGTAAAAAAGGGCGAGAAACATTATGCGATTGTAGCGCCGTTTATTGTAAAACCAGACAATCCGCTTTATGCAGTAAAAGGGGTATTTAATGCCATTTTGATAAATGCTAATATGGGCGGAGAAACAATGTATTATGGCAAAGGGGCAGGGAAGCTTGCAACAGCGAGTGCGGTTGTGGCAGATGTACTAGACTGTGCACGACATCTCGGCAAACATTTGGATATTAAATGGATAGATGAGAAACTTGAGATTGCGTCAATTGATGGCGCTGTACGAAAGTTTTTTGTGCGTGTGGCTTCAACGAATGAGGAACAGATTAAAAAGGTATTTGGTGAAGTTGAGATGTTTACAGAAGTAATAGATGGTGAGTTTGGATTTGTTACAGAGGAGATGAGTGAGGCAGAATATCGAGAAAAAGCAGCGCAACTTGGCAATGTATTGTCAATGATTAGGGTAGATTAAAATAAATATTTGTTGTAAAGTTTGTGAAAAAGTGTTAGTTTAGAAAATAAATCACAAAAAGTGATTCTGTATGGTTTACCTCCTGAAACAGCAATGCGAAGGAAAACGGTTACGAACATGTATTGTATTTTTGAATATTAATAAAGGATAGAGAAAAACACAATGTATGAACATTGGTTATGAGAAAGGAATTGTGTAAGATGAAAAAGGTAGTGAAATTTGGCGGAAGTTCACTGGCAAGTGCAGAACAGTTTGTGAAGGTCGGGAATATTATTCATGCAGATGAAGATAGAAAATTTGTTGTTCCGTCAGCGCCGGGAAAGCGATTTGACAAGGATACAAAAGTTACAGATATGCTGTACACGTGTTATGCGCTGGCAGAAAAGGACCATAATTTTAATGCGCAGATGGCGCAGATTGAGAATCGCTATCAGGAGATTATTGACGGATTGAAACTTGATCTTGACCTCTCTCCTGAGTTTGATAAGCTTATTGATAATTTTAAGCGGAAAGTAGGTTCAAATTATGCAGCTAGTCGCGGTGAGTATCTCAATGGAATCATTATGGCGAACTATCTTGGCTATGAATTTATTGATCCGGCAGATTATATTCGTTTTAATGAGGAAGGAATATTTGATGCAAGAAAAACTCAGGAATTGCTCTCTCAAAGGCTCGAGGGTGTGGAGAGAGCTGTTATTCCGGGATTTTATGGTGCAAAAGAAGATGGCACTGTCGTGACTTTTTCGAGAGGAGGTTCTGATATTACTGGTTCTATTGTGGCAAAGGCAATACAGGCAGATGTCTATGAAAATTGGACTGATGTGTCTGGCGTTTTGGTTGCAGATCCACACATTATTGAGAACCCTAAAGTAATTGATATTATTACTTACGGTGAACTGCGGGAACTTTCTTATATGGGATTTAATGTTTTGCATGAGGATGCGATTTTCCCGGTTCGCAAAGAAGGAATTCCTATTAATATAAAAAATACGAATCAGCCAGAAGATGAGGGAACATGGATTGTCGGACATACCTGTAAGAAGGCAAAATACACGATTACAGGTATTGCGGGAAAGAAGGGATTTGCTTCCATTAATATTGAGAAGGATATGATGAACGCTGAGGTCGGTTTTGGAAGAAAAGTGCTTCAAGTATTTGAAGAATATAACATTTCTTTTGAGCATATGCCTTCAGGAATCGACACATTAAATGTGATGGTCCATCAGTCGGAGTTTGTTGACAAAGAACAAAATATCCTGTCAGGAATTAATAAGGCAGTGAGTCCAGATAATGTTGATATTCAATCGGATTTGGCATTGATTGCGGTAGTAGGTCGTTGTATGAAATCACAGCGAGGAACGGTAGGTAGGATTTTTGCAGCGCTTGCCCACGCGAATGTGAATGTGAGAATGATTGACCAAGGGTCCAGTGAGCAAAATGTTATTGTTGGCGTTGCAAATGAGGATTTTGAGACAGCCATTAAGGCAATTTATGCAATTTTTGTGGATACAACACTGTAATCTAACAAAGAGATATTATAGTTGGCATCTGATTATATTTGCTATAATTTGGTGTATTGTAAGTGTACAGACAGCAACAATTTTTAGGCACAACAATTTTTTGAGGGATGATAGAAACGCAGTAAGTAAGAAAATTCAAGAACGCCATCGGTGTTTTTGCTGCGAAGCGCGCATCAATACATTCTTCTGCGTGCTTCTGGAATCCGCCGAAAGCATATCAGATAGGGATTGAATTTTGCCACTGATACAAATAAGTTGCTCACTGCTTATAGAGGTGAAAGTCATTTTACATTTGATAGAATAAATTTGTGTGTATGAATGTTGCAAATTATACTTAAAATATATATCATAATCATAAAACAGGGTCATATCTGTCATTCGGCAGCTATGGGCTTGTTTTTTGGGTATACATAATAAGATAAACAGGAAATAATAAAGGATTGGAGGAGAACTAATGAGTGGTGAAGTAGATACAAAAACGCAAGAAAATAAAATGGGTGTAATGCCTGTGGACAAGCTATTGTTAAATATGTCTTTGCCAATGATGGTTTCTATGTTGGTTCAGGCGCTTTATAATATTGTGGATAGTATTTTTGTTGCCAAACTTAGCGAAAATGCATTGACTGCGGTGTCGTTGGCATTTCCCATACAGACGCTCTTGATTGCACTTGGTACAGGAACTGGAGTTGGTGTAAATTCGCTTCTTTCTAAGCAACTGGGAGAGAAAAATTATAAACAGGTAAGTGTGACTGCTATGAATGGTATATTTTTGGCAGTTATGAATTATATTGTATTTGTGATTATTGGAATTGTGGGGGTCAGACCATTTTATGCCAGTCAGGTAAAGGATGCAGATCCAGAGATTCTCTCATTGGGAATACAATACCTGACAATTGTATGTGTATGTTCTTTTGGACTATATGCACAGCTTATTTTTGAAAAGCTTTTGCAGTCTACAGGAAAAACACTATATTCGATGGTTACGCAAGCAGTTGGTGCAGTGACCAATATTATATTGGACCCAATTTTAATCTTTGGACTTTTGGGTATGCCAAAACTTGGGGTAGCTGGCGCAGCAATTGCTACTGTTATTGGACAGATTGTAGGAGGAATACTTGGATTCTATTTTAATATTCGCAAAAATGGGGAAATAAAACTTTCTGTGAAGAAATTTAAACCTGATGCACGTACGATTGGGAATATTTATAAGGTCGGTATACCATCTATTATTATGCAGGCCATAGGGTCTGTCATGACTTATGGAATGAATATGATATTAATTACGTTTTCGTCGACTGCGACCGCCGTGTTTGGCGTTTATTTTAAGCTTCAGAGCTTTTTCTTTATGCCAGTATTTGGACTAAACAATGGTTTAATACCGATTGTTGCCTATAATTATGGGGCTGGAAAAAGAAGTCGATTGATTAAGGCAATCAAATGTAGTCTTGCATATGCATTTGTACTACTTTGTGCCGGTTTTACTGTGTTTGAGACAATACCAGAAGTATTGCTTAGTATGTTCGAGGCATCAGATGAGATGCTTGCCATTGGTGTGCCAGCATTGCGTGTAATTGGAATACATTTTTTGGTTGCATGGTTTTGCATTATAGCGGGATCTGTGTTCCAAGCACTTGGAAATGGGGTGTACAGTCTTATTGTATCAGTTGCTAGACAGCTTGTGGTGTTGCTGCCAGTAGCATTTATTCTAGCAAGACTTGGCGGATTACATGCAGTTTGGTGGGCGTTTCCGATTGCAGAGGTGATGTCTTTATGTGTATCATCCCTCTTTATGATTTTAATAAATAAGAAAGTAATACAAAATATACCCGATAATATAACTTATTAGAAGTTGCCCTTTACTTCTGATAAAAGGCGCTGGCCTTTGCGCCGTGTATTGGATTATAAGAAGCAGCTTTTGCTTCTTATAATATAACCTCTTAGTGCAAAAAACAAACCACTTGATGTAAAACAATTTACATTGGTGGTTTGTTTCGTTATGATGTAAGAAAGTTCAAGGAAGTGAGAAAAAGTTCTTTGGATAAAATGGTGGGAAGTGTGATATATGAAAGTAAAAATTGAGATTGAGGAAGCGCTGGAGGACGATGAAGTGCTGATTCGTTGCCGTGGATTGACAGAGGAAATTGCAGCAGTCCAAAAAGCAGTGCTTGAAGCATCCAGTTCAAAGCAAAAATTTGTTTTTTACAAAGGAAACACAGAGTTCTATCTTGTCCTAGATAATATATTATTCTTTGAGACGGATGAAAAAGGAATTAGTGCGCACACAAGCACAGACACATATCAAAGCAAATATAAGCTCTATGAACTGGAAAGTATTTTGCCGGGATTTTTTATGAGAGTGTCCAAATCGACGATTTTAAATATTAATCACATTTATTCTATCGATCGAAATTTGACGGCATCAAGTGTAGTGGCATTTTTGGGAACACATAAGCAGGTCTATGTTTCCCGATATTATTATAAACCATTGATTCGGAAATTGGAGGAAAAGAGGTTATATCGATGAAAAATAGAAAAAATTTTTGGGGTATTTTTTTTATAATAATGGCAATTGTTGTTGTTATCGGCAGACTTAATATCTTGCCAAATGTAAGTTTGTTTTCCTTTCTTTCCACAATGTTGTTGTGCTGGATTGTGGTGGATGGTATTCGCCATAGAAATTTTTATGAAATTTTATTTCCAATAGCATTTCTGTGTATTCTTTATAATAAAGTCTTGAAAATTGAGATGTTGACTCCGTGGACAGTTCTTGCTGCCGCACTGTTTCTCAGTATTGGGTTTTCTATGTTATTTGGGAGCAAAAAGCAGTATAAACATGCAATTGAATTTGAGTGGGACAACAACCATCGTGATAGTGTTGGAAAAAGCAGTGAGCAGTGCAGCGGCGAATATATCCGCTGTGAAAATAACTTTGGTACAGCAATACGATATATTCACTCAGATTGTTTTTGCAAAGCACATCTTGAGAATAACTTTGGAAGCATGACTGTATATTTTGATAATGTGATAATTCAAGAAGGTTCTGCGTATGTGAAAGTTGAAAATAACTTTGGTGAGACAATTCTCTATTTGCCAAAAGAGTGGAGGATTCAAAATAATTTAGACCACTGTTTTGGGAACATTAATGAACATGGGAAACCAATTGAGACTAGTAGTGCGACATTGCACTTACATGGTGATACAAGTTTTGGAAACATAGAAATCTATTATATTTAATAAAAAGGAGGTCAATAAAAATATGGAAAACAAAACAGGGAATGTGTTTGTGGCAGATACCATCAAAAATCTTGAAATACGAGTAGAGACGGCAAGTGTAGTTGTTAAGAAAGCGGTGGATGAACTGATTCGTGTAGAGGTAGAGAATCTACAGAGAGAAGAAAACTTACAGGATATAGATTATACTTGTGAAGTGCAGGATCAGAAACTAATTGTGATTTATCGTGTAAAAGGTAAAAAGCATCTTATTAATTTTGATTGGAAGGAAGTGCAAGTTATTTTGTATCTTCCAGAAGGAAAGACGTTTGAACATATTGTATTGGAAATTGGTGCGGGTGAACTTGACATGAGAGGTGTCGCGATTTCTTGCCACGATATGGTGGCAGAGATTGGTGCAGGAAAATTGCGCGTTGCACATTTGAGTGTGACAGGAAGGCTTGACATGCAGATAGGTGCTGGCGAGGCAAAGATGAAAGAGACAAGTGTTGGAATATTGTGTTTAGAATGTGGTGTAGGGTCTTGTATTTACGAAGGCTGTGTCACAAAAGACATCAAAGTAAACTGTGGTGTAGGAAGTTGCAAATTTCACCTGAACAATAAGGAAAGTGAGTTTGATTATGATGTTTCTTGTGCTCTGGGCAGTGTCAGAATAAACAAAAACAGTATTCAATGTTTGGGCTCTCGGAAAATATCTTCTAGCAATAATGTGGATAGAGTGGCTATTTTAAAATGTGGACTTGGTAGTATTGAACTGGATACAGAAGGAGAAACGAAGGCTGCTGTTCACGTGTAACAAACAAAAAAATATTTCAATAAAATTCTTAATGAAATAGTTGACTTCTGTATTTTAATCTGTTAAAATACAGAAGTATGTTTGAGAAAAACATAATATGCGGATATGGCGGAATTGGCAGACGCGCCAGATTTAGGTTCTGGTGGGCGACCGTGCAGGTTCAAGTCCTGTTATCCGCACCAGATAATGATAATCCGAACCCGGTTCCAATCGGGGACGGCTTCGGATTTTTAGTATATCTTGAGTGCTAAAGCAAAAGCGGCGGTATCGTGAGTGATACCGCCGCTTTTGTCATACGCTCCTTTCCTTTTCCGTTTTCTTTGCCCTCTGTGCTTTCCACTCCTCAAATTCTTTTTGTCCTTCCGGGCTTTCAAAGAATTTTTGGATTTCTGGAAGTAAGCACCGGGCAAGGGCTTCTATTTCATGTTGGGGGATATTTGTGTCCGGTTGCTTTTTTGCCATATATCGCCTTTCTCTGTATTCAGTTTTCAAGGTACAATGCTGCCATGCTGCGGCGTGAAATGTTTTCTGTCATCTATCACCGTTCCTTTGTATGCCGCTGTTGGAGTTTCAGTTCTGCCAGCACCTCCGGCGGGATATGGTCTACCAGCCGCTGAATGTCGTGTAGCTCGCTTTCTAGCTTTGCCCGTTCCAGCGTATCTTTCATCTTGCCTTTTTCGCTGGCCTTTGCCCTTGCTTCCAGCTTTTCATTTTCCGCCAACAGGTCATTGATTGTGACCTTGTACTTTTTCAGTTGCCCGGAGAAATTCTCCATCTGCGGGAACCACTTTTTCAGCATGGAGAGGGCTTCCTCTTTCTTCTTTCCGGCATTGAACGGGGTAATACCGTCCAGCGTGGCTTCAATGGCTCTTGCCTGTTTTGAGAGATTGACCGCCTGCTTGAACAGCCGGGTGGGGATATGCTTCCTGCCTGTCTTGCCAGCACTTTCCCCACGCTCCAAGTTGGGATATTTCTCCACCATATTGAAGTGGTAAACTAAAATTGGACACGGAGGGGGTGGAAATTAGACAGCAAAAAGGGTAAGATTAAACACGGTCTATATTACACATGAACATCTCTCCCAGCAAAATGAACAGGAGGTTTACCAATGGGCTACACAAGAGAAGAAAGACTGGACATCGGAAAACAGATTTACAACAATGAAATAAGCAAAAGCGACGCAGCCATAAAATACAAAATAAGCGAGGGCACAGCCAGGGATTACATGAGGCTTTACCGAGATGTAAACGGACTGCCGCCCAAAAATCGGGTTCACAAAGAAGAAAACACCGTGAAGATAAGCGTATATTCCTCTGAACCAGATTTGTCTGAATATGAATCCATGACAAAAGAAGAGCTGGTTAAGGAGCTGGTGAAATCCCGGATCCGTGAGGCGTGGTTAAAAAAAGGATACGAAGTGAAAGGAGTTGGTGCGGACAGGACAGTCACAATCTTCGACAACTGGAATATGAAATAATTCTGGAGCTGTCCGGCGAATTTCCGGTTCAGATGTTATGTGAAACAATGGGAATGCAAAGAAGCAGTTTCTATTACTGGAAAAAACGCCTTGCAGCTCCAGCACCGAAAAAAAAGCGCTTGCAGACAATACCACTCTTTTCCGGGAATACCACATAAAATATCCATCGCACGGCTACCGGTGGCTGAATGCAAAGATAAAACTCGATACAGGCCTTTCTGTTTCAGATCTGTATGCGCACAAGTGCTGTAAACTGGCTGGAATCAAAAGCAGGTCGAAGCATTACCGGTACAAAAAGCCTGGTGAACCGCGTAAAGTATATCCGAACCTGATACTTGCCGGGATTGACATTGACGGGCCGATGCAGTGTATTGTAAGCGACATGACAGCATTCCGTGTAAAAGGCATTTATTATGAACTGACTCTGTACATGGATTTATGGAACAATGAAATACTCAGCCATTCGCTGTCAGCAAAACGTGGAGACAGGATGACATATATAAGCGGGCTAAATGACCTGATAGAGCTGAAAAAACAGCATCCAGAATACCAAATGATTCTGCATTCAGACCAGGGTTCGGTGTACGCGTCAAAAAACTACAATGATCTACTTGGCCCCTGCGGCATCATATATTCCATGTCACGCGCCGGAACACCGACAGACAATGCAGCAATGGAGTCAATCAATGGATGGATAAAGTCAGAACTGTTTACAGACTTTCATCTGCAGGGCGAAAACGTTCCGGAAGAGATGGAGGCATATATAAAATTTTTCAACGAGGAACGGCCAGCATACACACTGGGATATCTGACACCCAGACAGTACAGGGAAACATATGCAACCGTACAGTAATTGCGGATTGTATGCGAAAAAATACAATTTAAGTGTCCAATTTTTGTTGACCAGTGCACTTCTCCGGGAGAGGTATTCCTTTTCGGATGGTCATTCATTTTTCAAGGTGCAGCTCATCGATGAACTAAGATAAGTCTACACGAAAAAAATGCAATTCCCGGAATTTTGCGAGAATTGCATTTTAGGGCAATATTCAATTTTGGAATTGCATTTCTGCAATTTTTCTGTATAATGAAAGCAGGCAAAGGAGGTGCTATGTATGGCTTTACCCGGAACACCCGGATAGCGAATTTCCGATTTGTGCAATGGCAATCATATTTCCCAAAAGCAGCTTGCAGAGAAAATAGGCGTATCTGCTTCCCAGTTGAGCCGCATTGTCAGCGGTGAAACAAAGACGGTCAGCAGCGATATTCTCATAGGCGTGGCAAAGGAATTTAAGGTATCAACGAACTACATACTGGGTTTGTCTACTTTGAGTGTCCGTAAAAGCTATGATATTTCAGAATTGGGCTTGTCCGAGGGAGCTGTGAGAGGGCTTGTGACAGGTACAGTCGATGTGCAAATCCTCAACCGCCTGTTGGAACACAGGAATTTCCCGAAACTGATGGATTTGATACGGATTTATTTTCAGGACACAGCGGCAAAAGGTATCATGGCACGAAACCAGCTGATTGAACTGGCAACGGCTTCCCGGTCCGATCTGATGAAAGAACACCTGGAACATCGGGCAGAAGCAAGACAGGATTTGCAGCTTCTGAACGCACAGAAAATGGGGGAACATGAAGCGGAGATTGAAAAAATCAAGAATGTATTTTTTGCTATCCTGCGGGATATTAAAAAAGATATGGACAGCGGAGAACAGCCGGGAGAAGTCGCCACGGCAACAATGCTTCAAACCATGAGGGACACGCTGGCAGAGCAACAGCAGGAGCCGGTGACAATGGACGATGTAACGGCTGTGATTGCCGGACAGATTGGGCAGCTTCTTCCAATGGACGGGGAAACAACCAAGCAATTTCAAATACTTGCAAAAAAGATGATGGAACAGTCAAAATAACATAAGTTTAAAAGGAGTTTTTATGGATATATTCGTAATTTTAGCAACAATTTTCAAATATTCGCTGCTGGCTTTAGGAGGGATTGCAATCCTCATTCCGCTGTATGCAGCAGGGTTTCTGATTTACAAAAAGGTATTTCATGGAACAAAAAAATTAAGAATCGGGCAGTGGATTTCCCTAATTCTTCTGTCCGGTTGGCTGCTGCTTGTTTTGGGACTGACCACCTTTAGCAGAGGGGCAAACTTCGGCGGTTCCATCAACCTTTCCCTGTTCAGCAGTTATGCAAACGCATGGCACGAATGGTCTTATACCGAATTGCAGCTTATTATCTTCAATATGCTGATGTTTGCGCCGCTGGGATTTCTTCTGCCGTTTTTAGCAAAGCGTGGAGAACGATTTTCCTTTGTCTGTCTGGTTTCTTTTTTAGTTACTTTCTTTATTGAGGTATTGCAGCTTGTGACCGGACATGGGATTTTTGAGCTGGACGATTTGCTCCACAACTTTACAGGAAGTCTCTTTGGGTATTTTGTCATCATGTTCTTTCTTTCCTGCTTCCGGGAGAAAAAATGGAAGTGGAAGCCGTTTATGAAAATGTCGGCGCTGCCGCTTCTCTACGGCGTCGGTATCTGCTGTGCAATCCTTGTATATCTAAATCAAGAATACGGCAATCTGCCGATTATTCCGGCGGAAAAACAGAATATGTCTATGATTTCTGTGGAGAATGAAGCTGCCTTATCGGCTCAGGCGGAACAAGCCGGTGTTTACAAAAATCCAAGGGCAAATGATAAGCAGTACAGCAAAACAATATCGCAGGCTTTTGAAAAGCTGTTGGGAATCGAGTTCAAATCTTTTAACCGCAGCGACGGAAAAAATAAAATTTTTGAGGACAGCTCATCGGATGCGCAGTTGACAGTTTTTACAGACAGCGGCGAATGGTCTTACACTACATGGGCAGAGGAAAAGAAAGCCTTAACCGAGCAGGAAGTATCTGCAAGGAAAGCAGAATTGGAAGCATGGTTGAATGAATATAATTTACTACCGGAGGGTTCTGTTTTTACCGTACAGAATCACTCCACCCTGCGATGGGACGCACCTGCTTCTGAAGAAATCGACCCGCAGGAGGATTTTTTCTCTGGCAGTATCATGGTAGAGTATGATACCGACGGCACTATTTCCATGTTTCACTATTTCATAATCCCAAACGAGCATATAAAAAATGTGGAGATCGTTTCGGAAGAAGCTGCTTATGCAGAGCTTATGGACGGTAATTTTGAACAGTACCCGCCTTTTGAAAAGGGAGATAAAATCGTCATACAGGATTGCGTTTTGAGCTATACCTATGATACAAAAGGATTTTTTAGACCGGCTTATCATTTCAGTGGGTATATCAATGAAGCAGATTACAGTTGGCAAACCAATATCAACGCCATGAAATAGTTTAGAGGTTGTGGAGATGAAAATTATTTAAACAAACTATCATAATAAAAGACACAATCTCCCTATCGAATAAGATGTGCATAAATTATCGTTCATCGGAGAGATAGCAAAGACAGCCGAGCCAGTCAACGACAAGATGAACGGCGCATAATGCGCCGCCGTTGACAGTCCCGCCCAGTTTTTCATGAGTGTGGCTATCTGTATGGGAGATTTTGTTCCATAGTCCGGCATGGGACTAGGGACGGGGCTTTCATATACGCCCTGTCTGCTGACGAAACCAGTCCTGTGCTTTGCGGCTTCACGCCACGCAATGACAACCCTGTTTTCCTGCTGCTTCAAATGCCCTTGCCCTTCCCGGCGGCAACGGCATTTGAAGCAGCAACGCCGACAGAGTGTATAACACACTACACTTTGCAAGCAAAGTCGTGTGCCAAAGGGGTACCCTTTGGAAACCCTATTTTGGAGGAAGTGTGTAGCCGCACTTCCTCCAAAATGAAAAATAAGCGGTCACAATCTGCTGTAAAACCACAGTCGGATTGACCGCTTATTTTGTTATAGCTTCCCTGTTTTCTCTATTCGATTTGCGAATATGTTTCTTAAAAATATGCTTAATACGGGTTGAAAAGAAACCGTAAAAGTGATATACTAAGCATAGAGGAAACAAGGAGGTTACAGCCCATGAAAGAATTAGGAGAACGCCTGCGGAGATTGCGGGAAAGTGTGAAGCTGTCGCAGGTAAAGATGGCGGAACTTTTGGGAGTGAAGCAGTCCAGTATCAATCGTTATGAGCAGGGGCAGTCGGCTCCCTCTTTGGAAACGCTTGTAAGGTATGCGGATTATTTTGATGTATCATTGGATTACCTGCTTGCCCGGACAGACAATCCGCAAGGTAAGCTATATGAACACCGTCCGAAGATTGTATCAGGGAGTGAGGAAATGAAACAGTTTATTGAAATGTGTTTTGACCCGCAATCTCCGTTAAATGAAAAATTAAAACAGACGCTTCTTGAAATGATGGAGGTGGAAAGAAAATGAAAGGTGTGATTTACGCCCGTTATTCTTCTGATAACCAACGGGAAGAAAGTATTGAGGGACAGTTACGGGAATGTAAGGAGTATGCAGAGCGCAATGATATTACTATTTTAGGGACTTATATTGACAGGGCATTGTCAGCAAAAACAGATAACCGCCCCGAATTTCAACACATGATTAAAGACAGCGCAAAGGGCTTATTTGATGTTGTTCTTGTGTGGAAATTAGACCGCTTTGCCCGGAACCGTTACGACAGCGCACGATATAAAAACCTTTTGAAAAAGAACGGCGTGAAAGTCATTTCTGCAAGGGAAAATATCTCCGAGGGCAGTAAGGGAATTATTCTGGAAGCCATGTTGGAGGGGTATGCGGAATACTATTCTGCGGAGCTCTCTGAAAAGGTTATCCGGGGACTGACCGACAATGCGCTGAAATGTAAATACAACGGCGGTACTGTTCCAATGGGATATTATATTGACCAACAGCAGTATTATCAAATCGACCCCAAGACTGCCCCGGTGGTACTGGAAATGTTTACAAAGTACAGCGAGGGGGCGACCATGCAGGAGCTTGTTAATCTATTGAACAGTCGGGGTATGCGTTCCATTCGTGGCGGGAAAATCACGCTGAATATTATGAACCATCTGTTGAAAAACCGCCGCTATATGGACGAGTACAGTTATCGTGATGTAGTCAAAGAGGGCGGTATTCCGGCGATTATCCCGAAAGAATTATTTGAACGGGTACAGGAACGGCTGGCGAAGAACAAAAATGCTCCCGCCCGTCACAAAGCCGAGGACGATTACCTTTTGACAACGAAGCTGTACTGTGGGAAATGCGGCTCCTTTATGGTGGGAGAAAGCGGCACAAGCCATACAATGAAAGTACACCGTTATTATCGCTGTGTGAATACTAAGAAAAAGAAGCTCTGCGACAAGAAAACTGTCAAGAAAGACTGGATTGAAGATTTGGTTGTCAACTATACCATGAAAGCAATTATGAATGATGAAGTCATGGAACGGCTGATTGATACGCTGATGGAGTTGCAGAAGAAAGAAAGCACCGATCTGCCCCTTTTGAAAAAGCAGCTTGCAGAAACGGAAAAAGGTATTAACAATATGCTCAACGCCATTCAAGCAGGGATTTTTACTCCGTCCACCAAGCAAAGACTGGACGAGTTGGAGGAAACCAAAAGCCAGCTTGAAATCAGCATTTTGCAGGAGGAAATGCACAAGCCCCTGCTTACAAGAGAACAGATAGCATTTTTCATTTACCGATTCCGCAAATTTGATGTGACAAAGCGGGAACAGCGGCAAAGACTGATTGACAGTTTTGTAAATGCGGTGTATCTTTATGAGGACAAGATAATCCTTACTTTCAACTATAAGGACGGTTCTAAGACTATCACACTGGAGGAAGTTGAGGGTTCGGATTTATCCGTACTCGGTGCATAAAATAACGAATTCGGAAGCTTTTATAACCTTCGGATTCCTTATTTTTATTTGTTTGACATCAATAGGAGACTATGAAAATTATGTTCTACCTTAATTTATTACATATTTGATTTTTGTAGACAGAGCATATTATTCAATGAGATTTTTCTAAAATTCTATTTTCTTTGCACAATATCATGTAACCTGCTGTCCACGACAAATTTCTTTTTTCTCGGGTCGCCTTCTGCGCGATATATCATCAGATTTTTCAAATCAAATACAGAACTCCATACTGTTTCAAAATCAAGGTTATCATATTGACAAATGAATCCGTAATTGCCTTTTAGAAGCTGTTCGGTTGCTTCAATCAGATTTCCTTTTATGTGAGTGCTGAAGTTTTGTATAACAGTATAATATCGCTTTGCAGAATGATAATCATTCCCCTTAGCTGCGTCGTGCGGTTTCATTTCATTGGATGTAAAACTATTAACAGTACATACAATTTTATTGTTGTCCACACTTACAGCTTTACGGAGCCTTTTTTCATAAGGAGTACATTCAATAACTATCATTTCTCCGTTCTTATCTGCAATAAGGATATTACAGTTAGATGCTATTGGCAACTTCATTAGCAAGAACAGTGCATTTTCTACGTTGTACGCTTTTTCAAGGAGGTACCTTACGATAAAACATGAATTAAAACCTGCTTGTATCTTTTCCAGACTGGTCATAACAAAAGTCATAGCAACTACCAATCCATGTTCATTTAAACCTTCTTCCCCATTAATAAAAGAAGAAGTCGTTATATTAAATCTGTTTCCATTCAATGGAGAATAGATTTCACTGTTACTGCCATTTTTCAAATATGGCGGCAAATCATTGTTTCTGCCATAAATGACGCTGTTGTCTTTAGAATAGGCAAAAGCTGTACACCCTCTAATTTCTATGGGAATATTATCTTCCAGATTATACAGGCAGCAACCCATACATAACATCCATGATACAAAGGATAAATAGTCGGCACCAATTGTATCGCTGACCCCTTTTATTTCTTCACATACTTCGGGGAAAATTTTTTTCAATATCTGTTCGCTTTTTCTTCCATGCTCAAGCTGAAAATTATCAAGATGCAGAGGAAAGGAAAGATTGCTTTTTTGAAAAATTTTCCCTCTCTTTACACCCATTTGATAATGGTCGCCTTTCAATCTTAAATGATACATGTTTTGTCCTCCTTGTCCTTCGTTATAGCAATCCACACTTCAGAATGACCACTTACCAGAGTCTCTTTACTGATAGGATATACTTCTACATCTGGAAGTTTTGCATATTCATATCCCGAAAATGGTAGCCACTCCGTATAAAATCTTCTAAAAATGCTTTGCACATTCTCTTTAAAATAACCTTTGTTTTCAAAGACAGCCCATATAGCAGATGGGATTTCAAATTCAAACATACCAGACGGGGCTGGTTTGTTTGTGGCTGCTGCAATATAGTAAAATATTCTTTTGGGATTTTCATAAACGCTAACTCCTAATATTCCTTTCGGAAATTGATTTGATAGACTGCATATTTCAGAAAATAAATTGCTGCTCAAAACAGATTTCCAAAATTCTGGAATCATTCTATAATTTTCTTCCATGTTTTCCGTCAGCAAAATGCGGACACCTACCATACGCATAGGAGGTTTTTGTGTAATGTGATATGCCATAGCATTTTCTCCTGTAACATGAACTGAAAAGCGAATTGCTGGATAAGCATGGAATGTGTTCCCTATATTGCGTGCGGCGGCAGGTGTGATATTATGAACGCTCTGAAATGCCCGATTAAATGAAGTGGGAGAAGTATAACCATATTTTAAGGCAATATCAATCACTTTCGCACCTGTCCTCTGCAATTCGAACGCAGCCTGTGTCATTCTTCTGCGCCGGATATATTCTGACAGCGAAATACCCGTCACATAAGAGAAAATCCGTTGAAAGTAAAAGGTTGAACAGCCGGCGATTTTCGCAGCTTCATCATACGATATATCGCTGTCTAAATTATTTTCTATGTAGTTTATGGCTGCGCTTAATTTTTTCAACCATTCCATTTGTGTGCCTCCTTTAATATAAGTATACCTTTTGGCTGCTTATTTTTCCTCGCTTTTGATGCGCTCTTTTGTAAACTTATAAATAGTGTAATGGAATAAAAATTTTGTTGCAAACTTTTTTGCTCTATTTGGACATTTTACAATTCCTATCGTATTTAATAACCCATCATCAGAATTTTGTATTATACAAGATTGCAGAGAATTTCAAAAAAGTAGCTACACAGTTCGGCATTGAATTATAGAGGATTTTATAAATGTGCCAATTATGAACAGATAACGTTGACAAATATGATCAGAGGGTGGGAATTTCACCCTCTTTTTGTTCTAAAATGTTTCATTTTATCATAATTTGTGATAAAATATTAAAAATGTACTTTAGGAGGAAAAAGGGATGAACGGATATCAGTATGAACGTCAATGCGCAAAAAGACTAAAAAGTAAAGGTTTTTATAATGTAACAGTTACAAAAAGTAGCGGTGATCAAGGAATCGACGTTATTGCATACAGTGGAGGAAAAAAATATGGGATACAATGCAAGCACTATGCTTCCCCTGTTGGAAACCATGCGGTGCAGGAAGCCTTTGCAGGAGCAAGGTATTATAATTGCAACGTTGCTGTTGTAATGACTAATAATACGTTTACACGATCCGCAAAAGACTTGGCAAGTAAAACAAATGTACTTTTATGGGATAAAAATAAAATACCGTTAGGGACGAATGGTTTTTGGCTTACAAAATATGTAGGAATGTTTGTTTTTATTATGGGAATTTTAGCATTGATAACCATGTGGAAAGCAGATAATATAAAATTTCCAGTATTACAAATTGTAGAGATGGCGTTTCTTGCTTTAGGCGGATTGTTTTCTGTTTTTGAGTATGGAAATTGGAGAGCGTCTTTTATTTCTGGAGTTGCTTATCTCTTTGCAGGATTTCTAAATATAATATTTATTATAATAACAAAGAATACATTTGGATATGATTTGATATTTTTTTTGACAATTGTACTAATATCATTTATAAGAGCAGATTACTTGCATAAAAAAGTAAATGGATTTCATATTTGGAGAAATGGACTTCGCGGGTCTGTTAATAATAGCTTTAGGCGATAGAAAAATCTATCGCTTTTTTAAATGAAAAACGGGAAGAAGATTATGGCGGATTATAATGGAGGAATAGCATATTTTTGCGAGATATTCAGAATAGAAAAAATATAGGGCTTGGAAACAGGTTCTTTTTTTGCTCCTATATTTTAAAGGGTAACTGTAATGAAGAGTAAAATTTTCTGAATTGATTGAAAAATCAAATGGTATTCTAAAGAGATGTTTTAGGACAACGGAATTTGGTGACAAGCGTCTTTTTTGGGATTAGAAAAGGCAAAGCAAAAGAAGAATATGGATAAACACTTTACAATACAGTTAGAATCCATAGCTATTGTCGATATTTTTCGCCTTGTGTTAAAAAAATATAATATCAAATTAAAAGGCTATGCAAAAAGAAATAAAAAACGGAGACGGAGGGATTTGAACCCTCGTATCAGTAAATACCGATAAACTGATTTCGAGTCAGTCCCGTTATGGCCACTTCGGTACGTCTCCAAAAAATAATACTATCTATGATTTTCCTGAAAAGAGCAAGTTACTATATAAATTTATCATACAAGAAAGTGATATTTTTTTCAAGAGTTATATTAATCAGATTGTGAAATATTGATTTCAGATGGAGAAAACATCTATTTCTATCAGTGATGACAAACGATAATTTTGTCTGAGTGGGTGTACAATCTCCAACCAGGATAAGTCTTTGGTAGGATTGCAGACGTGGGAATTGGTTTTATGTAAGCAGAGTGGATTTGCACGTTGCAACAAGAATACTGGTGGTATTCTGGACAATTAAGCTTTTGGATTTTTTACAGGCAGTAAGTTATACAAAATCATTTTGTGATAATATGATATTTTTTGACACAACAATGATTTTAATTATAATAAATATTTTTAGGAAATGAAAAAGTGTGTAGCTTTTTTGGATTCTGTGTTGTATTCCTAAAGAAGGAGGTACAAAATGGAATCGATAAACACAGGATTTGGAGAAGAAAATTTGAAATTACAAAGTTTAGAATCAAAAAACCTGAAATCAGAAATTTCTTATTTTTCATACGAAGCGGTGATATGGAGAAATTCGACAATGGTTTACAGGTTGGCGTATGCTCTTGTCAAAACTCGCGCTGATGCAGATGATATCTATCAAGAAGTTTTTTTGCGCTACATGCAGAAAGCCCCAGTATTTGAAAGTGCAGAGCACGAAAGAGCTTGGTTTTTGCGAGTGACAATTAATTGTAGTAAAAACTTTTGGAAGTCGCCGTGGATGCAGCGAAAAGTTGCAATGGAAATTGATGATATGGAAAAAGCTGCAGCAAGAAATGAGGAAAGAATTGGAGAACTGACGTACGAGATAGACGAGAAAGCCTCTGTTTTGATTGATACTGTCAAACAACTATCTGGCAAGTATCGTGTAGTGATTCATCTATTTTATTACGAAGAATTATCTGTTGAGGAAATCGGGAAGATTACAGGGGCGAAAGCATCGACTGTTCGGACAAGGCTAACAAGGGCGAGACGGAAACTGAAAAGTCTGTTAAATGAGAATCAAGAGTGGATAAAGGAGAGGATTTAATGTTTGAGAACAGATATAAGGAAGCATACAACGCCATTTCCCCATCACAACAACTTGTGTCAAATATGATTGCAAGAGCGAAAGTAGAAAAAAATATTGGCAAGAAACGATTTAGAAAATGCAGATTTCCACAAAAGGCAGTAATTGTATCAGCAGCAATGTTATGTTTTGTGGTGACGATTCCAGTTTGTGCTGCGCATATTCCAACATTTTACAGAATTGTGGAGTTTGTGTCACCTAATTTGGCAGACCAGCTTGTTCCAATTGAGAAGAGCAGCACTAGCCAAGGAATCACAATGGAAGTAGAAGCTATTCATTTAGAGGGAAATAAGGCACAGATTATTATATCATTGCGAGATGCAGAGGGAAGCGGACTGGATTTGGTGCATGGTGTTATGGACTTGTATGATAGTTATAACCTATCAGATTATACAAATGATAGTGTTCTTGGCGGATGCCATTTTTTAACTTATGATGCAGAGGTTGACAAGGCATATTTTCAGGTGACAGTTCAGTCGAACAAGGTATATCAGTCGGATAAACTTCAGTTTTCGGTGCGCTCGATTTTGTGTGATAAATACAAGGAAACGAAAAACGTTGATTTATCAGGAATTGTCTACTCGGCAGATACAAAGTTGGTAACGCTAAGTGGCGGTGGCGGACTTATATCTGATGAAATGCTGCCGGATTCCTTACAAGTATATTTGGGCACTCCAGAAGACCCACAAACTAAAACGAAAGTCTTGGATGGTATAAAAGCGGCGGATTGTGCAGCAGACGATTTTACTGTGACAGGAATTGCATATATGGATGGCGTATTGCGTGTACAAATGTGTATGGGGGATAATTGGAAAGCAGACAGACATGTCCAATTGTTCTTAAAGGATTCAGATGGAAACGAGAGACATAATGATCGGAGTGTGGGTTGGAATGAGGAGATCGGTGATACCAGTTATCAGTTTTATGAATTTTGGTATATAGAGGATATTAATCAAATAGAGAATTACTCTATGTATGGTATTTTTCATGATTCTGGGGAATTCGTCGAGGGAGATTGGAGAGTGACATTTCGAGTAGAAACTGTACAGGAATAATCAATGTGATTCTTGTAGATTTGGGTTTAACATTGCAAGATAAATGTAACAGTTCAGCCTTCGGCTTCCTGTTATAAGCATCAAGCCATGCAAAACCACTTCGTGGTAGCTTGATGCATCTCTTCCACTACGCTGTTTCACGGACTTTGCAGCAAGTGCAAAGTCCTAGGATGAACTGTTACAGATAAATCAATAGTTTTGTCAAAAAGAATTGACAAATTTTGATTGTATGATAAAATAAATTAACTATTTGAAAGGAGGATACAGTATGAACGGATTAGGCTATATACCAGTATGCAGCAGTAGTTCTATATCTAAAACATGCAAAAAATTGTGTTTATGGGATTACTGTGTCTTTTTTACAAAAATACTATAAACATTTGTGTAGAAAATAATAAAAACCACAGGAATTCCAAAACAGTTTGACCAAGAAAATGGTTAGGCTGTTTTTTTATGCACACGGGCACCCAAAGGAAGAGAGTCAGCTAAGGCTGACGGGTGCCCGGCGCGCGAGTAGGAGAAGAAGAATCTTTCCTACTCGATTACACACAAGCACCCAAAGGAAGAGAGTCAGCTAAGATTGACGGGGGTTGGCGCGATAATTAGGGCAACATTAATTTTATTTGACTTGATGATTAGGTTGAGGATATAAAACATAGAAGAAAAGTGATAGCAAGATAAAAATTGTTACATATCAGAAAGGAATTACCGATGGATTATATAAAAAAAGAGAATGCTATAAAGAATAAATTATTGAGAAATGTCACATTGGATTATATAGGTACATTTGTATCAAACTTGAATATGCAAAGTTCTATATGGGTGCTTTATCTTGCATATTGTGGGTTAAATCTGGCACAGATTGGTTTTGTCGAGGGGATTTACCACGCGACGAGTATTGTGTTTGAAATTCCGTCTGGGGCAGTAGCAGATTTGCTTGGCAGGAAGAAGAGTATGGTTTTTAGTAGAATTTGCATTGCAATTTCTTGTGTAATTATGCTATTTGCCAGAAATGTTTGGTTTTTTGCATTAAGTTTTGCAATTCAAGCGTTAGGAAATAATCTAAATTCTGGCTCTGAGGAGGCGTTAGTGTACGATAGTATGAAGTATGCTGGACAGGAAGAACGCTATATGAGTGTATGTGGAAAACTAAATATGATAATTGAAGTATCACAAGGAATTGCGACAGTTATAGGTGGTATTTTAGCAGAGTTTTCCTATTTTTGGTGTTATTGTGCATGTGTGATGATTGCAGTGCTTGCACTCATACCAATTGTATGGATGGTAGAGCCTCCTTATGCAGAATATAATAATAGTATGTCAGTTCGAGAGATGATTACATTGCATTTCCGCGCGTGCTTTCAGATTTTGCAGTCAGACAATAGGATTCTAAAGATTATCATATACTACGCTGTTGTTTTTGCAGCGGAGACATTATTGTTTTTCTATAGTCAACAATATTTTTTTGAACAAGGTTATAACAAGATTCAAATTAGTTTGATTTTACTGGTGGTGGGTGGTGCTTCTTGTATAGGAGCAATTGCGAGTGAGCATATTTATTATAGATTGGGAAAATCGACGGTTCGGATTGCATCGGTGGTCATAGCAGTAGCATTTATGGGATGTGGGTTTCAAAATATCTTTTTGTCGGTTATTGGATTGACAGCAGCAGGATTTTGTAATTCGATGTTGTATCCAATTCAGTCAAAACTGTTGAATTCCTTGATACCATCAAAACAGCGAGCGACTTTAATCTCTGTGAATAGTATGTTTTTTCTATTGCAATGATTCTGTTGTTTCCGCTTGCAGGGATGTTGGCGGATAAGTGGGGACTTACAATAGTTCTTATGGGAATTGGCTTTGTGCTTTTGGGATTTATTGTTTGCTGGGAATATATTATATTTCATGCAAGCTCTATTTGACTTTTGAATGCAATCGCCTTATGATATTTATGACAAAGAAAAAGAATCTCTCAGAGGTTTTAAGAAAGAGGAGAATTCAAATGAAAAAAATTTTTATTGATGGAAGTGAGGGAACAACTGGATTGCGCATCTTTGAGCGCTTTGAAAAAAGAGATGATATTGAGATTTTAAAGATTCCGTCTGAGCTAAGAAAAGATCCGACAGAAATTAAAAAATATATCAATACATCGGATATTACATTTCTGTGTTTGCCAGATGCAGCGGCGCGGGAAGCGGTAGCAATGGTTGAGAATGACAATACAATTATCATTGATACTTCTACAGCGCATCGCACTGAGTCGGGATGGGCATATGGTTATCCAGAGTTATCAAAAGCACATCGGGATGCGATTCGATGTAGTAAGCGTATTGCAGTGCCAGGTTGTTATGCGACAGGATTTATTACAATTGCGTATCCGATGGTAGTAAAAGAAATACTTCCAAAAAGTTACCCAGTTGCAGCGTTTGCGATGTCAGGCTACAGTGGAGCTGGCAAGAAAACCATTGCAGTGTACGAGGCACAACAGCGAGACAAGGAACTTGACGCGCCAAGAGAGTATGCACTGAGTCAGAATCATAAGCACTTGAAAGAGATGCAAGTAGTGACTGGATTAGAAAGAGCACCGTTGTTTTCGCCTTTAATTTGTGATTATTACAGTGGTATGGTGGTAACATTGCAATTTTATACGGAACTTTTGCAGGACAAGCCAACTCCAGAACAGATACACGAAATGTTTGCAAATTATTATGCGAAAGAGCGGTTTATTAAAGTGATGCCTTTTGGAAAAGAAACTGATTATAATGGATTTTTAGCTGGGAATACATGTTCAGGTTGGGATGGTATTGAACTCTATGTGACAGGGAATGAAGACAGGTTGCTTGTGAGTACACGTTTCGACAATTTGGGAAAAGGTGCGTCGGGTGCTGCGATTCAGTGTTTGAATATTATCCTTGGATGCGAGGAAAGTAAGGGATTGGTGTTATGATTCAATTACCACAAGATTTTATGATTAGGATGCAGGATATGCTCGGGGAAGCGTATCCTGCTTTCCTGCGTAGCTATGAGGAAGAAAAAGTTCAGGCGTTGCGAGTGAATGCTTTAAAGGGTACAAGAGAAGAATTTCTTAAAAAAATGCCCGTGGTAAACTTGAGAGAAGTTCCATGGGAAGAAAACGGATTTTATTACAATGAAAGTCTGGATTTTATGCCTGGAAAACACCCATTTCATGAGGCGGGAGTGTACTACATACAGGAACCAAGTGCTATGGCGCCCGCAACGTATTTGGACGCACAGCCGGGAGAGTGTGTGCTTGATTTATGTGCGGCTCCCGGCGGCAAGACAACACAGATTGCATCTTCTATGAACAATCAGGGGATATTAGTTTGCAATGAGATTCATCCTACACGGGCAAAAATCCTTTCGGAAAATGTGGAGCGCATGGGGATACGCAATGCCATTGTTACGAATGAGACACCGCAGCGTCTAGTTGAGGCATTTGGTGCATATTTTGACCGTGTTTTGGTGGATGCACCTTGCTCTGGAGAGGGAATGTTTCGGAAGAACGAGGCGGCATGTAATGAATGGAGCTTGGAAAATGTGCAAATCTGTGCAAAAAGGCAAAATGAGATTCTTGACTGTGCAGATAGATTACTTCGTCCTGGTGGAAGGCTAGTATACGCAACCTGTACATTTGCACCAGCTGAGAATGAAGGTAGTATTATGCGTTTTTTAGAGCGACACCCAGAATATCAAGTTTTAGATAGATACAAGTATAATGGTATGTCGGCGGGGGTTCCTTTGTGGGCGTATTATGATACAGACTGCCGGGATAGTCGTAATATTAATACAACTGGAAATTATTGTGCAATTGAGCGTACTATTCGACTATTTCCGCATTTGATTCAGGGAGAAGGGCATTTTTTGGCAGTATTACAAAAACCAGGTAAAAAACTAAGCGAATCGCGGGAATTTCCGGCAAATGGTTTGCAAAAAGGGATTCCAATCAAAGAAGTAAAGGAGTTTTTACAGTTTCAGAAGGAAACGTTAAAGATAGATTTGACTGCAGAGGGTAGGGAGTCCTTGTTAAATTTTGGGAATCAGCTTTATCTAATGCCAAGAGAGATGCCGTCCATCAATGGACTGAAAGTGCAGCGCGCAGGATTACATCTTGGCACATTTAAGAAAAATCGTTTTGAACCGTCGCATGCATTGGCGCTTGCTTTAAAAAAAGAACAAGTACAGCGCACAATGGAACTAGAAAAAGATAAGATTGCAAAAGATTATTTGAGTGGAATGACATTGAATTATTGCGGAGAAAATGGTTGGTATCTCATAACTTTTCAGGGCTATAGTATCGGTTGGGGAAAGCTTACAAAGGAGGTTATGAAAAACCACTACCCGAAAGGACTTCGGAAAATATAAATTAGGAAAGTGTGAGGGATATGAAAACAGCAAAAACTGCATTGAATCTTACTGAGGGCAGACCAATTTATCTGATTTTGCGGTTTGCTATTCCGGTATTTTTGGGCAATCTGTTTCAAATTTGCTACAGCCTTGTCGACACAAAGATTGTGGGAAGAATTTTGGGGGAGGAAGCGTTGGCAGCAGTGGGGTCAGTATCTATTTTGTACACACTTCTGACAGGTTTTTTTAATGGATTAAGCCTTGGATTTAGCGTGATAACTGCGCGTTTTTATGGAAGCGGTGAAAAGCGTAAGTTAAAGGAGAATGTGGCAGGTGCTATTGTGCTTGGATATCTGACAGCGAGTGTGATTCTCACCTCTGTTGTAGTTTTTATTCGACCAATATTGACATTATTAAACGTGCCGTCACAGCAGTTGGAGATGGCGTTATCCTATATTGTGCTGCTTGTATGGGGAATGTTTGTGACATTGGCATATAACCTTTGTGCAAATACGCTCCGCGCGATTGGGGATTCGATAACGCCTTTAATTTTTCTGGTGATAGCAGCATTGACTAACGTTGCTTTGGATTATTTATTGATTCTTGTTTTTAAGATGGGGGTAAGAGGGGCAGCAGTGGCAACATTGTTTTCCCAGATGTTATCGGTGGTGCTCTGTCTGATTCGGATTTGGAAGGGATTTCCAATATTGCATCTTTCCAGACAACACTTTGTTTTATCAAAAAAACAGATAATTCCGTTATATGAGAGTGGATTGTCTATGGGATTGATGTCCAGTCTTGTAAATTTTGGTTCGCTAGTATTACAGAGTGGTATTAACCAGCTTGGGACAAATATTATTGTGGCACATACAGCTGCTCGAAAAATGTTTGAAATATGGGGACTTCCAGTGAGTGTACTTGGGTCCTCGATGGCGACATACTGCGGACAAAACTATGGTGCAGGAAGATATGACAGAATTCGACAGGGAATGAAAAGTGTGTTGATACTAGGCGCTGTGTGGGATGGCATTGTGTTTGTTCTTGCACACACGATTTCACCATATCTAATTCGTTTTCTTACAAGTTCAGATAATGAGGAGATTATCTATTGGGGAACAACGTATTTAAGAGTGGATATGTCGTTTCTGCTTGTATGTCTGTTTATTGTGATTTTGAGAAATTGTATGCAGGGATTTGGAGACCCCAAAACTCCTATTTTATCAAGTTTTATTGAACTTGTAGGAAAGTTAGTATTCACATTTGTGTTTGTTCGTCTGTTTGGTTATTGGGGAATTATATGGACAGAACCTATTATTTGGTTTCTAATGGTGATACCACTGATTGTTATGACGCTTCGCAATCCAGTGATTAAAGTACAGCAAGTAGAGTGACCAAATTGGGAAGGGAGGGAATTGAAATGAACAAAAAATATGAGATTGATATGTGTAATGGTTCGGTATATGGCAAGATGCTTTTGTTTGCACTGCCGTTGATGTGTTCAAGTATATTGCAGTTGTTATTTAACGCAGCGGATATTGTTGTGGTAGGGCGTTTTGCGGGAGATAACGCATTGGCAGCAGTAGGCTCCAACACAGCATTAATTAATTTGTTGACCAATATTTTTGTGGGGCTTTCTGTAGGTAGCAATGTGTTGACCGCACAGTATTACGGTGCCAAAAAAGACAATGATTTAAAACAAACAGTACATACTTCGATGCTTTTAAGTTTGTATTGTGGTTTGCTGCTTACCGTAATTGGATTGGTTGGTGCGCCAAAACTTTTGAAATTGATGCAAGCTCCTCCAGAAGTGCTTGACCTTGCAGTGTTGTATCTAAGGATTTATTTTCTTGGAATGGCATCTATGATGGTGTACAATTTTGGAAGTGCGATTTTAAGAGCAATTGGTGACACAAAGCGGCCGTTGTATTATTTGTTGAGTGCTGGTATTGTGAATGTGTTGCTCAATCTGTTTTTTGTGATTGTATGTCATTTAGGCGTGGCGGGAGTTGCTATGGCAACAGTTATTTCGCAGACAATTTCTGCATTTCTGGTGTTGCGGTGTCTTATAAAAGAACAAAGTAGTATTCATCTTGAATTAAAAGAGCTTGCAATTTCCAAGGAAAAATTAAGAAAAATTATGCAGATTGGACTTCCTGCGGGATTTCAGGGAACAGTATTTTCCTTGTCGAATGTTGTGATTCAGTCCGCTGTCAATTCTTTTGGAAATATTGCGGTTGCTGGAAATTCTGCCGCAGCAAATATTGAAGGTTTTGTCTATATGGCAATGAATGCGTTTTACCAGGCGACGATTTCATTCACAAGTCAGAACTATGGAGCGCGAGAATATAAACGCATCTATAAAATATTGTTTGCCGGAGAACTTTTTGTAATTGTGACAGGGGTACTATTGGGAAATTTAGCAGTAGTATTTGGAGAGACATTGCTTGGGATTTATTCGCCAAGTACCGATGTCGTTATGGCTGGAATGGAACGATTAAAAATTATTTGTACTCTATATGCGCTCTGTGGCGTTATGGATGTACTTGTGGGGGCACTTCGCGGTATAGGATATTCTGTTATCCCAATGATTGTGTCGTTGGTTGGAGCCTGCGTATTACGATTGTTGTGGATTGCAACTGTATTTAAGATACCAGAATACCATAATTTAACCATCGTGTATCTATCCTATCCTCTTACATGGACAATTACGTTGTCTGTTCATGCAGTTACCTTTTGGCTGGCAGCGCGCAAGGTACTTGTGTATTCTGACACAAAAAAATAAATTAGAATAAAAAATGTAAAAAATTGTGCAGAAGGCCATATATAGCCCAAAAAGCAAATACAAATTTTGTAAGATAATAATAAGTAACGCTTGCTGGAGGCGAAGAGAATTTTCAGCATAGTATCGTTGCATGACCATATTGTTAGAGTTTATGAAATTTGTATTGGGGTGAATGGTATTGAAGACACAGGAAGCCGTGGTGGCCAGGATAAAGAGCTTATGCAGCGAAAAAAATATGAAAATATCGCAGCTGGCATATGTTTCAGGAATGCCGCCTTCAACACTCAAAAATATTATGAAGGGAAACAGTAAAAATACTGGGATTGTGACAATCAAGATGATTTGTGACGGATTAAATGTTTCTCTGGAGGATTTTTTCCACAATGGGGTGTTCCGGGATTTGGAGCAGGAAATTAAGTAAGTATATAATTACAAAAGATAATGGAAAATGAAAAGAAATGTGTTGATTATAGAGGATAATGAGGCATGCAGAAATGCACTGGCGGAAATAACACAGGAGTGTGAGTCTGCCGGTGCTGTTTTTTGTGTTGACAATTGTGCAGAAGCTTATAGATACGCAATTGAGGAGGAAATTCATCTGTTTGTGGTCGATATAGTGCTCGAACCATCAAAAACAGGAGATGTTTCTGGCATGGTTTTTGCAGATAAGATTAGAAACATGGAGCGATATCAATACACACCGATTATTTTTGTGACAAGCCTTATCGATGAAAAATTGTTTGCGTATCAGAATTTATATTGTTCGAGTTATATTGAGAAGCCGATTGATTTTGAGCGTGTGAAACGTGAGATTTCCAGAGCATTAGGACAACCAGTAGGTGGAGAGAATGACATTAAATTTTACTATTATAGGAAAGATGGTGTTATCTACAGCTTAGAAACAGACAAGATTATCTGCATAGAATCAGTACATAGAAAACTGACAGCATACACAACAGAACAGGAAGCCAAAATGCCATATAAGACATTGAAAACTGTTATGCGAGAATTACCACAAAGCTATTTTATACAATGTAGTAAAAGCATGATTGTCAACAGGAAATATATTGACAATATTGATAATACAAACTGCTATCTCACAATGAAAGATGGAAGAAAAATTGAGATTGGTAGTAGTAGAAGAAAGCGCTTTTTGGAAGAGTTATGATGGTTACTTTTATTGAAGTGTTTACAGAGTATTTAAGTGTGATGGCTTTTATGTATAAGGCAGCGAATCAAAGATTTCAGTGGAATAAGACATTTTTTGTAATAGCAATAATGGAATATGGAATCGTGATGGGTTCTGGCAAGTATGTTGATAACAGAGTTGGAATGATTATGATTTATTCGTTGCTATTTCTCTATGCAAAAATAAAAATTACACATAACTGGAAACCAACTGTAAGAGTTTTTGGAACAATGTTAATTGGAATTCCAGTTATGCAAATATTGGTTTATTATGTGTTTAAAGATTTTATGATAGATTTAGATGATTATAGATGGTATGGTATTTTAGTAAACTGTATTATTTTTGTTCTAATTTTGCTTTGGAAAGAAAAATATATCTATAATCTTGGAACAAAAATTACTCGGTTTAAGGAAGTTTTTCTTGTTATATTGTTTGTTTTATTTTTCTTTGAACTGCTATTACTGTATAAAAAGGATGGGTATATTACTACACAAGTACAGATACAGGCACTTGTTAGCGTTGGTGGTTTAGTGCTAGTTATGGTTTTATGGATGAGTTCAGAGATGGAGAAAAGTGAAAAACAAGAGGAACTAAAAATGTATGAGTTGTATACAAAGACATTTGAAGATTTAATAACGGCAATTAGAATTAAACAACACGAGTTTAATAATCACATTAATGCTATTAAGTGTCTTCCCTATACAGCGAAAAGTGCAAAAGAATTGATTGCGGAACAGAATAGATATTGTGATGCAGTATTGGAGGATACACAAATTGTAAAGCTTTTAAAGCTGGAATCTTCGCCGGTAGTGTGCGGATTTTTGTACTCTAAGTTGATCTTTGCACAATCTTTAGACATTAATGTTTTTTATGAAGTTGATCCAATAAAGGTAGAACGTTTTATAGCGGTACACCATTTTATAGAAATAACAGGCATTTTGTTTGACAATGCAGTAGAGGCGTTAATTAATGGAGATAGAGAAAGCCATAGTCCAAATCAGGTTATCTTAAGATTGTCATCTCTTGAGGATACAAAACTTTTACTGGAAGTTGCAAATCTTAGCAGAATGTATCCCAATGCACAGATAGAGGAGTTTTTTGTCACAGGAAAAAGTACAAAAGGCAATAACAGGGGTGTTGGACTATCGCGTGTAAAACTATTGACACAAAAATATAAGGCAGAACTCCATGCTACCAATCAACAGTATTATGGAGATAATTACTTGAGTTTTAGAATTATATTTCGATTGGATAGATTGTTTTCACATTAAGACAATCGATACACCCCTATTAACTTATGTTAGAGTGAGAACCTTTTGAGAATAAAATTATTTTCAAAAGGTTCTTTATTCTTCGTCCGGATTAGGATATTCTGGCTCTCCAAAGAAAAACATACTTGGACCACAATGAGGCATTCCGTCTAACGCACCAAACAATACAACTGCTGCTAGTGAAAGAACAGCAAATAAAACCTTGTCAACAGCATTCTTTGTAAAATTCTGAATCATCTTTCAAATCTCCTTTTGTTATTAAAATTTTGTGAGGGCTCTTTTCAATCATTGTAGACTAAAATCAAATTTTATTGTGTAGGATTGAAAAGAACCAAGTTTATTTTTCCTATTAGTAACTGCACTGTATGCAGAATAACGGACCAGTAGATAATAGGTGCAAAATTTTGATGATAAACTAGCACTGTGAATATGATTTCACAACCCACTGCGAGAAGTGCGATACGCTTTCGCTGAAGCAGTTCTGTGTCAGAGAGACTAGGTTTTGAAGGAGACCGCACTTGTCCAATTTGATAGATGGTTACACTACAAAGCACAAGTAAGATAAATCCAACTTGAAATGGAATAATAATCTTGTTAAACAATGCAGTAATCAAAAAAATATATAGAAGAGAAAATAAAAAACAGGACCAATAATGTCGGAAATGAAGTCCACCGCAAATGGTACGAAGTGGAAATAGACTTGCAAAAGCAAGCAAAAATTCTGGCAACATATGTAACATATAAAAAATAAACAAAAAAATTATTAGTTTGCTAACATCATATAATATGCATTTTAGATAGTATACTAAGAGCTTTTGCTCTCGTGTGGTTAGGTTCATATTTTGTTGAATATAATTATTTATATAATTCAATGCCAATGTCTCCTCTTCTCATGATTGCGTGTTGTAGGAATTTTTAACGCTGTTTTAGCCAGAACATAATGTAGCATCACAATATCTATAAGAAAATCTAATGTTTTAATTGCATCAAATTAGGATTTACAACTACTATCCATAGTATATTGGAAAGAAATATCAATTTTAAATTTTTAGAATAAATATGTCGAAATGAAAAATAAATAGTCGAATATTGTAAAATATTGGCAGTTTGTTTTCAAATATACACACTTCATTTGTAAAAGCAGTATTTTCTTTTTTAATGGTTTACTCTAAAAAATGATAGGAAATATTGCAATGCAAGGAGGTATTTTATGGAAGCAGAACGAATGAAATTATACAAAGAAGCAGGAGCAAGAATTAAAGCGTTAAGAATTGAGAAAGGTTATACAAGAGAATGTATGGCGGCGCATACAAAATTGTCGGGAAAATTTTTGTATGAGATTGAGGTTGGAAGAAAAGGCTTTTCCGCTGATGTACTTTTGCGGATTGCCAACTATTTGGACACTGGATGCGATTATATTATGACAGGAAAAGAAAGCATTATGAATAAAATTTGAATAGTTACAAATAATGACCATGTATTTAAGAAGCGTTTGAAAAGTTTTAGAAGCACTTCGGAAAGGCATGGTTATTTTTGTGGCAAATGTAGTATTGTATTTAATGGCAAAACAGAATGTAGCTTTGGCAAAGCCTGATGTAGAACTGAGTGATGTAGCGAGTGTCTACTGTGAAGATGAGACTGTCAAGGCAAAAGTGAAAGCATTAAAAATCCATCGATTTCGGCATGAGGGACAGCCGCGTGTAGTGGTTAGTGTTCTTAAAATAATAGAACAAATCACTAAACTTTGCCCGGGGATTACTGTAGAAAATATTGGAGAGACGGATATTATTATACAGAAGGCATCTTTAGAACATGATAAACCAGAACAGAAGTATGGTCCGTGGGCGCATGTAAAGATTGCTATTGTTGCATTGATTTGTTTTTTTGGCTCAGCGTTTACAATTATGGCGTTTCATAATGACGTCGGATTGTCAGATGTGCTCAGCCGAATTTATGAGTTAGTGATGGGAATAGAGTCCGACGGATATACAGCACTTGAAATCTCATATGCTATTGGATTAGCTGTGGGAATTATTGTGTTTTATAACCATGTTGGGGGGAAACGTCTTACTTCAGACCCAACACCATTAGAAGTGGAGATGCGCAATTATGAGCGGGATGTCAACCAAGCGATTGTACAGATGGCAGACAGGCAGAAACTAGAAGAGGATGTGGATTAGATGGTGTGGAAACTAATTTTGTTGTGGATTGTCGGAATTAGTTCGGGACTTATGGTTTCAGCAGGGGTTTTTACAGTGCTGTTTGTCGTTGGATTGGTTCCACGATTTGCAGGTAGAACGGACACTGCATGGTGCGAGATTTTTTATGAGGAGTGTCTAATTGGCGGTGCAGTGTTGGCGGATATACTCAGTGTTTTTCCTATTGAAGGGTCACTTGGCAATAGTTCTAATCTCTTATTGACAGGATTATTGATTCTGATTGGCATATTTGCAGGAATCTTTGTAGGATGTCTGTCGATTGCGCTTTCAGAGGTACTTGACGGAATACCGATTTTTGCTAGGAGAGTACGATTTAAGATGGGCGTGAGCATTGCAGTGGTCGCAGTGGCAGTTGGAAAAACTGTAGGCGCAATTGTTTACTTTATGAATGGATTTTATGAAGGGATATAGGGAGGATACATTGATGGCATCAGAACAGAAAAAGGAAGCGTATCAGGAGTACGTAAAACAGAATTCGCCAAAGACAAATCTACCATTACAGATGGCAAAAGCATTTATAATGGGAGGCGCTATCTGCTGTGTGGGGCAGTTTATTGTCAATATGGCAATAAATCAGTTTGATATTGAAAAGGAGACAGCAGCTGGATGGTGTTCTATGATTTTAATTCTTCTAAGTGCAGTGTTTACAGGATTTAATATTTATGGCAAATTAGTAAAATGGGGTGGCGCAGGTGCGCTTGTGCCAATTACTGGATTTGCAAATTCCGTTGTAGCATCTGCAATTGAGTACAAGACAGAGGGGCAAGTGTATGGGATTGGAAGCAAAATTTTTACAATTGCTGGTCCTGTAATTTTGTATGGAATTTTTACAAGTTGGCTACTGGGAATTATTTATTGGATTGGAAAAATGATGGGTGTTATGTAAGTTTGAGCAGGAGATGGTTTATTCTCCTGCTCAATTAATTAGTAGATATTAGCGGAAACTTTTAATCCAATTGATTAATGAATCATGATATACATTATTCATAACATCTTTGCGCATCTGATCAGTAACTGGACCATTTTTTTCCATGATGGCAAGAATCGCTTCTTGTAATCCAGCAATCTTTCCTTTCTCAAACGCATCGGAAGAGATGGTTGGAGATATGCTATCAGGATTTACAGAAGTTGTTTCTATTGTTGCAGTAGGGGTAGCAATTGTATCAGATGATTCCTGGATATCTGTGTTGTTCTCAGGAGCAGATTTTACTGCATCTTCTATATGAAGTGCAACAGGGGTAACATCCGGCATTTTCTTAGCAGTGCTATTGGTAATTGGCAACCAGATATCACCGGAATTTGCCTTTATATTTACACAGATATTGCCGTTTTCTACGCGAACTTTCTGTCCGGAGAGTGCCCCTACATATTCTTCTGCATTTCCAGCAGGAATTGTCATTGTAAAGTCACTATCATCATTGTTGACAGTGACAACAACTGTTTCTCCTTCAAAGCTTCGTGAGAAAGCATATTGACGGTTCATAAGCTTCAACTCTTTATAATCGCCATAAGACAATGCTTTGGAATGCTGTCTGGTGCGTCCAAGTGCGGCAATCAGTGCCGTAAAGGAATTATCTGTCAAAGCGTTCGCATACTCCTTAAGATTGAGAGCAGGTCTTAAAGAAGCATCAGAAAACTTTTCTTTTCTGCCTTCGATTCCAAACTCGGAACCATAATACAACGATGGAATACCAGGCAGTGTATACAACAAAATATGCACAGGTGTAAAGTGTGCTTTATTATTTAACTTTGTGTAGATGCGTTCTACATCATGGTTGTCCACAAAATTATAGAGTTTAAAGTTGTTTGGATTGTTGCTGCCCATATCATAAAGGCGTTTTACAGTGTGTGCAATCTCAAAAAAGTTATGGTCGTTATGGCCGGAATACAATGCTTTGTGCAACTGATAGTTGGTAACAGAATGTAGCGTTCCCTCGTTGACCCAACGGGAGTAATCTCCGTGGATTACTTCACCCATCAACCAGAATTCAGGTTTGACTTCATTTGCAACATGACGCAGTGCTTTCATAAAATCAAAGTCAAGAACATCTGCCGCGTCAAGACGAATACCATCCACATCAAATTCACTGACCCAGAAACGAATAACATCACAGATATAGTCCTTTACGGCTGGATTTCTTTGGTTGAGCTTTACAAGCAGATTATAACCACCCCAGTTGTCGTAACAGAAACCGTCGTTGTACTCGTTATTGCCACCGAAGTTTACGTTGCAATACCAATCTCTGTACATAGAACCTTCGCGTTTTTCTTTGATATCCTGAAAAGCAAAGAAATCACGTCCAGTATGGTTAAAAACACCATCAAAAATTACACGCACATCTTTTTTATGGCATTCTGCTACAAAGTTTTTTAAATCCTGATTGTCACCAAGGCGGCTGTCGAGTTTTTTGTAATCGGTGGTCTCGTAACCATGTCCTACAGATTCAAACAGTGGTCCGATATAGATAGCGTTGCAGCCAATGCCTTTGATGTGATCAATCCACGGCAGCAGTGTATTTAACCGATGCTCTGGTTCCCCATAAGAGTTTTCCTTCGGCGCCCCAGTCAGCCCTAAAGGATAAATGTGGTAAAAGATAGCTTCGTCGTACCAAGCCATTTTTATGTCCCCCTTTAAATCATTAAATTATTTATAACTGTTGATACGTACTATCTATAGTTATAAATTCCGAACTCAAGTATAACACAGAAATGGAAATTGGTCAAATTGTACAAGTGGACAACTTCTTTTTAAAAAGTATTGTTTTTTTCAAGTTTATGAATTGTAACTGCTTATCTCATATAGCGCACCATATGCTTCTTGGCGCGAAGAAGTAAATGTTTCTTTAATTTTTTCCAAGATAAACTGGTCACGGAGGCGCGCTGTTAGCAGTGGTGAAAATCGTTTTCCTTCCAATGAAAGTGCTTCCTGAATAATTTCATCAAAACTCTTTTTGGGACGACCGTAAAGCCAAGGGCGACTTAATGAATTGTCAATCCAGTCAATTAATCCAACGACATCTACCATCTGGCGGCAGGGACATTCCAACCGTTTGTAAGTATCGGGATAACCGCGGGAACCATCGTACCAACTATGGTGTCCTAATGCTGCCGCAGCATAATCATGTGTTGAGGCACAAGTGTCAAGTCGTTTACTTCCAACAATTGTATGTAAATGTACAATCTCGTATTCCTCATCAAACCATTGTCTTGCAGTTCGCGTAAAGAGACTGATGAAATTAATCTTGCCAACATCGTGTAGCACACCACAGTTCATTGCAAAATTATGGACTGCGTGTCGTTTGGTATTGGGATTTTGTATCTTTTTTATCTGTTCAATGTCATCAAAAAAGTCTGGTTCTTCCTGTTGAAGGATATCGCAAAAAACAGCAGCGACTTTGCCTACAACTTGGGAATGTACGTAGACATCTGGAGCAAAATGCTTTAGAATGTTCTGCTGAAAGTCACCGTAGGAGATGCTATGTTCTGTCTCAATAAAGGTGGTCGAAAGCTGTCGAAGATACAAAAAAATTTGCTCGTTTGCTTCGTTTTTGGGAAAAGACATCGCGTACGAAAGGACTTTTTGGTATAGGCCTTCTAAATATTGTTGCCTTTTTGATAATTGCTTTGGATATTCACGTAGATACTGACAGTAAAATGCTGGAAGAGAGATTGTGGCATACATATTTTCTACGGAAAAATCTGAAGAGTCCGCATGATTCATTAGAGTTTCCATTTTACTAAGGAGTTCTTCGAGTGTAAGAAGTCCACAGTAGTAATCTATGGCGTGGCAAGAGAATGCGGAACGAATCGGTGGTGTCTCTTTTTTGCGAAGTGCTTCTATAATCCGCTGTTGATGAACAATATGGGCAGACTCCATAATGGCTGCTATGTCTTCAATTGACATATCGTTATCTTGACTGTAAGAAATACTAGAAGCCATTTGTTGGCGTGTCATATAAATATATCTATCCCAAGGAAGGTCTGGTGCGTTTTGATGATATTCCTCATCTTGTAATATTTGTAGCGTTTGCCTTGTTAGACGAATTTTGGTACTGGCAGATTTAAACTGGCCAAGCGCTGTATTGGCGCGGGAGCGCAGGATAAATCCCTTGGTTTCGGTGTTGTCAATCTCGTCAAAATATTTAAGATATGCCGCTGCTTCTGCAAAGCATAAGCGCATTTGTGACATGTAGTATTCACTGTCTGTCAAGTCGATACCAACCATTTTGGCGCACATATTATGGCGTCCGATTCCAAGCCAATATAGACAACGTATAATTGTATTGCGGTCTTTAGTGTGCCGCGCACGACTTAACAATGCTTGATAAATTTGACAAAATAAACCACTATCCAACTCATTTTTTCCATTTAATAGTTTACTGGCAAATTCCTCTAAATCTTCCAATTCTTCAGGTTGTGCTTCAAAGAGTCTGTCAAATAGTGGAAACAGCCCATCGCGCAGCAAATCCATATTGCGATTGATTTTGTCTTCTAGCTGATGGCGATAATGGTATATTTGCTCTTGGTATGTAGTTAGGGAGTGCACAGCAGTTTGTGTGCGCAAAGGCAACATAATGATGTCCTTTAAGTTTGCAATATATTCCTCTTGATAGGGTTGCATAGATACGTTCCTCTCATCGCGTTTATTTCTTATAGATTGTTGGGGGAAAAGCGCTTGCGCAGTATTTCGTGCAGGCGGTCCGCATTTACTGGTTTGGAACAATGTTCATTCATACCAGCTTCCCGCGACAATCGAATGTCCTCCACAAAGGCGTTTGCGGTCATGGCAATAATCCAGACAGATTTTGCGTCTTTGCGAGAAAGTTGGCGAATCTTTTTGGCTGCATCATAACCATTCATCACAGGCATCTGAATATCCATAAAGATTAGGTCAAAATATCCCTCTGGTGAATGCTCAAAAATTTCCACAGCACGCAGTCCGTTTTCTGCTGTTTCTACTTGAATACCAGTTAATGACAGTAATTCTAAAGCAATCTCACGATTTAGTTCATTGTCTTCCACAAGCAAAATATGATATTGACTATAATCAAGAGTTGTATCGAGAGAATCATTTTGTCCTTGCTGTGCTTTGGAAGTGATTTCAGATAATGTTGCAAAAAGTCTGCTCCGAAACAGTGGACAGGGCACAAAACCGCAGATTCCGGCTCTAGTTGCACGATATTCAATCTGTACCCAATCGATATCCGCAACCATAATGATTGGAAAATCCCTTCCGGCAAGCTGGTGCACATGGGAAGCCATGTCCAATACAGCCATATCAGTAAGTTCCTGACCAATAAGCAGTGCGCAAGGCATGTGATTTTCATATTGCGCCTCAGTCAACCAAGTCACGGTTTCCATACCACTGTTAAGATGCACCACATTAATTTCGCCTTCTGTCAAGTGGTCAATTATCTGTTGTGCGCGGCTATCTATAGACTCTGCAACTAGCACAGTCTGTCCTTTGGGAAGAGAGTATTGAATAGGATTATGATTAGTGATAGTTAGCGGAATGGATAATTGAAAACGGCTGCCTTTTCCTTCTTCGCTCTCGACAGCGATTTCACCGCCCATGCAGTCAAGTAAGTTTTTTACGATTGACATACCAAGACCAGTGCCTTCTATTTTATTGATAGTAGAGTTATTTACACGTGAAAAAGGAACGAATATTCGATTTAAAAATTCTGGACTCATGCCAACACCATTGTCTTCACATGAAAAATCCAGCCAAATACATGGTTGTTTTTCTGGCTTTGGGTTGTCAATATGCTGTGAAAATTTTACATGGATGCTTCCCTTTTCCTGAGTGTACTTCACCGCATTCCCAATAATGTTAACAAATATTTGACGTAGATGGAGAGGATCACCAACTAGATTTTCCTCATAAATCTTTCCGATTTCTATTTCAAAGGATTGGTGTTTTTGCGCTGCTTGTGGTCGTACAAAGATGGCAATATCGTGTACCATATCTGCAAGCGAAAAAGATTCTTCGCTCAGGGTCATGCATCCGCTTGCAATGCGTGACATATCAAGTACATCATTGACAAGACTCATTAGATGGGAGGAAGCTGTTTGTATCTTTTGCAAACTATCAATCACACGTGGTTTTTCGTCAATGTGTGACAGACCGATAGAAGTCATACCTATAATTGCATTCATTGGAGTGCGAATATCATGAGACATACTGGATAGGAAGCTGCTCTTTGCTCGGCTTTCTTTCTCACATGCACGCAGCGTTTGCAAAAGTTCTGCATTCTGGTGTTGGAGCTGTTCAAATGCGGTTTGACACAGACATTCATCACCGCTTTCAAGTATCCAAAGTTCATGTGTGGTATCCAGAACAATCCGCCGAACATGAATGTTTTCTGTGAATTGTTCTGGGTTGGAGTACAGGAGCTGCTCTTTGCTTAGACCTGTGATCACACATGCAGTATTGTCTGCAAATAGGACTTGTGACTGATCGCCCGAAGGGCATTCTATAATGAGATATCCGTTTGTTTTTACAGTTTCCATTTTATTGTAGATCCTTTCAATAACACTTCAATATCGTTATATTTTATGAAAAATGGACACTCCCACTTTTTTCATGGATAAATTATGACATTTCAATATCGTTATAGTTTTGCGTATACATATCCAAAGAAGAATGTCGGCAAAATCAATTTTAATTTTTGTCAATTTAGTATATCATATCAGATTTTGATGTGCAATAAAATCCAATTATTTGTTCGCTTAGTACGGCTGATAGAATAGTTGGAATGCGTTTTGTGAAGAATTGTTGGTGATTGAGAGGTGGATGTCCGTGTTATAATAGGGCTAAGTTAGAAGAAATCCAGTAAAATCACAATGCCATTAACTTAAGAAAAAACAATACCAGATTGCTTTACATCCATAGGATAAAAGACATCTGGTATTGTTTTGGAAAATCAATTCTAATACTTGATGCCATTCTATTGTATTTATCAATTTATCATACAGCACATACTCGTGTTTTATAACTTTTCTGATCAATACGCTCTTTTATACGTATTTGAATATTTTCCCGCAAGCTGTCCCTCTGTCCTGTTTTTGTCCGTCTGTTTCCAACAGAATATAGATCAGGTCATTTTTCAGTATCCCAATACTTAATGTCTGATTTATCATCATTTTATGTTTTCTCTGCTTTTCTTTTTTGTCCCATTTCTCCTCTGCATTACGGATGATATCCTCTGCAAGGTTGCTGATATAGATTGTGCTGTATATATCCTGCAGCAATAATATTGATGCTTGTAATGGTTCTTTCTTCTTCTAAGACCAAACGAATCATCTGTTTTTTGAATTCAGGTTCGTAACTTTGTTAGTGTTTGCCATTTTGTTTATTTTCACTTCCATTTTGATTATATCATTTATTCCTGTGTAGGTGTTACAACTTTACTTTACCACATCAGTGGGAGTATGCTTCCTGATTGGATTGACTCCAGGCAACAATTCAATAAATTTTTAGCCACAAATGTTACAAAAAAGATTGACCACTACAAACTTCACCATCATCGGTTTCAATAGTGGAGTATTGTTTTACCCATTTGGCGAGGGCGGATTTTGAAACGCCGTAGTCTTTGTAGAGCTGGGCTTGTGATTTTCCGTTTTGATGGAGAGAGACGAGAGATTTTTAAAATCTTCATCGTACTTTGTGTAATTATTTTCAGCCATAAGAAGCCTTCTTTTTTTGTGTATGATTTATTATAACAGATAGTGTATATCTGTGCCTACTTTTATAGTATAGCTCCACTTGAAGAAATGGCGGAGGGATTGGACAAGTTATCGTGAGCAGTAGGTAAGATGCAATAGGGCGCATAAGTTTTGTGCATGTTTTTGTATGTGCTATGTTTTTTGGGAAAATTACATATAAAGTCGTAACTCAAACTTCGCACT
>BLMC01000001.1 GCA_011959805.1 Lachnospiraceae bacterium | reverse complement strand
GAAAATTCTGTCACCTTTTCCTTGGTAGAAAATCCTGGAAAAGTAATAAATTGGAAAATCTCTTTATCGCTGTAATCGCTCTCAATTCGATTATCTGGAAGAATACCATTTTCCCACGCTTTCTTATAAAGTTTATTGCGGTTGAGTCCTTTTCCATTATCTCTAACAGAAATCCATACTTTACCGCCTTCATTCTTTGCTTCAAGCGTAACTTTGGCTGGTTCTGTCTTTCCAGCAGCCTGACGTTCCTCCGGTGTTTCCACTCCATGATCCACTGAATTTCTAACCAAATGCATCAATGGGTCGGAAATATTTTCAATAATATTCTTATCAACTTCTGTTGTGTCACCAATCATCTCAAATTCAATATTTTTTCCAAGTTTCCTTGACATATCAAATACGGTTCTGTTCATCTTTTGGAATGTATTGGTAAGTGGCATCATTCTCATGGACATGATGAGTTCCTGCATCTCTGTTGTAATTTTAGAAAGTTGCGATGCCGCCTTCTGAAAATTGGACAAATCAAGGTTTGGCACCTGTAAATCAGGATTCTGAAGTACCACAGACTCTGCAATAACCATCTCACCCATCAAATCCATCAACATATTCATCTTGTCAATGTTGACACTCATAAAAGCTTGTTTTACTTCTTTTTTCTTTTTCTTTGTAATCTGTTTTGCTTTTCCAGCTTCCTTTTGAATAACATAATCGCCCGGTTGCGGATGTGCTTCCTCCTTCTTTTCCACCGCTTCCCCTGTTGTAGGAGGTTCTACACTCTCCTCTTGAATTGGTTCATCAGAAAAGCCCCTTTCAAATTCCACAACAGTACACTCTGAAATCATAATATCACTAATTTCAGAAGTCGTATCAAGTAATTCGCGAAGCTTATCTTCTGTAAAATCACCTCTTACAAGCATTAAAAAGCCTTCCGCTAATATTGTGTCAGAGGAATTTTCATCTGTGAGAATATCTTCTGGCCAGTAATGTACGTCTTCTGTGTATTCCTTCAAGGCATATGTAGCTGAATATGCACGCAAATTACTCATCTGCGTATCTTCATGATATGTAATTTTAATTCGGAAACATTTCGCAGTCCCTGAAACCTGCGGCGCAATATAGAACTGATTTGGCCCAAGATCCATACTTGACGAAGTTTCCACCACAGGTTTCTGCTCCTTTTCTGTATCCTTTGGAGAATCTGCTGTTCCCTTAAGATTCCCCAAAAATTTTTCCATCATCTCAATCAACTTTACATTGTCACCGTCTGGGTCGTTTCCATCCTTAATTTTTTCCATCTCTCCATTGATGAAATCCATAACCTGAAAAACAATATCTGTAAGTTCCATATGTGGCTCTTTAATGCCAATATTTTCTCTCAGATAATAAAAGATATCCTCCAGCTTATGGGACACTTTCATAATGTTGTCATACATCATAACCCCTGATGAGCCTTTGATTGTATGCATGATTCTAAATATTTCATTGATGCTATTTTCATCAAATGCTTCATCATCCTTAGTTTCTAGTACAATCTCCTCAAGATTTTCCAAAAGCTGGCCATTCTCATAAATGTATATGTCCACCATTCCGTCTAAATTGAATTCCTCAGCCATGCGGGCACCCCTTCCATTACAACTACCATTAATCTTACGTTTTTAGTAAAGTGCAAATTAAGGCACAATACATTTACTTACAATTTTATATCGAATCCGCACAATAGTCAATGTTTTCTGATAATTTTTTGCATGACGTGATGTCATTCTAGCACATATGGTTTCATTAACTTTACAAAAAAACGCAAAATCCTGGGATTAACTATAGCTAGAACAGCTTGTTAGAAATGCTTTCCTTTTTCTTCCTAACACAAAATTCAGGCTCCTATTTTTCTAATTAATACAACGCTGTATTAGTTTGCAAATGTTAGACAATCCACAACTTCAATCTCTATTTAGTAAATTCTTAATACCATACACCTGCGATAAAAGCTGCGAAAAATAGAAATAAAACTGTCTAATTTCATATATGTAATTTTTTAGCAATATTGTTGTAATATTATTTTAATTTGTTTGAAACTTACAGATAGTTTTTATTACATAGATTTCTTTATCTGAATAAATTTGAAATATTTTTATAAGAATAGTATTGTACAAATCGTATTTTACATTTATAATAATCTAAGATTTAGACTGCTAACCATTGTTGAATGTTAGGGTTGTCCATTACTTTTTTTCTGTGTTTTTATGAAAGGAGCATTCAAGACATGAAAAAATATACCAACTCCGTAATCGCACTTTTTATATGTATGCTGGTATTAACCCCATCAACAGTATATGCTGAAGAACTAGCCTCCATGCCTGCATTCTCTATTATTCAACCGATAACTGGTGCAGCTCTGCCAAATGAAAATCTCTCAGAAAGCCTTACCACACGTTTAAACGCTTATCTTGCAGACAACCTTAACAATGGAAACATTGATATGCAGAAGTTTAATGATATTCTGTCAAGTGGAATCGTTTCTGAAAATGCATTTTTTGCAAATTCCGTTTTTGTCGGGGACTCTCTCACAGTCGGCTTTGCAGAATATTGCAGAACACATGATTCTATTGCATCGGATACCACATATTTTCTGGCAAGAGTTAGTTGCTCTGCTAAAGCTGCTATCTCCAGAAATGCACTTACAACACATGCCAATATTATGCCAAAATATAAAGGAAAAGTTCAGTTTATTGAAGATTCTATCGCACAGTTGCCAAATGTATCCAAAATGTTTATCTGTTTTGGCATGAATGACCTAACTGGCAGTACACCTGAACAATTTTTGTCAGACCTACAAACACTGATTCAAAGAATCACTGCCAAGACTCCTGACTTGCAGGTATATGTAATCTCTATCCCATGTGTGATGTCCGATGTCAACAATGGCGGATTGAACAACAAAACGATTCGGTCTGCAAATCTTCTATTACAAGATGCATGTATTCAAAATGGATGGGGTTATATTAACATTGCAGAACATCTAATGGGTTCTAACAATGCTATACGCCCAGAATATAGTTCCGATCACTATGTACACGAAAATAGTCATGCCTATAAAATATGGAATAATGTATTAAAAGACTATGCCTTTTGGGAAATCACAAAATGATTTCCCTTTTAAGGTATTCTTATCTAGTTCAATCCTTCTCTGCTTCCCACAATGTCTCCAAACGATTCATTTCTACATCATTGACAATATACGCCAATTTAATTTTTAATTCATCTGTCACATACAAGATTAGATATCGTTTTTCACCGTCTTCATCGGGAAGCTCATACGCATATGATAAATTCGTGCACGTCTCTGCATTAGGTTCCCCAAATCTATTCTGAAACGCTTTAAAATCTGTCTCTTTCTCCAAAAATGTACGAATCTCTTCTTGGTCCAATTCTCGCTCGATTGGAACAAATATCTTTGGATAATGTCCAATTCTTCTTGTCTGATAATCTCCTGGCGCCTCCGATTCCGCGTGGAGTCCAGGTTCTGACCAAAATTGGAAATCTTCAGCACATATCACCTTCTCGGACACTAAATCAATGCTCCAGACCCCCTCCTCGTCCGCATCCATATCGTTCATAAAAACCATTGAAAAATTACAATAATAATTGGTATTGTCACACACAACTGCAAACCAATCACTACCTCTACGGATACGCTTTCCATGATTACTACTGCCCGACTCTGAATTGACACCATCCCGCTCACACTTCTGTGTAGGTCCTGGATAAAAAGCAAAAAGTTTCTCAATCTCCTCATCAATATTTTCTGCTTGCTCCAATGCCCTAGGAGAAAACAGCGCTTTGATTGCATCTGCATCCTTCGCATCCACCGCCGCAAAAAATGCATCCACTGCCGCATTAAACATTCTGTCTTTCTTAAATGGATAAAATTGTTTTTGTTCGTTGTTCGTTTGTGTTTTTATGGTTTCTTTGGTACAGCCTACCATTAAAAACACTATTACAATAGATAAACTAAATACTAAAACTTTTCTATATTTCATATTTTATACACTTTCTAATAACACTATCACTTAAAACTGTTATCCTTGCATACCAATGACAAAATAATTTTTATTAAGAATACCAACAGCTTAATGCAACATACAAGTCATCTCTGCTGACATAGGACCAATTTGCACACCTATAATAAATTTTATAGAATCGAGTAGAAAAGTTTCCTTCCACTACTTGCGCGCTGGACACAGGCAGCTTTCGCTGTATAGTTCCTCTTCGCGTCCTATACAAACAAAAGGTCAAAAACGAATTCGTTTCTGACCCATTGTTTGTCTCTGTTATTATAATGTCTCAAATGTGTTCCGAATCGCCTTAATAAAGTTCAGACTATTTAAGATTACTGGATTTTCACAAGTGGAAATCAATGACAAGCTCTTTGTCATTTTACCATCTTCGACAGTCTTGATACATGCATGGTCTAGTTTATCTGCAAAATCCTGAAGTTCCTGAATACCATCCAGTTCTCCGCGCTTACGCAGTGCGCCAGTCCACGCAAAAATTGTTGCAATTGAGTTTGTAGATGTCTCTTCGCCTTTCAAATGTTTATAGTAATGACGCTGCACAGTTCCATGCGCAGCCTCATATTCATAGACACCACTTGGAGATACCAACACAGAAGTCATCATCGATAAATCTCCGTATGCTGTCGCAACCATGTCAGACATCACATCTCCATCATAGTTCTTACATGCCCAGATAAAACCACCCTCAGAGCGAATTACACGCGCAACTGCATCATCAATCAACGTGTAGAAATATTCTATACCCAGTTTCTCAAACTGCTCCTTATACTCTACATCATAAATCTCCTGAAAAATATCTTTAAATGTATGATCATATTTTTTAGAAATAGTATCCTTTGTCGAAAACCACAAATCCTGCTTTGTATCAATCGCATAGCCAAAACATGCTCTTGCAAAACTAGAAATAGATTCTTTGGTATTATGAATACCCTGAATAATTCCTGCACCTTCAAAATTATGAATCAGTTCTCTTGTCTCTGTTCCGTCCTCCGCTGTAAATATCAACTCCGCCTTTCCTTTTCCTGGAACTTTAATTTCTGTATTTTTATATACATCCCCATATGCGTGGCGTGCAATCGTAATAGGTTTTGTCCAATTCTTTACATAAGGAACAATTCCTTTTATTAAAATTGGTGCCCGGAAAACAGTTCCATCCAAAATTGCTCGGATTGTTCCATTTGGACTTTTCCACATTTCCTTAAGATTGTACTCTGTCATTCTGGCTGCATTTGGGGTAATTGTCGCACACTTAACTGCCACGCCATATTTCTGGGTTGCCTTTGCAGAATCCACTGTCACCTGATCATCTGTCTCATTTCGATATTCCAGACCAAGGTCATAATACTCTGTTTTTAAGTCAATGTATGGAAGAATCAGCTCGTCCTTTATCATCTTCCAGAGGATTCGAGTCATCTCATCCCCATCCATTTCTACCAAAGGTGTTGTCATTTGAATCTTTGCCATAGTGATCTCCTCCTGTTTTTCGAGAATCTATTCGTGTTTTACGCTCAAACCACATTTTACCATATTTTGATACGCATTACAAATATGTTCATCCGCAAGTTTTTCCGCGAGTTGTGCATTCTTGTCGCGTATCGCCTCCATAATACTTTTGTGCTCTTCCACAGCCGCTGCACTCCGCTCTCTATCGGAGAGCGTCTGCTGTCGCTCTTTCTGTACATACTGATGAAAATCCTTCAAAAGGTGTATCAACATTTTGCTTTCACATGCCTCATACAAATGCATATGAAAACGGTTGTCCAAATCAATCAACTGCTCATAATGTTCTTTTGACAAGTGAAATTCACTCAAAAGAATAATCTCTTCCAACTCTTCGATTTTCTCTTTCGTAATCTTCTCTGTCGCCCATCTCGCGCATAAGCCTTCCAATAGCGAACGGATTTCATAAATATCTGCCACATCTGATACAGAAATACCAGTCACATATGCACCTTTATTTGGTACAATCCGAATTAACCCTTCCAGTTCGAGCTGTCGAAACGCTTCGCGAACTGGAGTTCTGCTCACTCCAAGCTCCTCCGCGATTGCAGCCTCTTTTAACTCGTCATTCTCCTGATATGTCCCATTTAAAATCGCTTCTCGCAACTTGCGAAATACTTTGCCCCGCAAAGAATATTTATCCGATGCATCCTGATTCACATCATAATCGCTCATTTCTATCACCTCATCATTCATTTCCCAGAGTAATACTGAGCGTCTCACAGCCCTTGGCAATTATGGCAAGCAGCTCGTCATCTGTAAGAACAGTAACTCTGCCACTCTCATACTCCGCATCTACCCACGCTTTTACATACGCCACAAGCTTTGAAGACTTACTAATTTTTTCCGCTTCCTTAAACTTATAGTATGTGTTAATCCAGTGTGCAATTCCCGCAAGTCCTGATGTGTTGGACACTGCACATAATACGGGCCGATTAAGAAATTTCTCCGTATCAAATATATTGTAGATTTCTTCATTCTTTAACAGGCCATCCGCATGGATACCCGCTCTTGTGACATTAAAGTTCTTTCCAACAAACGGTGTCCGCTCTGGAATATGGTAGCCAATCTCTTTCTCATAATATTCTGCAAGTTCCGTAATCACAGTCGTATCCATACCATTTAATGTCCCTTTAAGCTGTGCATACTCAAAAATCATCGCCTCAAGTGGAGTATTTCCGGTGCGCTCACCAATACCAAACAGCGATGTATTAGCTCCTGAGCAACCATATAGCCATGCTGTGGTCGAATTTGTAACCGCCTTATAAAAATCATTGTGACCATGCCATTCAATCCACTCATGCGGCACGCCTGCATGGGTATATAACGCATAAATAATCCCCTGTACACTTCTTGGAATCACTGCGCCCGGATAATTTACCCCATATCCCATTGTATCGCAAGCGCGCACCACAATTGGAAGCCGATACTGCTCTGCCAGACGCATTAGCTCCTGACAGAATGGAACAACATATCCATAAATATCCGCCCTTGTAATATCCTCCAGATGGCACCGCACACTAATACCTTCTTCAAGACAGTCTCGCACCACTGCCAGATAATGTTCCATTGCCTGGCGTCTTGTCATTCTGAGTTTCATGAAAATATGATAATCCGAACAGCTTACAAGAATACCTGTCTGTTTCATACCAATCTCCTTAACCAGCTTGAAGTCCTCTTTGCTCGCCCGTATCCATGATGTCACTTCCGGGAATTGATAGCCGCGTTCCATGCACTTGTAAACCGCATCTCTATCCTTCTGACTATACAGGAAAAATTCACTTTGCCGAATCATGCCATTTGGACCGCCAAGCCTGTGCAAATAATCATAGATTGTAACAATCTGCTCTGTGCTATATGGTGCCCTAGACTGCTGTCCATCACGAAATGTTGTATCTGTAATCCAAATTTCTTTTGGCATATTATGTGGAACCACCCTGTCATTAAACGGTATTTTGGGTATCTCATCATAGGGAAACATATTACGAAAAGCATTTGGCTTCTCCACATCCTGCAACTGATACATATGCTCCTCAATCTGTAAAAGATTGTTATGCTCATTCATGGTAACAGGTCGATTTTCAAAATATTCACTGTTGTCTGCCATTATTTTTCCTCCTCAGTTTTTATAAATGCGCTCTTGTCTACTATCATTTCTATATACATTTATTGCTTTGAGATGACAAAAGTGCATTTTTGTATTATTGTATACAAATGTACAGTTATTGTCAATATGTAATTAAAAAGATATCGTTTAGCCCAAAACTTTACATTTACAACAAAATCTATGAAACAGCATAATATTTTCATCGCATTAAGCTGTAATCCTTAGCTTTAAAATGGAGAAGCGATTCTATATGGATTTAACATTAAAAATAGCCTTGCGTTAGCAGACTGTCTATCCGAAGCATTCCTGCTCCTTGCACTCCCCAACTCTGTCCTAAATCCATTGCTGACCCCAGCAAAAGTCGCCGCAATTCCCGATTGGTTAGATGCGGATACTTTTGCAAACATAGTACACACGCACCGCTTACAATAGGAGCTGACATAGAAGTTCCACTTTTAGAGATATACGGTGTCATCCGAAAATGAGAACCACACGATACAATGTCCGTACCTGGTGCGACAATATCTGGTTTTTTTAAAGGATTAATTAAACTAATAACAGAAATATTTTTTCCAGGTCCTCTGCTGGAGTATTCATTACAGAGCCGGCCATTTTTGGGCTTATAATCCCCGTCATGACATCCAACACAAACGCATCCTCCACATTCACCGATTGGAGAAAGAGTCATAGGATTTGGTCCTTTATTTCCTGCCGCCGCAACAATCATAATATTTCTATCCCACAAATATCGAATATATTTTCGGAATTGCTCCCAGTCCTCTGGGTCAATACCATCCTCTGATTCCATCTCAATCGAAATGTTAAGAACCCTAATTGGAACACTCTTGATTAACTCAGATATCCAGATTAAGCCCTTTGTAAGATTTTTAAGGCTACCTCCTCCCTCTTTGTCCAATACCTTTCCGCAGACTAGCATACACTCTGGCGCAATCCCGCGATACTTGCCCTTTGACACCGCACCGTTACCAGCCAAAATCCCAGACACATGCGTTCCGTGTCCATTGTCGTCATAAGCGGTACTCTTATTCGATACAAAATCCTTAAAAACTGCAATTCTCCCACGCAAATCTGGGTGCGCTGCCACACCACTATCCAATACCGCTGCATACACACCCTTTCCTGTATAAGGTATTACATTTTTGTGGTCACAGCCAGTCATTTTGCGTACTCTATCCATCTTCATTCCCTCTGTAGTGATTTGACAGGCAAATCATTACGTTGTATCTTCACATTAATATATGTTGGAAATGCTTTAAAGTACACAAAAGGACTTCTCTTTTTGAGAAGCCCTTATATCAATTATTATTCATTGCGAATCGCCGCAAGTGGACTCAATCGCATCGCTCGTAGCGAAGGGATAAATCCTGCAATCATACCAATTACAATGGCAAAAATAATGGCGAGTGGGCTCAACCATAATGGAATCCGACAAATCGCACCTGAGATCCCCATATTGGCAGTCGCCTCACTTCCAGACACAAGACCATTGATTACCATGCTCAATCCATAACTAAAGCCGACACCGACCACCCCTCCAATAAATCCAATAAATCCAGCTTCCATCAAAAACAATCCCTGTATATTACGAATATCACAGCCAAGCACCTTCATAACACCAATCTCTTTGGTACGCTCATAGATAGACATCATCATAGTGTTTGTGATACTGATTGCTGCCACCAACATAGCAACAGCACCAATTGCACCAAGCACTGCCTGTATCATATTCATTGTGTCAAGTTCTTGTTGTATCCACTCCGCTGAACTGTATGCATTATAGCCGCTATCTTTCAACCAAGTTGTCAATTCTGTCACATTTGCCATATCATCCACTTGGACAATAATTTCTGAATAAAAAAGCTCATTGTATGGTTTTCCATTTTTTCTCGTTGGCTGTCCTGGTATTGGATTTTTCTTGAAGATACGTTTTAGTTCTGACTTTAGTGCCTCCATATTACAAAGTACACTTTGACTGTTATTGTTATTCCACTCTCCAAGTTCACCCTCCATAATACCACATGCCTCTATCAAATATTTTTTAGGCTGTTTGACAGGTGTTCCGTCGTCATTTCCACCACCTCGCGACTGCCAATATGCATCGGTATCGAAGATTACAAAAATAGCATCTTCCATCAAGTCAATGTCTGGTGCTACCCCTGTCTCCCAGAAAGAATAAACATTTGTTTTCTCTACATAAAAATTCGTGAGCACATTATTTCCATAGAAAAATTGCAGTTCCGTATCAGAATCTGGAAGTTTTCCCTTTCCGATTGAAACATTCATTGTTTCAAATTCTTCTTTTGTAATACCATAAATATCAAGATGTCCTGCGTACTTCCCAACCTTCGCTATTGCAGAAATATTTAATCGAGGATAAACCTCCTTAACGTGTTCCATTCCCAAAAGTTCCTGAACAAACGTATCATCAAGTCGTTTCTCCTCAGTTTGGCCGCTGCCACTGTTGCTAGAAAAATAATATCCTCCGCCAGAAATCTGTATCTGCGTCATAGAACTATAGTTAGCATAATTATCCAGCATTGACTGTTTAAGTCCATTTCCAAGTGCAACCATAACGACAATAGAGGTAATACCAATTACTACTCCTAGCACAGTCAGCACAGTACGAAGTTTTCGTTTCCACAGATTGGATATGCTCATGCGCAATAAATCAAAGATTTTCATTATACATCATCCTCATCCAGCAAATCCATATCTTCTTTATGCTTCTTTGCTTTTCTCTTTTTGGAAATAATTGTAATAACAATCACAATGATTGCGATCACTGCCGCTGCAATACCAATGATTCCAACAAGAGGTATTTTCTTCTTTGGAGTTTCTTCCTCTATTGGTTCCATAGGCATATCTTCCATCATTCCATTATCCATCATCATCTCATAAACCATAAGATTTAGATCTTTCTCAAACCGTGTTTCATTTCCTGCTTCATCCTCATATGTAATCACAGCCTTGACAATGCCTTCTCCCGTATCAGGTGCAATACCTGTCAACATCGAATCAACATTTTGTGTTGCGCCCGGCGCAATATTTCCAAGATAGGTAATACCACTCTCCACTGTTGTACTCTCATAAGTAACTTTTACATTATAAAGTGTTGTCTTACCAGTATTAAATACGCTAAACATAACGTTAGACTGTTCCCCTACTGGAATAGATTCTGGCATAATCTCTGCCGCGCCAGTATCAACCTTTGCCTCCTGCTTAATCGGCACAGATACATTTGCAGCATCTGATATATTAATCTGATCTTCTGTATCATACTTCATATTTACAGTCAACACATATGGTTTCTGAGAAAGGTCTGATTTTGCCTCCATCTCAATACTCATATCATAGGTTTGCCCCGGTGAAATGCGTTCTGTGTAGACAGAGCTGGAACCTGATGTTGGCAAAAATGCCGAGTATGTAGCGTCCGCGTCCTTTCCTTCCACAGTTGCCTCCAAGTTAAAAAGTACATTCTCAACTGCGGTCTCCTTTGAGGTATTTTTGACACTCACTGTTAATTTAAATGTTGAACCCGCATAGACCACTTCTGGTTCTGTGCGATAGCCTGTTACAATAATACGTGGATTTGTTGTTTTCTTTTCTGGTTCGTCTTCATCTTTTATCAAAAGTTTTTCCGGATCAGCACCCTTTATATTAATATAAGTTGTAATATCGGTTTCCACCAATGCACCATTCTGGTAATATGTCGCATGAAAACTCAATGGATAACAGCCTGTAAGCACATCCTGCCTGACATTAAAATACCAGCCAATATCCATTCGCTTATTAAATGCATCTGTAATATCTTTAGAAGCCTGTATAATCGGAAGCATTTGTGCATCATATGCTTGGTTAATATCAAATGGCCACTTTGTTCTATCATTAGATACTGTCGGTGTGATTACAACATCTGTAATGTCCGATTTCCCTAGATTAATCAGAGATAACACAACAAATGTAAGTTCGCCATACTGCGCACTTGTAATAGGAACCTCATTAGACAACATTAGAAACTTTTCAGTTCCAGAAGTATTCTCCTCCAAAATTTCCTTCAAATACCCTTCAATCTCGGCCTCATAGCTTGTCAATTCTGACATCGTAAGCGGTGCATTTTGCATATAAGTCATAGCGCTGTTATAAATCTTATCCATACGCTTACGCTTATCTTCTGTCAATTTATAACGCATCTTTAAATCTGTATAAAATCGGTTTAATTCTCCCCTAATCTGGTCCTTCCATTCATCGGATGCATACTGGTCACTCGGTCTGCCCTGTGTGTAATTACCTTCTGACGGTTTTTCATCTGCAAATACAATTATTGTATTGCTACATAGCAAAACCGCCGTAAGTATCAAAATTAATATTTGTTTTACCTTTTTCATTTTCTTCCTCCATTCTTGTACATTCTATGTTCTTCTACTGCTTTTTATTTCCTTTCTTGGGTATTATCCACCATATCTACAATTTTGCCATCGACAATCCGAATAATCTTGTCAGCAAAACTTGCTAATGTATTGTCATGTGTAACCATAATCAAAGTACGTTTCTGCTCTCTCACTACACGTTGCATTAGGTTCATAATATCCCTTGAAGTATTGGAATCAAGATTTCCGGTTGGTTCATCCGCAAAGATAATCTCTGGATTCACCACAAGTGCTCTCGCAACACCGACACGCTGTTGTTGACCACCTGACATTTGATTTGGTCTGTGATCCCAATATTTATCAAGCCCTACCAAATGTACCATTTTTTTTGCTCGCTTTGTGCGCTCTCTCTTGGACACACCTTGAAAAGTTAGCGGCAGCGCTACATTCTCCACTGCATTCATCGTTCCCATCAGATTAAACGACTGAAAGATAAACCCGATATGTTCTCGTCGAAATCGTACTAACTGGTTCTCGCTTTTCGTCTCCATATGTTCACCGACAATAACAATCTCACCCTTAGTAGGTTTTTCTAAACCTGCTAACATATTGAGCAAAGTTGATTTTCCTGAGCCAGATGTTCCTACAATTGCACAGAACTCGCCACGGTTGATACTGAAGCTCACTCCATTTAGCGCACGCACACGGTTCTCGCCGATACGATACACTTTATATAAATCCTTGACTATAATGACCGGTTTGGTCATCTTCCCCTCTGTCCCTGCCATTTTCCCCTCCTTAACATGTGTGTAGACCCTCGAAATCTTTCTAGGTCTGAAAAACAATGCATACTGTATCACTTGAATTAATACAGTTCATACGCTTTTCACTTGAAATAATAGCACACATAATATAAAATTTCAACCAATACATGCAAAAAGAAGATATAAGATTGGTTAAACTTATACCTTCTTTTTAAGGATTTTTAATAATTATAATCCACGTATTCTGTATCTTTGCGCAGTTTTCCATGAACGATATTTCGATACTCTTTGGTGTCATCGCTCATATATTTAATCCCTTTTCTGTGGTCTGCCATAATATTTCTCTGATTTTCAGATAGGGAATTTGGTATCTCCGTTTCCACAATTTTTATGTCTGCTACTTGTGTGACAGGTGCATATGCAAACTCGCTGAATTCGGTATAGTACGTATTCATCTCCACATAATCTCCTGTCTCTACATCAGAAGGGAAAATTGTAACCGCCTTGTCATATCCTTCCTTAAACTGAAAAATTGCAATCTGACCTTTCAGTTCCACAATATCATCAAACTTAAACTCCACAATTCGCTCACCGAAATTATTGACTGTAGCTGTCTTTGTAAGTTTTAGATTGATATCTTTTTTAATCTTATCTTCATAGAGCATCTTAAAAGACACTCCAATCTCATCATCAATCTTGGTATAAAGTATCACTTTACGGCCTATATAACTATTGTAAATATCTTTTTTTATTACTTTTTCTTTATTTAATTTAAGATAGACAAACTCATATCCCAACTCTGCTGCCGTCTTCTGTGCATCTGCTATTTGTTTATCTGCCGGATCACTAATACCAATTGCTCCTGCAGAAGTGACAGAATCCATCTTGACATAGCAAATCACACCAATATTGATTCGATACCATCCATTAGAATACTCACCAATCACCTGAACTGGCAAGTTGGCACCCAGCGTTGTAAGAACTGTAGCAGTATAGCTAGGTTCTGCATACACAATACAGTTATCCTTTGTGTAATACACATCTTGCATCGCTGTATAGGTTGGACCTTTTGCGTAAGATATTATCCCCCCATTTACTGCTGTCAATAATACAACAACTGCTATCAGAACTGCTGCGATTTTTTTTCTCAAAACGTTTCGCACTGACTCACCCCCTTACGAAATTCCTAATAATAGTTTTTATCTGTTATCTCAAAAGGAAACGAATTCGCCTGATAAGAGCATTTTGCATTGATTGTCACCTCAGTAAAAATACATTCTGAAAAAGCCGATGCGCCAATACTGAGTGTATTTTTAGGAATCGATACACTAGCAAGTGCTTTGCAGCCTGTAAATGCACCATCTCCAATACTAATAATAGACTTTGGAAATGTCACTTCTGTAATTCCTGTACAGCCTGCAAATGCAGCCTCAGGAATCGCCTCAATTCCTGATTTAATCTCTAATGTCTGAATGCCTGAACAACCCATAAATGCACTTTCTCCCATTGTCCGCATACTACTAGGAAGTTTTATATCTGTGATAGCTGTACAACCTTCAAATGCACTCTCGCCAATAATTTCCAAATCGCTGGGCCACTTGGTCAACGCCATTGCAGTGCATCCTGTAAATGCTTCTTTCTCCACCCTTTTTAAAGAAGACGGAAGTTTGGTCAATTCCATCTTTACACAGTTGTTAAAAGCCTGCTCCTCAATTATCTCAATATCGCTTCCAAGCTTGACTGTACGTAGATTTTCGCACTCATTAAAGGCTTTTTTCCCAATCCTTGTAACACCGTCCGGCACTGTAATTCGCGCAAGTTTCGAGCACCCATCAAAAATCCCTTCGCCCATCTCTGTTAAACTATCTGGCAAACTAACATCCACTAAAAGTTCACTGCTTTTAAATACATTCTTTCCAAGTTTTGTCACGGATTCTGGTATGTATACCCTAACCAATGTCTTAGAACTTGCAAATGCGGAGTCTCGTATCTCTGTTACAGGTTGGTTTTCTATTGTATCTGGAATATCAAGCGTCGATGCTGTGCCAACATATTTCTTGAGTGTGACATGGTCTGCATATAAAGTATACTCAAATTCACTATTTTTCTTTTCCTCTGTTTTTGCTTCTGCTGTGCTTGACTCTTCTGTTTCTGATGTCTCTTCAGATACCTCCTCGGAAGGATTTTCTAGGAAAAATTCATGATTCTCATTCCTATTTCCATCCACCGATCCATTAGTTTTCTGATTATTGCCTGATGTTGTTGGCACTGTTGTAGAACCAGTTATCGGTTTCTTTCCTACTGATTCCGCTTCTTCCCTTGAAGCAGCTTCGGCGGATTCCTCCTCAAATACCTTCATTGCCTCCGCATAATTATTTTGAGCGTCGTTAATCATTGATTGTATTTCTGATGGAAATTCGCCATTGTCAACCAATAATTCTTCTTCCGTATCTGTCTCTGTCTCAGACACAATCTCCGTCGTTGCAGTTTCTGGTTCAGCACCGATTATTCCAGCTTTATTCAAATACATACACAACAAAATTGCAAATGCAGCTGTGCATCCTCCTACCATTCCCCAAAAAAGTTTTTCCATTCCGTCATCTCCGGTCAATCATTTTCATTTTTTAAATTCCCCTTCGGAAATCTGCGTTCCATAAAATGCTCCGCGGACTACCGTTTTTAATCCCTTGCATCCTGTCAATCCAGTCAAGGAACTACAGTTGCGAAATGCCTCCGCACAAATTTTTGTCACAGAATCCGGCAACGCTGCATCTAATATTTCCTGATGTCCTTTAAATACCTCTGGACCAATCTGTTTTACGCCCTCCGGAATCTCCACATGCTCTGCATTTCCTCTGTACGCAATCAAAATTCCATCCCCTACAATCAGAAAATCACCTTCTCCGTTCTCTGTACCTCCATCGCGCCAATGATTCAGCCAAGCAGTCCCTTCAAACGCTTTTGTACCAATCGCAGAAACCGAATCTGGTATTGTTATATCCGTCAGTTCTGCACAGGATAAAAATGCACCATATGCAATCTCTGTTACATTCTTTGGAATCTGAATTGTCTTTAATCCACTTTCTGCAAATGCCAGACGATCAATTATTTTAATTGTCTCCCCAATCTCATATGTTGTCAGCTCCTTCTGTTTGTAATACTTTCTTTGTGGAATGCTCTCTTCCTCTGGTCTCTGATAAGTTACACTGATGGAGTTTTGATTTGCTGCATCCGAATCAGTTGTATTTTGTGTATTTGTCTGATTTCCCTGAACAATCTCCGCTGTTACACCATCTGGAATTCCATACACTCTTCCCTTATGGTTATCCATCAACACAACTGCCCTTCCAGCCACAATCACTGTCTTTCCAATCACATCTGCAGGTTCTGGCACATCTAATGGATGAATATAGCCCTCTGTACTCTCAAAGCGGGAAGAATTCTGTGAATTATTTGTTTCAGAATCTTCTTCGTTATCTGCATCAGTTGTTGTTGAATCCTCCACTGTCGTAGTATCTGTATCAGAATCCGTCTCAACCTCATATCCCACATTTGGTTTTTCCTCAAGTCCTGCATTGCTGTCCATAAAATCTGTGGGATATTCTTCTTTATAAATTACTGGAATATTGTTATTTTTTCCAAAGGTATCTGCTGTGCTAGACTTCGCTGTATAAATTTTTAGATTCGGACTGCCTGTAAATGCCTTTTTATCAATATTGGTAACAGACTCTGGCACCACAACTTGTTTTAGTGCAGCATCATTTGCAAATGCCCGCTCTTCAATCCCTGTAATTGAATCTTTTAGCACGACATTCTCCACACTTCCCATACTAGACATCGCCTGTTTTGGGATTGTGGAAACATTTTCTGAAACCATTACGTTCTTCGTATTTTGAAGATTCCAAAACGCATATGTATCAATTGTTTCCACTGTGTCAGGCATCACATAATTCTCACCCTCGCGCGCTGGAAGCACCTGATACAACATTGTCATATTCCCATTATATAATGCACCATTATAATAAGTAAGATATTCATTGTCTGTATCAACGGAAATCTTGGCAAGTTTCTCGCAGTTTGCAAACACGCCGGACCCCCATGAACTTACATTTTTTCCAATTTGGACAGATGTAAGCGCCTTGCATCCCTCAAAAGCGCCAGGACCAACCTTATCAACTGAATTAGGAAGAATAATGCCCGTCAGCGCTGTACAATTCTTAAATGCATTGTAAGAAACCTGGGTTACTGAGTCAGGAATTGAAATACTTGTCAATGTCTCATTTCCCGAAAATGCCTCATCTCCAATCACTGTGACTGTATTTGGGACACTGACATAAGTGTCAGTTCCCAGATACTTTGTCAATGTAGTTCCATTAATCCGAAATCGTTCATCCTCTGCGGCTGTCACACCGCCAATTCCTTTTGCAACAGTCACAAGCGCAAGGATTCCCAATATTGCCACACTTGCAATCGCAGTATATATTCTTTTCATAGTGGTCTCCTTTTATTGCTCTGATTCTATGCGCCAAACTATGCTGCTTTATAGTTCTTACGCTTGCGCCCATCACTTGTAACAAACAATAGTATAGAAATACATGCCATTCCAATCGCTGCAAACCATTTTGGATGAATTGGATCTCCTGTAGAAGGTGTTGCATCCAACGTCTGTCCTGCTGTTAGATTGCTTGTATCTACATAGATTACATACGGTGAAAAATGTGGTGGAACAAATGAAATACATGCAATTCCATCAATTGTTGTAAATCTTGGAGTCAACTGCTGTAAGTTTCCATTGTCAGCAGCAGCTACACGTGAATTTCCACCATACTGAATCAACACATCTGGTATTGGCATTGTCACTGTAATATTCAGTCCATAGGTATCTGTAATCTTATTTTGTCCTGTAGAATCATACAAAGAGATATCCATCGGGAAATATACAAGTCCGTCAAGTGACCCATACTTATTGATTAGAGCTTCCTCAACTGCCGCTGTCGCCTCTGCTGATTCTGTAATTCTAACAATAAAGTTATCTGTAGAACCATCTACGGAAATAGATGCCACATCCTTATTAGATACACCATTTTTTGTAATGTAAATTTTATTTCCGTTATTGTTGGTCGTATTTCCTGTATTGTTGCTTCCAGAAGTTGGATTTGTCACTGTACCTGTCGTTCCTGTTGTCCCCGTCGAACTGCCTGGTCTGTTTGGTACTGTCGTCGTATTAGTATTGGTTCCTGGTCTTCTTGATGGTCCGTCATCATCGTCATCATCGTCATCTGAACGTACCTTATAATTTGCTGTCACAGTCACATCTGCCGATGGCATCACAAAACTTGTTGTTGCAGCGTTCGCATTGACAAAGCTCAAACCAGAATTGCTTGTCGTCCACTTTGAAAATACTCTGTTGGGTGAATCTGGTGCATATGCTGATATATTAACTGTAGCACCCGCTGCATACTCACCGCTTCCTGAACCATAGTTTACTGTCACCTTGTATTTTTTGCCATCTTCTCCTGGTTTATTATCTCCACCTGGATTGTTACCACCAGAACTGCCACTAAAATTCGCTGTCAATGTTACATTTTCATTTGGCATAATAAATGTAGTGTTTGCAGTCGTTACACCATCTACTAACAAGTTTGTATGTGTTGATGGTTCAACAGTCCAGTATTGGAACTTACTTCCATCGGTCTTGGTATCTGCTACCACCAATATTCTATCGCCGCCTTTAGCGGTTATAGATTCCGTTTTTCCGTTTGCAGTACCGCCTTTAATTGTCAATGTATAGTCATTGCCATCTGGCACAACAATATTTGCGTTTGGCTTATACACTGCTTGGATAATTCTATCTTCTGTAACATTTAACCATGGATCACCGGAACCTGTAAACTGTGTACCATCAGAAAGAATACATTTCCATGCAGAGAACTCATATCCTGAACGCTCTGGTTTTGCAACACATGTTGCATTTCCCTCATGATCCACATACTGCGGATTTTGAACATTGGGGTCAACAATCAAAGATGTATCATAGTCAATAAATGTTACTTTATGTTTATCATCTGATACAAAAATGATGTTTTCTTCCTTCCCCTGTGCTTTTAGCTTATCTTTCATCTTCAAATAGAAGTTATAGATTGCACTGTTTCTTGTTCCAGAACCATCATATTGTGGTCCTCTAATAGTGACCTTGCGATTTCCATCAAAGTTAAATGCAGTCTCTCCAATCGCACAGCTTGGATTTGGTATGGTTATTTCCATATTATCGCTGGTGTTCAAGAATGCTTCTGCGCCGATTGTCTCAATACTTTCAGGAAGTTTTACGTTCGCTAACTTTTCTGCCTTGTAGAAACATCTTTCTGGCACTTGTGTAATCGCGGAAGTGCTTAAGTCAACCTCCGTAATTTCACTACAGTAGGAGAATGCCTCATTATCAATGCTAACAACATTTGCCAACAGAGTATCTCCCGATTCCTCACCTACCTTAAAGGAACCACTTGCGCTACTGCCGCTACCTCTTCCTTCCAAACACTGAATAATCTCAAGTCCAGTTTCTGGCGCCTGATTTTTGCGAAAAAGAATCATATTTCCAAACTGTACGTATTGATTTCCAGCAGGAATATCAATCTGCGTCAAATTCTTACAATTTCTGTATGGCAATGCGCCAATCGTCTGCATCTCTGTACCATAGGAGGTACTCAGAAGATTCTCACAACTCATAAATGCATAGTCTGGAAGTTCTTTGATTGTTTTCAAATCAATTGTTGTCAGATAATCGTTGCCGACAATTGAATTTTCAACATATTCATGCCCATCATAAGTACGCCATATAATACCTGGTATGTCATCTGTAATTCTAGTAATATTGGTACTTAAATCTGACTCTGCCAAAAATCCGCTAAACAAACCTGCTTTCTGACCAAATTCATCCAAATCACTCTGTGATATATACTTATCATCAGAATATACGCTCTTTACATCATTGTATCTGCCATAGCTCTGTTTCTGGTTAATATTTCTTTCTAAAGCACCTGTCTCTCCCTTAATGCCAATCTCAATCTCCTTGCCGTTACTCATTTTGGTCTGTGGTGTATATTTTCTGGTCAAGTATGCTAAATCGCTTGAATTGGCTGGATTATTATAGTATGCATTTGCATCAATACTATTGATTCCTTTTGGTATTGTCATAAAAAGCGTATAGAGTGGAATATCTTCCTCACTAAAATTTTTATATTTATTATAAGGTCTATCTGCGTAGTTCGGGTCAGCAGCATTTCGCAATTCATTCCACTCTTCAAACTTATCTGTAATACTATACCCACTATCGCCTTTTGCCCACATTTGAATTAAATCTTTATTGATCGTATCAATCTCTTCATAGTGCGGATAATCAATCAATGTTGCTCCCATCGCACTATCCCGCAATATTGTGAGATTCGTCGGTGCATCTGTCTTATAACAAATCTGAAGACTAGAACCAGTCATAGATTTGCCTTCCTCACTCATTGCAAGTTTAAATGGTGCGTATTCTGGATGCACTGCACCATGGAATATAAGAAAGTCTGAACCTGTCTTAAATGCATTTGGTTCAATTGTAAGCGCATCTTTCCAATAAGTATCTTCATCTCCAAAAAGTGCTGTCTGTGTCTGACTAAAGAACACATTCTCAAGGCTCTTGCATCCTTCAAAAGCATTTGCACCGATAAAACTTACTGAATCGCCAAGCTCTACCCACTGCAACCCTGCACAATTCCGAAAGGCATTCGCATTAATCCTCTGCACAGTCCCATCTGCAATCTGTACTTTATAAATAATATCACTTACATCTTTAAAACATCCATCTGCAATTTCTATAATTGTATAACCGCCAACGGTCTCTGGTACTACTACTGCAAGTGGAAATCCTGTTGGATGATTCTCTGTATAACCCGATAAACTGGCTGTCTTTGCATTTGCATCAATAATATCAATGGTTGCAATATAGTCATCACGACTTTCCTCGCCAACACCAATTTCCATATGTTCTTTGCCATCTGCGCCTATATATACATATGGTACAACACCCGGTTTGCCGTCCTCCGTGAAATATCCCGGCACTGCATTCCATGTACAACTTCTAGGGGATGCAATAGAGCCACTGCTTGCACCTGACTCAGGACCCCTTACATAAAATTTGTCATTCAACACGCCTGCAAAAAGTTTATCTGGAGTATAGACTGCATCATAAGCTCCATCTGGAAACTCCACACACTCCAGGTTCTTACAGCCTGCAAATGTTTTATCAGGAACATTTCTTTCATCCTTATTGGGAACAGAATTGCCAAGCCTGCCAGGAAGTACAACTGTCTTAAGATTTTCCCTGCCAGCAAGAATGTATTCTGAATAATCTGTACCATGATTTATTTGATTCATATAGGATGGGAATGTAAAGGTTTCCAGTGCTCCACCACCTTGATCTGCCGCCAAAGCAAAAATGGCATCTCCCATCTTAAAGTTTGTACTTTCTCCTGCAAAATTAACCTTAGTCAATTTTTCACAACCAAAAAATGCATATGGTTCAATTGTCAATTCATCATTCCTAAGCCCTCCCATTGTCATTTCCTGTATATCAGAAAGATAGAGACAGCCTGCACCAATTGTCTCAACATAAGGCGGAAATGTTATACTTTCTAATTTTGTATTATAAAAAGCTTTGCGCCCAATTGTTACCAGACGGGAATTAGCACTCGTAAACTTGATTGATGCAAGGTTTGGACACTGCATAAAGGCCTCGTCAGCCAAAATAGTACAATTTGTATCATCCAATGTTACATCTTTCAAGAATTTAGAATTAGCAAATGCTCTTACACCAATAAATTCCACTGTACTTGGAATTGTGATAGTTCCTATTTCTCTGTTTGTATCTGCTGGTTTAATTGCTATGTTAAATGCATCTTCAGCAATACCCTTTATATTTGCTTTCCCTGTTGCAAGATACCCTTGCTCATCATTCACCTGACCAGAATCAGGTCCATTGGGACTATTATTTTTAGGAACATATACAACCACATCTTTTTGATTGATCAATTTAACCAATCCATATTTAACAAGATCTCCTGTACTGGCTGATTTAAGTCTTTGGCAGATGGCATAGTCCACAATATCCGGAAGATCATTTTTGTCTTCATCTGTGTCTCTTGCTTCTGCCCGGATCTCTGAAAATGTTTTTTCAAGTTTTTCTAAATTAGATATTGTTCCCTGCAAAGTTGTAATTTTTGTAACAGTTTCATTCCATCTAGTCTCATCAGCTTGTGTAAGCTTCGTAAGATCACTGTCCGCTACTGCTTTGATTCCATCTAACACATCTATGTATCCTTGCATCTCTTTATTGTAATTAGCAATTTTATCAGTATGATCTTTTAATACATCTGGCGCATACGTCTCAAAAATTTTGGAATTACTTGTAGATAATTTTATTATTTCATAAGGATTTCCATTTAATGTACCCTGCAATGTTCCTTTTGGCGAATTAGTAATATCCTCTGTATATGAATTTGTTGAAATGAGATCAAAATTTACGGCATCTAAATTCAAATTGATAGATGCACCACCACTAGGATCCTTGATTGTAGCATTTATCGCTTTATAATTTTTGGGATCCCTAGAGTACGTAAGAGTGTATGTCTCTTGATCAAATGTACCTTCTACTGCTTTAATGTAATCAGGGTCCATCTGAATATAACCATAATACTCTACCTCATAGATATCAAACTCCTCCAAATCCTTTTTAAATACACTCTCGGTAATCATTGCATCTTCAACATTATTACCTTTTAATTTAATTTTATATGCATCAATAAAAGCATCTCCCTCGATATGCTGAGCAATCTCCTCACTACCTTTATATGCATCTTCCTTATCTTTTGTATTATAATCTTTGTTGTTAGGATCTTTAAAATATTTATCTGCATTATCCTTTAAGTCCACTCCATCTTCTACCCCTGATGCCTGCATTGTACCGTAGTTCTCGACTGGTATTGCAGCAACAACAATCGCCATAACCATTGTGAGTGCTGCAATCGTTCGCTTTACTCTCCTTCTTAGCTTAAAGTTCTTTTTCTTTTTACTCTTTGCCATGTTGTTTCTCCCCACTTTTTTATTTATATTCCCTCTTATTGACAATATTATTTATCTATACATACAGCTTGTTCCTCCAATCTATATTTCAAAGCAAATATTTCAATACATCTCATGTTACTATCAATCCCTCCAATCCTAATATATATTTCACATTTTTTAATTCATTCTATCTGAGTAAATTCTATCATCTGCTCAAATTCTTCTATGCTTTCTATTTTTGTTGCTGTTTTATGCCAACATTTCTATAATAGTCTCTCTGCTCTTTCTTCTACCTTTCCTTCTGATATCCCTCTTTGTTCAGAAATTTCTCATTAGATGCCGATTTGATTCTTATATCGTTATTTTTCTGATATATCCATCTTTTAAACTTCTAGCCAATCTTTTTGGCTACCACAACAAACCTCCCTTTCTTCTCCTGGTAATCGCAGGTTGAAAGTGTTAGAAGCTTATCTCCATAGCTGGCAGTTACTTCTGTATCATATAAAGACAACGCTGCCATCTCGTTTAAATAGGAATTGAACTCCATCTCGGAAGCAGCATTGATAAATTGATAATATTTAAAGGTTACATCCTCCTCCGAATATACTTTTGAACGAAATACATACATTACCTGATACTTACCTTTTTCATAAATCGTATCAAACTGTATAATTGGATGTTCTTCATAATAAGCTTTTTCGCTATATTTATTTAATGTCCCAAACATTTTTCCAGATTTCATATGATGCCCATATAAAATCATGTTATCGCATCCTTTTATGACATCACATTGATAATCCATAAAAATACAGCCATTCCTATCTTCCTCTTGGTTAAAGTTATGATCTAAGTAATACTCATTGTTTACTGTCTGCATTACAGGGTAATCAATTATTGTATCGTCAATTTTGACCCATCCAATTAGTTTTTGATTCTTTTGATGTATTTTTTCATACTCTGGTAAAATATCTGGCACAGAAGTATCCTTGTCAGTAAGATGCACCTCAACTTTTTTATTATTAGAACTTACCCCCCATGCACCTGCTTTCTTCAACGCCGAAAGTTCCTCAAATTCTCTTGCGCTCTTGGCAGATACCTGATAATACGCCCCCAGATATCCAAAGCTGACAATACACAAAAACAGGCAGACTGCCACTAAGATTTTTCGTTTCTTTTCTTTTTTCCTGAGTATTTCTATAATTTGCTCTTGCATATTTTTATCAAAATCCTCAAGTTTTGTCTTATTCTCTAATTTTTGTGATTTTTTGGATAATGTTATTATATTTTCAAGCTTTTGAATCTGCTGTTTCCTTTTTTGTTTTCGCGCAGCCTTCATTTCTTCTGCTTGTTTCTCTTCTTGTCTAATTCGCTGATATAATTCATAAATATTATCATCAAACTGTCTGCCTACAATCGATTCAAATGTATAATGTCCCTCTTTCAATTTCTGATACAATATTTCAATATCTTTTGGATTATCCAGAGTCAGACTGCCGGTAATGGAATCGATGAGCTCTTTGTCTCTAAGCGCCGCCTGATATTCCTCCGCGTTCCGAAACCGTCTGCCCTCAACAGTCCATTTCACTTCCGCCATTCTATCTTCCTTTCTGTCTAATAAATTAACTCATTTACATAAATATTCTATTTAAACGGTTTACATATATATTATTATTTTACTATATTTTCAGTTAATTTCAAGTCTTTTTCCGATTTTTATGACAAAATATTAGAAACAGCACAAATTTCACGTGCTGTTTCTAATATTTGTACATTTTGTGTAATTATCAATATAATTATTTAACAGTGATTGTCATAGTTACCGAAGCAGGTTTTGCCTCAGGATCTGCATCTCGAAATGTAACAAAGCATTTTACTTTATATTGTCCTTTTTTAATCTCGGTTCTATTGCCCGCCAAATTAAAACTTATTGTGCCATCTTTACTGATATTATTGATTACCAAAAAGTTATTCACATTATTTTTATTACTTGTATCAATCTTAATTCCTGTGATCTTATTGATATCAATATTACTGTTCTTTAACGATACAGAAGTTGTAAACTTATTATAGTTTGTTCTGTACAAATTACACTTAGCAGGAGTCAATACAATCTTAGGTAGTGTATTGACAGGTTTGATTTTCACAGTGGACAAAATTTTGTATCCATTTTGTAATACAGATTGAATTGTTAAAGGATACGATTGCTTCGAGGACATCGCTTTTCCAGTCTTGAGCTTCACTTCCACTTTATTGTCTGCATTTAAAGAAGCCGTAAAATAATCTGCATTTTCTCCTACCACACTTACACTTCTAACAGAAGAATCAATTCCCGAAACTTTCGGGGTATATATTACAGATGTATTTTCCCTATCTACCAAATTAATCTTTCCTTTAGGTGATGCAAGTGTTACTTTTGCTTTGTTTGCCTCTGTAAGCTTGATTGTCAGCGTTGCCTTCTTAATCGTTATCTCTTGTTCCAATAGCCTTATGGTCGCAAACAAATCCAATTTATAAGTTCCCGCCTTAACATTTCCGCGCTTTCCTGCATTCAATCCCAAGCTAATGCTCCGAATCCCTTGACTAGAAGGTCTAAAATCACATGCAAGATACTCATCTGTCTCAATTAACTTTGCTGCTGTTCCTCCATAAGTCAGCCTTGTAATTCCAATATCACTGCCGTTCACAGCAATAGGAATCGTATGAGTACCATTTGCAGTAATGTTTGTAGCCATATTCAATGTTAGCTGCTTACTACCTAATGATAACGACAACTTATCTGGAGATGTTACATAAGTAATCTTTCCTTTTACATTGACCGCCTGCGTCCAATTAGAGCTTTTCAGTTCTGTAGTGTAAGATACATTTTTTGTACCAAGGTAATCTACAGATGCACTGCCATTTCTATTAATCGTTAGATTAATACCACTATTCTGCGGTTTTGTAACCACAAGTGTCATTGTGTTATCCAAGGGAATTTGCTCTTTTGTCTTGGAATTAATAACATTAATCACCCCTGATGAAATTCCTGGACAAATTACCATTCCAGTTAAACTCAATGATGGCTTTTTATTTTCTGTCGCAATTGTAAGTTCCATCGACTGCGGCTGTGTATAACCTGCAAATGTAATATTAAATTGTACCTTCTTCAATGATTTAGAAGCAAACTGACTAGCTGTACTGTTATCAAGCCCTTTCGCCTCAAAAGTAATTGTACTATTGCTGCGATGATAGCTTCCATTAAAACCAATACCATCCACTTCTGGAATCTCTATCGATTGAATATCATATTTGCTTGATATTGTATAGACAGCCTTTGCATCCCTATAAAACAAATTGGCCTTTGTCTTTAATTTTACTGTCGCTGAAGGTTTTGTGATATCTGTTGTAACTTTTAATGAATATGAATACTTTCCTTTTTCTGTGACAACCTCCAATTTGCAAGTTCTTACAGTCTTTTTTGTATCCGATAATGCTGTTGCATTGGGCTTTAATTTTAAGTTGGCCTTTCCTTCTATAGGCACGCTGACGGAGAAGTTTGGTGAATTCTTATCCTCTTCCCCATCCTTTTCCAACACATTGACAGATTTAATCTTGTTTCCATTCTGCTCCTGTAACCCAAGTTCAGTTCCGTAAATATAATACTTGTTGATTGTAACACTCGATGTCTCAAGAATCGGCGCATAATCCATAATATTTACACGCAGAGTTCCCGTACACTCTCCTTGGTCCTTTGCCTTTGCAGTAATTTCTACAGTTCCTTCTTTTTTCACAGTGAGAATCACTTCATTATTGTCATTTACCGCAACTGTTGCCACAGTCTTATCGCTTGACTCCCAATCAAACTTTATATTGGGTGCAGGCTTTCCATTGATGGTAGCCTCCGCTTCAAGTTTTATGAAGTATTTATTATTTGCGTCTCGAACGTCTTTTTGATCAACCTCCATTCGATCTTGTGTTTCTACATATGTAAACTTTTCATTCCCTAGTTTTACAGGTTTTACTTTTACATTATTGACACAATCTGTTAGTGGAACTTCAACACTAAAATCTTTTACGAACAGATCAGCCCCCTGACTTGTTCCTTGGTCAATCGCCAATGTCAATGAAAAGTTAGCTGTTCCCCCACTTGTTTTGTCCATCGCTGCAATTACAAGATTATCCCAATCTAAAGTTTCCACAGCAGCTATATTTTCCTCGGATGTCCTAACACAGTTTGTAGTGAGTCGTTCCTTGAATTTGGGGGTATTAATATCTGCTCCAATATACTGATAGGTAATCTGATAGGTCTCTTTCTGTCCCTGATTAATCAATTTCTTACCCGTTATATCAATACCGACAATGCGCGTAGCAGCCACTGGCAATCTCGCAGAAAACGGCTGGTATCCTTCCTCCGTATAAGTTGCCCAACAATATTGCAGCTCATCGCTTGCAGTCAAGATAAGATCGTCGTTGTTCCACTCCCAACCTTTTGGCAATTTACAATAGGATAATGCACGGTCAACATTCTCAATATAACTGACAATTCCTACTTCCTTGATTTTAATTTCCTTTTTGTCATACAGAGGAAAAGAATCTGTAATGGAAATTGTCACTGCCACAGTATACGGTGTTCCTTCCAATGTAGCGCGCAGTACAGCCGTTCCTGCTTTCAACGCAGTAACTCTTGCTGTTCTGTCTGTTAATTTTTTCACGTACAATACATTGTTATCTGATGATGTAAAACTTACAATCTGCGTTGGATCTTCCGCGCTTGATGGCTGAATAAATGCCTCTGCCTCAAAAGAATCCCCAACTTTCATATGTCGATTAGAAGTATTTATCGTAATGCCAGAGGTATTTCTAGTAACTGTGACAAATACACTTTTTTTCACGCCGTCTGCAATGACTGTAATAAACGTTGTTCCTGTACTTTTGGCAATAACCCGCCTTTTGTTGGGGTCTGTTGTCTGCACTCCAGTTTCCTCGGAAGTTTCTATAAATTCTTGCAATTCCACGATCTCATCATTAGAAACTTCAAATACCGGTTTTTGCTTGTTTCCTGACACTGTAATCACTGTTGATTTTCCACTTTCTGCTCCATCAACATACAATGTATCCGTGATTATTTGCAAGTCAAAATCATTAACTGTCTCTTCTTCTTTGTAGCCAAGATTAATCCTTGCATAAGATCTTCCCCAGTTCTCCCCAAAATCTGTGACTGTCATGTCATACAATCGATCCTTCTTTTCTAGGCTGTCATAAAATTCTTTTGTAAAATAATAAAAATTGCCCTCGGTTGTAGAAGGAATTGTAATTCTATCAATCACATCTGTATTTTCTGTCGCATAGATTGTCAAAGTTGCAGGCAGCGCCAAATTCTGGATATTAATACCAATTACGCGATTGTTTGCTAATACTGGAAGGCCTTTATTAGAAGATATGGATTTCCTTTCACCATTAACCTCAGTATAATATGGGACATCGAGGTCGGACATTTTATACGGCTGCCCAAATTGCTTATGTGTTATCAGTACATTATAGTCTTTAAACGCCTTACTTTTGTCTAAACCAGTAATGTTCATAAAAACACTATCTGTATATCTTTCTGTCACCACTGTACTGATTCCTGTCACTTCTCCACCATCAATTTCAGTTAATTTAACATCAAAATCATCGGTTTCTGCACAATTTGGCGTTTTTATATAAACTTGTATTGTCTTATCATCAATCCAAGAAAGCGCGCAGGTATCAAGAACAAATTTTTTGTAATCGGAATCAATCACTTCAAATGTATAAGAAGTATATGCTTTGTTATCTCTTATAATTCTTACAGTATGGTTTCCAAGTGACAACTTTTGTGTAGGAATCCATACCTGGATACGAGTTCCTTTTGCATCATCCTCTCGATGCCACTCGCTTGCGTAGACAGCCACTTCTCCATTGTATCCATCTATCGATGCTTTCAATGTATCATTGCTGATTCCGGCCTCTGTAGCAAAGAAATAAAAATCATGTCTTTCTGCATTCTTTGAAATCACCGTCGGTGCATCCCAATGATTTGTAACCGGCGCTTTCTGACTGACAGTAAACTCTTTATAATAAGTATTTCCCCCCGTTTCTTCTAGTTTCACATAATAAACTCCCTGATTTAATTCCTTAGCAGGGGTAAGGTAAATCAAGCTCTCTGTCAATGACCTTGTTGTAACCTCTGATTCAAAGGAAGGCTTATCAACCTTTTCATTTACAATACTAAACTTTACTGCTTTTCCATTTAAGTCTGTTGTGACACCTACTTCCACAGCATTCAGCACATTACTATACTCTGCATAGTAGATACCACTCTCTAACAATGCCTCAAACTCAGTCTGTGTGAAGTTAATATTACCGGACTTTTTGGAGATAGTAACCTTAATTTCTTTTCCAGCCTTTTCCCAGTTTCCTTCTTTTCGGAACTTTACAACAAATCCCGATTGTACAGTCTTATAGTCAATTCGCGTAGTAGATAAAATTGCAGATGTCGCCTTATCTTCAAAATCAAAGCGAACCTGGGAAGGATTAAAACCAGTTCCCTGAATATACAAATAGACAAAATTACTTGTATTATCATAATCCATACCCAATGTACATTTTGTAACAACTGCCTTCGTAGAAACTTCTATAACATTGCTAAGCAACATATCAGAACCACTATCAAGCGTCAGGCGGATATCGTAGTTGCCTATTTCAAGTGCATTTTTTTCTGTAGGTAAAACCCATATCGTCTTATATAAAATATCTGTTTCGTACTCGTATTCATTTCCAATACCTGAATAACGAGGATCTTCTTTCTGAGGTATGGCCTTACTTTCTTGTTCAGAACGCGCAACAATATCTCCGTTTGGCGCAGTAATCTGAACAGACGTGATATTATCCTCTGGGCTAAAAAGTGCTACTTCTATCGTATCATCTGTTGCAGAAATATAATATTTGTTTGCTTCTGGAAATACATTTGCTTCTTCTGTTGTAAATTCAAACTTTCTGTTTACTAATTCGGCAGTAGGGTCTGGCGCTTGTGAATCCTTTAATTTAACTGTTAATGTATGTACCCCTGTCGAAATACTCATATTCTGCAGAGAAATACAATAATAGTCTCCTCTTTTTTCATAATCTACTTTTGGCTTTGGATTAGTATCTGTTTCATCAATATAAAATTCAACATCAACTGTATCTGGAATTTCACATCCTTCTAATTTTACAAAGATATCTTTTGCTTCTTTATAATAGTAATATTTTAATTCCGAGACAACAGAAAGCAGCTTTTTGTAATCTGGTAATTCCTCCGCAAACAAAGTAATTTCTTGTTCTGTTGTTACTTCCTCTATCTCTGTGGTTTCTGTCTCTAAACTCTCAGTTCCCATCTCAAGAGTCTCTGTAGCCTCAACTGTCTCTTCTGTTTCCTCGAAGTCTTCTGTTTCCAATGGACTTGATGTTTCTAATGCATCTGACTCTTCTATTGTTGACGTTTCTAATATGTCTGATTCTTCCGTTGTCGATGTTTCCAGAGTGCTTGATTCTTCTGTGGCAGATGCTATTTCTGTAGTATCTGATTCTGGAACCGTTTCTGCTTTGTCGGTCTCAACAGGTACAGATAATATATCATCTGCCTCTAAATTATCAGAAAATTCTGACGATTCCGAAACATCTGATTTCTCAGTTACTTCAGATGTTTCCTCTGTCTCCGTTTTTGATATTGTTTGTGTATCTTCCACTTCAGATACTTCTACATCTGCATTCGTTTCTGTATTTTTTTGCTGTGACTCCACCTTTGTTGTATCCAGCGCCTCATGGTCATAAGATTGTTCTATCTCTGTACCTTCCCTCGCCACTGCCTCCGCCGGCACACATTGAAACATCATGGCAGCACATAATACTCCTGCCAACATTTTTCGTCCTATCTTAGTTGACCTCATATTTGAAATCCCCCTTATCTGTTGGTGTTTTGCATGAATACTTACTAAAACGATACATAACACCCTTATACTTATTTATTTAGAGTACATTATTTACTATTATAATATATTTTTTCTAAATATTCAATGAATTATCTGATAAAAGTAATACAATTGTAATAAAGGATTATGCCCTTTGATAAATTGTAGGACGTACATTCTAAATTCATATAAAATTAAAAATACAAAACTTTTATCTATAATACTACAAAAACACAAGACTAAAAAGAAGAATTGTTATATACAATTGCGAATAAGAACCGAAGTTTGAATTATGATTACAATTATTCAAAAAGGGTTGCCGTTTGATCGTTAATAAAAGTAGGAAAAATCAGGAACACTTTCTGCACATAATCATATAGTATAGAAAAAAGCTTCTTCGGAGGTACTCAACATGAGTGAATTATCAGCAAGCCATTGTGGCTGCAATCAGACAAATACTGTTTCGGAGTGTGGCTGTGGATGCGGTAGCAACAACGGTTTTGGCAGCTGGATTTGGATTCTTATCCTTCTGTCTTGCTGCTGTGGCGGCAATAGTGGATTTGGTGGCTTCGGCGTTTCTAACAACGGCTGTGGATGTGGCTGTGGATGCGAAAGCAACAACGGCGGATGCGGCAGCTGGATCTGGATTCTCCTTCTGCTTTGCTGCTGTGGCGGTGGTAATGGCGGCGGATGCGGATGCTGCTAATAATCTAATTCCTGAGGGTCCGTTTTACACGGACCCTCATAATCTTTATGAATTCTACTTTGAAGCATATCATAGATGTGCATAACCAATGTTTGCATTTCATATATATAATATGAAAATGCTAAAGACTTCAATATCAATTTGCAGGTCTGCTAAGAAATGGAGGTTTCGTTATGGAGGATAATGATTACGTGTTGGCATTTGACCATTTTTATACCACGAATCACATCCAGATCTTAAAGTCTCTTCTACCTTTTATGGGGAATGATAACTTTCGGATGCTGCCTGCTTTGATTAAATATATGGAATTTCAATATACTATGTCTCTACTGGGTAAAGGCTCTTCTAACTATTCTAATGGAATTCATGCCAGCAGCATAGACACTGGTGTTAAGCCTACTGCCAATATTGATCCAGCAGAAAATTTGGAAAATATTTACAAAGCCGTCCACAAGTATCTTGCTCCAAGTGAAGAACAAAGTTTTAACCAGATACTCTCTGCCATGAAAACCATGAAAAATATAAAAGAAATGCAACAAATGATGGAACTAATACAAAGTTTAAATCCTGATTTAGGCAATTCTATGGATCTTGGTAATCTAATGGAAAGCTTATCGCCTGGCAATGATAACACAGGCGCATTCAATCTCAATGAAATTATGGAAATGATGAAAATGTTTGGAGGAAATGACAATGGAATCAAATAATCAGTGGATGAATGATCCAGAACTTCAAAAAATTGACCGGGCGAAGCTTGACTTTCTTGATAAAATGTTTCTTCAAGGCACCGCAATTAACAAAGATGGCAATCAAGCAGACACGCAGAAAAAAATGATGGCATTTTTAATGTCACTAAACAAACTAAGCAAGGACAACAACATTACTTTTCATCCAGAAGAGGTTGAGCTTATTTTCTCTGTTTTGAAAAAATACTCAACCCCCGACGATATTGCTAAGATGCAGAAGATCTCTTCCTTCTTCCGTTCCCGGTAAGAACAAGTAATACTCCTACTGAAAACAATGCACATACAACAAGCATACGATATTGTACTGGATCACCTGTCTTGGGTGTCGAATCTTTAATATGTGCTGTACTTCTTGGTGCACTTGCCGATGTAATATTGGGCTTTTGTGTCGTCTTATCATTTTGGTAAGCAGATACCGACGACCCAGATTGACTCTGCTGTGAAGATGACACTGTATTTTGTCCTACAGACTGTGGCTTCGAGGAAGGCTGTGCTGCAGATACTGGTCGTGATACGGATGCTGACGGCTGTGTTGTCACTCCTGACTGCGGCACATTTACTGGAGATGTTGTCCCGGACATATTTGCTGGCGGTATCGTTATCCCTGACTGCGATGTGGATGCCAATGGTGTTGTTGATGGTGTTACAGTTTTGATGTTCGTATTTGTTTTATTATTTGTAGTCCCAGCATTTCCTGAAACTGTCGCGCCAAGTACAATACTTTCGGACGATGTCTTATTTACAACAACATCATCTGCCTTACTTTCTTTATATGTAAAACGTGTATACTGATTGGCCAGTCCTTTTGCAATGTTCTTTGCACTCTCCGTTTTTCCTGTAATTGTAATATCTTTTGTTGCATTCTTTATTCCCCGAAAAGCATTCTCCTTCACCTCAGATATATTGTTTGGCAATGTGATGCTTTCAATATTGTTCGTACTAATAAACGCATCGTTTCCAATAATTTTAACAGAGTCAGGAATTGTGACATTCGTCTCATTTCCACTATATTTGTACAGTACATTTCCTGCTGCATTCATTGTGAATCCTGATGATGTATAATACCACTTCTTATATAAAGTAAGATCTTCCTTTACTACAGAATCCTGTTGATATAGCTGAAGGCATTCCTTGTCCTTATACCAATTAGAATCCGTTGAAAAATTAGAATATTTTAATCCGCTGCTCGGATAATGAGCAGAAGAAATTTTCTTCCCTGTTGTGACTTTTACGGTTAAACTTGCTGTATCTGTATAAGATTTCCCATTATATTTCCCTGTAAATCCGCCTCCATTCATATGAAAAACTACGATATTGCTTTTTTCCTCAAAGTGAGCATAGAGTGTTAAATCTTTTGTTACAGGCTTTCCCCATGCCTGAAACTTCGATTTTGCCTCCAAAGCGTCCATATACCAACCTTTGAAGCTCCGATTCTTCAAAGAGGGCTTTTTTAACGGTTTTTCCAATTTTTCATCCGCATACAATTTCTGCTTTTCAGGTATGTTAACAGCATTTTCACTGTCGTCTGCTGCACGATAAGTTACATAGTAATACGGTCTTGTCTGTCTATCCCACTTTGCATAAATTGTTGTATTCTGTTCTATTGTATTGTTGGCAAAATCCCATTCTATTGTACATGTATTATCTTGATACCATCCTGCAAATGTATATACAATCTCCTGTTTTCCGTCGTCTTGCTCAACCTGATAAATTCCTTTTCTTAAAATTCGTGGTTGCTCGCCATTGATTGATACAAGTTCAGATACTGTCCGGCCAAAAAGTACCTCTTTTTTCTCACCATTTACCTTTGGAATTCCAGTATCAAAAATTACTGTATATTTCTCATCAGGATTAATTAAAATCTCCGAGGAAGATTCTGATGGAAAACTTGTTATATTGTCCTCTGACTCCGTTGGTAAATCATCCTCTGATTCCGTCGACGTCTCAACGGTATTGCCCTCTGGTTCAGTTGTTTGTTCTGTTGAACATTCGTCTGATTCTGTCGATGTCTCAACTATACTACCTTCTGATTCTGTTGTGTCCTCCGGTGTACTTTCCTCCGATTTTATTGATGTTTCAACTGTATTTTCCTCTGTTGCCTGTTCCTCTTCTTTCAAAGACGTCGTGTTACTATTCATGTTTTCATCCAATGCTGAAGAATTTTCTGTCTGCGTCTCTGTTTCTGACTGCTGCGGAATCTCTGCTTGTGCGTCTGGCATAGGCACTTGCGAAATAACAATCGCCAAAATCATCAAACTTACCCCTAAAATGTTTTTTAATCTCCGATACATAGTAATCCCCTCTTATCTATAAATTTTAATTTATTTTTAAAAATTTAACCCACTTTCTTTGCAATCACTACAAATCGTCCATCTTCCTTATAATTATCACAAGTGGACAAAATCAAGCAGGTATCCCCATATGTAATCGTCTCATCTGTTGTATAAATAGCGTTGGAAAGTATATTATCATGGAACGCATTAAAGTTTTCTTGGGTACTAATATCAATTGCGTCATAATAGCGAAAAACATCTTCATCTTCGTATGCCACACCGCTTAACATTGCCGCTACTACTTTATACTCGCAAGTTTCATATAAAGTATCGAATTGAATTGTCATATGTTCATCACAAAAAGCTTTCTCCTTATAATTTTTAAGCGTCCCGAACATAACTCCTGTTCTCATATTATGACCGTATATAATAAAATTTTGTGGACCTGTCACTTTGTCTTTTTGAATTTCATTGCGATAATCCAGTATCAACAAACCATTTTTATCATATTGTTGTTTAAAATTCTTATCAAGATAATAATTATTATCATCACTCTTTGACATTACTGGATAATCTATCTTAGTTCCTGGTATTCTTAACCACCCTACAAAATCTTGATTTTCTTCATATAATTGTACAAATTTAGATAAAATATTATTACTGTTTTCACTCGTTTCTTTATATGGTTCTATATAGGTTGTTTGTTCCTTATTCTGTGTTCGTAGATTTGTATTATTTTCTGTCACTAGATACATGTCACTTTCTATTATCTTTTCCTGTAGCTTTCTAGTCTGATAATTCGTCCTAACATCCATCAATAAATTCCAGTTAATACACAAGATTGATGCAATAAAAACCAGTGCCGACACGATACATGCAATCTTTCGATTAATGCGTAACAGTGTTCTTCTGTTCTGTTTTTTCTGTCTCTTTCGCCGTACTGTATTATTAATCTGTTGAATTTGGGTATCTGTCATATTCTCATACAAACTTAACAGAAAATTTTCACCCGTTTCACTCTGAAATTGTATGTTTTCTTTTTTAATTTTATAATATAATTCCTGCGCTTGTTGCGTTGTGAGTTTCTTTCGGCCCAATATCATTCCCCGTGTTAACTGACTGATAATCTGTAAATCATGCTCTACTGCTTTTGGGCTATAACCAGCACTGTAATCGCTTTTACCTCTTTTGTCACTTCCCATTTATCACACCTTTTTATAAAATAGCCTCATAAAGTCTATTAAATTGTATACTTATTATGTAACCTCAAATTATATTTAATATAACATAAAAAAAGGAAATTGTATAGACAATTTCCTAAATTTATATCCATTTTTTCCAATTATCTCTTAGATTTGCATCAGACTTGTATTAGTTTGCCGCAATCGCATTTCCTGTATAGAGTTGATAATATTTTCCTTTTGCCTCAATAAGCTCATCATGTGTCCCGCGCTCAATAATTCTTCCCTGCTCAAGTACCATAATACAGTCACTATTCTTAACAGTGGAAAGTCTATGTGCAATTACAAATGTCGTCCTGCCTTTCATTAATTTATCCATACCATCTTGCACAATTTTCTCTGTGCGCGTGTCAATTGAACTGGTCGCCTCATCAAGAATCAATGCTGGCGGGTCCGCAATCGCAGCGCGCGCAATCGCAAGCAGCTGTCTTTGTCCTTGACTTAGATTTGCACCGTCGCCAGTAAGAAGTGTATTATAGCCATCTGGAAGTTTCTCGATAAACTCATGCGCATTGGCAAGTTTTGCAGCTGCAATAACCTCGTCATCTGTAGCATCCAACTTACCATAACGAATATTCTCCATTACAGTAGCCGTAAACAAATGTGTATCCTGAAGTACAATTCCTAATGAACGACGTAAGTCCGCCTTTTTTATTTTATTAACATTGATTGCATCATAACGAATTTTTCCATCTTGAATATCATAGAATCGGTTAATTAAATTTGTAATTGTTGTCTTGCCTGCACCTGTAGAACCAACAAATGCAATCTTCTGCCCTGGCTCTGCAAACATCTTAATGTTGTGCAATATAATTTTATCATCTGTATAGCCAAAGTCCACATCATCAAACACAACAGCGCCCTCAAGCCGCTGATAAGTTGTTGTGTCGCTGTCTTTGTGGTAATGTTTCCACGCCCACATTCCTGTGTGCTTTGTTGTCTCTCTAAGTTCTCCATTAATTTCCTCTGCATTTACCAGCATAACATATCCGTCATCAGCCTCTGGCTGTTCGTCTAACATCTTAAAGATGCGGTCCGCACCTGCAAGTGCCATAACAATGGAATTAAACTGCATACTTACCTGATTAATTGGCATGTTAAAGCTTTTGTTAAAGGTAAGAAAACTTGCAAGTCCGCCGAGCGTCAACCCGCCAATGTTTCCGAGAGCCAGTGCACCACCGACAATTGCACACACCACATAACTTAAGTTTCCAAGCTGTGCATTAATTGGTCCAAGCATATTTGCAAACTGATTTGCATTGTAAGAACTCTCAAATAATTCCTCATTTAATTCATTAAAACGCGCCATGCTTTCTTCTTCATGACAAAATACCTTTACTACTTTTTGTCCTTCCATCATCTCTTCGACAAATCCATTTACAGAACCGATTGCCTTTTGCTGTGCCATAAAATATCTACCCGAAAGTCCAGTCGCTTTTTTTGTGACAAACAACATTAATGATACCATAATCAACGTTGTTATAGTCAATGGTACGCTTAATATAACCATGCTGATAAGCACACTGACTATTGTGATAACGCTACTAAAACATTGTGGCATACTTTGACTGATCATCTGTCTTAGCGTATCGATATCGTTCGTGTAGCGAGACATAATATCGCCGTGTGGATGGGTATCAAAATATTTGATTGGTAACGACTCCATCTTGTTAAACATTTCCGTTCGGATACTTCGCATTGTACCTTGACTTACATTGATCATAATCCGATTATACAAATAAGTAGATCCTACTCCGATTGCATAAAAACATGCAACCCGAAAAATTGCCTGCGCCAATCCAGAAAAGTCTGGATTTTCTGTTCCTAAAAGTGGCATAATATATTCGTCTATCAAGGTCTGTGTAAACAGTGTACCCTGAATATTAGCAAATACACCGACAAAAATACATATAATAACGACAATAATATGTGGTGTATAATTTTTAAACACTGTTCCCATAAGCCTTCTAAAAAGCTTCCCTGGATTTTCAATCTTTGGTTTAGTTCCTTTGGGTCCTCTCATTGGATGTCCTGGTCCTGGCATCAGTTGTCACCTCCGTTCTGATCAAAGTCCGCACTTCCACCTGTCTGGGATTCAAATACCTCACGATAAATCGAACTTGTCTCCAACAGTTCCTCATGTGTGCCAAATGCAGTAACAATACCATTGTCCATAACAAGGATACGGTCTGCATTTTGTACACTGCTCACCCTCTGCGCAATAATTAACTTTGTCGTATCTGGTATTTCCTCTATAAAAGCCTTGCGAATCCTTGCATCTGTAGCAGTATCCACTGCGCTTGTGCTATCGTCAAGTATTAAAATCCTTGGTTTTTTGAGTAGTGCTCTTGCAATACAGAGTCTTTGTTTCTGTCCACCAGATACATTTGTTCCTCCCTGCTCAATAAATGTATTGTACTTGTCAGGCATTTTCTGAATAAATTCATCTGCACAGGCAAGTTTACAGGCTCTGATACACTCCTCCTCCGAGGCATCCTTGTTACCCCATCGAAGATTCTCAAGAATCGTTCCGCTAAACAATACATTCTTCTGCAATACTACAGCAACTTGATTCCTAAGCGCCTCCATATCATATTTGCGCACATCAAGCCCACCGACCAAAAGCTCCCCGGACGTAACATCATACAAGCGGCTAATTAAATTGACAAGACTTGACTTTGCACTGCCCGTTCCACCAATAATACCAATGGTCTCTCCTGACTTGATTTGCAGATTGATATTATTTAATACAGGCTTGCTGTCCTTGCTGTAAGCAAAACATACTTCATTAAATACAATGCTGCCATCTTTTACATCTGTAACTGGATTTTCTGGATTGTGTAAGTCTGTCTGCTCAGTCAAAACTTCCGCAATTCTCTTTGCACTAGCATAACTCATTGAAAGCATGACAAAAATCATAGATACCATCATCAAACTCATCAAAATGTTCATACAATATGCCAACAGACTCATCATTTCGCCTGTTGTAAGATTTCCAGCAACAATTGTTTTAGCGCCAAACCATGAAATTAATAAGATGCATCCATACACTGTCACTTGCATTAGTGGCATATTAATAACCACAAGTTTCTCCGCTTTTAGAAACATATTGTAAATGTTCTGGTTTGCCTTGGCAAACTTATCTTTCTCATAATCCTCTCGTACATATGCTTTCACAACACGGATTGCAGATACATTTTCTTGCACACTTGCATTTAGGTCATCATACTTCTCAAATAACTGGCGAAAATACTTATTTGCTCGTGGCATAATAAATGCAAGACAGACTGCCAAAAACATTACAGCAACAAGATAAATACTCGCAAGTCGCGCATTGATGGAAAACGCCATCACCATCGCAATAATCATAGATGCCGGCGCGCGCATCGCCATACGCAAAACCATTTGAAATGCATTTTGTAGATTTGTCACATCTGTTGTAAGTCGTGTGATTAAACTTGATGTAGAATATTTGTCAATATTTGAGAACGAGTATGTCTGAATATTCTCAAACATTGCTTTTCTAAGATTTCTCGCGAAGCCTGTCGACGCCCTCGCACCATACTTTGCTCCCATCAGTCCTGCCCACAATCCAATTAGTGCCACTACAATCATAATACCACCAATTTTGTAGATATGATTTAGGTTCCCATCGTTGACTCCCTCGTCAATAATGGATGCCATCAGCAACGGAATGATCATTTCCATGATAACCTCCAAAATCATGAAAACAGGCGTAAGTACAGAATCTTTTTTAAATTCCCTAATTTGTGCGCCTAATACCTTTAGCATAACGAAACCTCCATTCGCAACTTCTTAACTGCAAAATTTTTTCACAGTTTGTTATTTATTGTAATAGCCACAAAAAATATTGATTCTTTTGGCTATTGCTTCATATTTGTCATAAGTTTCTGCGCTACCTCATAAAAAATATCCAACTTATCCTTCTCAATTCCCTCTAATATACTATCCTCCATATTGATAATCATCGCTTCTGTCTTGATAGCAATCGCCATTCCCTGCTCAGTGAGAAAAATCTGTTTGAGCCGCGCATCTTTCTCCACCGCTGACCGTTTGATATACCCTTTCTTTTCCATAAGCTGCAATATCGTTGTCACTGTGGAGCGCCTGATATTAAAATCCGACTCAATCGTCTTTTGGTAAACCGCCTTCCCTTGATTATGATAGAGATAACCCATAATCCAGCCGTGCATCAATGTCACCTCATCAAGTCCCACCGCCATACCGCAAGTCATAAACTTTTTTCCAAATGCGCTATGCAGTCTCTTAATAATATGCCCTATTTTCCCTTTCTTGGGTGCATTACAACCACAATGTCCCGGTTCCTCCATGTTTAATTCACCTCTCCTCCAAACAAAAATTATTATTTGTTCGTTTTCAAACTGTTCGTGTGCTAACATATTATTCTATATAAAAAAATAAGTCAATATCTTTTTAATATCTTCACACTTTTTTCACATTTTCTTATTTGTCTGCTGCGCAATCTTTTCCGCCAAATCCTGCAGATACATCCAGCGCTCCATCTTTTCCTCCAGAAGTTGTTCAGTAGTTTCCTTCATTGTAGTCAGCTCATTTAACTTTACAAAATCATAACCATTTTCTACCATCTCTGTATCAAGTGTTTGCAACCTTTCTTCCAGTAATGTAATTTCCTCTTCGATGGTCTCATACTCTTTTTGTTCTTTATAAGAAAATCTTAATTTTTCTTGACGATTTTTAATGTTCTTTAAACTTACAGATGCCTCTTTCTCCAAAGTAGACTTTTTCGCAGTATTTTTTGTTTCGTCCTCTTTTATCCCTTCTTCCTGCTGTTGTCTTGCCTGATAATCTGTAAATCCTCCTTCATATTGTCGAATGATTCCATCTTGAAAGGCAAAAATCCTTCGCACAACACGGTCTAAAAAATATCGGTCATGTGACACTGCAATCACAATGCCGTCAAAGTGGTCCAGATAATCCTCGAGAATAGTCAACGTCTGGATATCTAAGTCATTGGTTGGCTCGTCAAGAATCAATACATTTGGCGCCTCCATCAGCACGCGCAAAAGATTCAATCTACGTCGCTCTCCACCAGATAGTTTGCCAAGCAACCCATACTGCTTCTCTGGCGGAAACAAAAACCGCTCCAACATCACCGACGCCGAAACAGAACCGTCAGTTGTCTGTACATATTCTGCTGTATTTCGGATATAATCAATAACTCGCATTTCAGGTTTCATGTAGGCAAGGCCTGCTTGCGCATCATTTTGAATCTCTTGTGCATAGTATCCAATCTGAATAGTTTGTCCCTTTATCACTTCACCGGAATCAGGCTGTTCTATCCCACAGATAATTTTCATAAGTGTTGTTTTTCCACAGCCATTTTCTCCAATAAATCCAATCCTATCATTCTTTAAAAATAGATAGTTAAAATCAAAAATAAGGTTCTTTTCACCATAACCTTTTGTAATATGCTGCAACTCTATTGTTGTTTTCCCCATACGGGTAGAAACAGAACTTAATTCTAGTTGTGCCTCTTGTTGTGGGCCTTTTTGCGCGGCAAGATTTTCATAGCGCTGGATATGTGCCTTTTGCTTTGTACTTCTGGCCCGCGCACCACGTTTCATCCACTCAATTTCTACGCGCAAAATACTTTGTCTTTTACGCTCTGTCGCAAGTTGCATGTCCTCGCGCTGTGCTTTTAGCTCCAAAAAACCAGAGTAATTCGTTTGGTAACTATAAATCTTTCCCTTGTCAATTTCTACAATTCGATTGGACACGCTGTCAAGAAAATAGCGGTCATGTGTTACCATCACTAACGCGCCCCTATAATTTTTTAAATATCCTTCCAGCCAATCTGCCATCGATGAATCCAGATGATTTGTCGGTTCGTCAAGAACCAAAATCTCTGCCCTTGACAGCAACGTATTTGCAAGCGCGATTCGCTTGCGCTGACCACCAGATAGTGTACTCACCTTCTGAGTATATTCTGTAATACCAAGTCGTTGTAATATTGTTTTGGCATCGCTCTCAATCGACCACTCATTTTCCTGTGTACGATTGCCTTCCATCACTGCTTCCAGTACAGTTGCATCCTTATCAAACTTTGGATTCTGCGGAAGATAGCGAATAACAATGTTGTTTGCTCTTGTGATAGTTCCTTTGTCTGGTTCTTCCACACCAATTAACATTTTTAACAATGTGGTCTTTCCTGTGCCATTTATGCCAATAACCCCTACTTTCTCTGTATCATCAAGCGTAAACGATGCATTTTCAAAAAGTGGCGTATCAGTATAGTATTTTGTAATATTTTCTATATTAATAAGATTCATATATAATACTCCTTCCTATTCTAGTTATAATTGTAAACTTTTGTAGCATATGTTTTCAAACCATCACACACTAAAATTTTCGCAGCGCAATCGAATCATCATCTGGAGTGTTTTCCACAGATTTCACAATTATATCATAGCCAAAATCACTATTTACTTGCACATGTACTATGTCACCACACTTATGCCCTGCAAGCGCCTTTCCAATAGGTGACTCGATACTGATAAGTCCCTGCAAAGGATTATTTCGTACTGTCGTTACCAAACGATATGTCTCTATCGTTCCATCCTCCACAAACTCGACCTTTACAGTTTTATTAAGTCCAATTTCATCTTCTTTTGTGTTGTCTTCAATAATCTGTGCTGTCTTAATCATTCGCTCAAGATAACGTATCCGGCTTTCATTTTGATTTTTATATTTTTTGGCAGCATAATACTCAAAATTTTCACTTAAATCCCCCTGTGCACGTGCCTCTTTTACCGCCTCCAATGCCTCTTTTCGTACTACAAGCTTTCTATGCTCGATTTCTTCTTCCATCTTTTTAATATCATTTCTTGTCAATTTATCATTCATTTTTTCACTCCTTAAATTGATTCAAATATCTATGTGCATAAGAAATCGAGCAGGTTTTCCTGCCCGATTTCTGATTGTAAACTGCCATAATAAATCTTGTATTATCTCATATTATTCACAAGCTTGCTCTTGTGAATCGCATACAGCGGAAGTGCGATAAATACCATGCCACCAAGAATATTTCCAATCGTAACTGGAATTAGATTAGAAGCAAAACCACCAATGGTCAAATTCGACGCAATCTGATTTGCGGTAATGCCATACAACTCCTCTGTCTTTGCCACGTAAGTATCATTCATACTTGCAATAATTCCTGCTGGAATATAAAACATATTGGCAACGCAATGTTCCCACCCACCAATTACAAATGCACAAATTGGGAAGAAAATTGCCCACACCTTACCTACAATATCCTTGGCGGCAGTCGCCATCAGTACCGCCATACATACAAGAATATTACAGAGAATACCAGAACAGATTGCCTTAAATGGTGTAATTGTTGCCTTTCCATAAGCTACCTTGATAGTAAAAGCACCGAGCGCTCCATTTGTATAGTCGAGCAAGCCACTAAAATATACCAATGTGGCAATCAATATTGCCCCCACCATGTTACTAAAAAATACAATCACCAGTGTCTTAATCATTGCAAGTGTATTAAATCGCTTATCAATCACTCCAGCAATCAAAAGACAATCCCCGGTAAAAAGCTCTCCTCCAACAAAAACAATCATCATTAGGCCAACAGGGAAGATACAACCAGCAAGTGTTTTAGAAAGTCCCTGATTGGCAATATTATGTACTGCTGCATTGCTTGACGCTCCACCAAACGCGATAAATGCGCCCGCCATAATACCAAGCAAAATACATTTCAATATAGGGAGCTTTACCTTACCTTCTCCCGCGTTCATATTTGCGTCCAACACTTGTATTGGTGTATTAAATGCATTGTCCATATTTTTGTACTCCTTTTTCTTTTTATGTGGCGATTGAGCACTAATCGAGTTACAAAGAATCGACTTCTTGTACTCGCACACTGGGCGCTCATCAGCTTCCGCTAACATATTTCTATTAGCCCTGTGCTAATAAAAGGCGCAAAACCTTTTGTGCTGCAAAATACCTCTATCATCCTTGTCTATTAAAGATTATACCGCATAAACTATAATTTGCAAATAACTTTATGCGAATTCCTGTAAAGAGTTTTTTTGGATATTTTTGTCATAAGAGTTGAAAACAATGTTTACATCATGTAAACTGATAAGGGGATATTGCAATTAAGTAGGGAAAATTCACGTTACTCATCACATCGAACGCGCATCAACTTTAGCTGGTATTTTCCTTTAATTGATGATGTGCAAAAGTATCCCGGAAGAAGAATTTTCCGAAAGAGAGTATTGATCATGGTTACAATAAAAGATATTGCAAACCGGCTTGGCATCGCTCCAAGTACGGTTTCTAAGGGGTTGAATGACGCAAAAGACATTAGTCCAGAACTTAAAAAATTAGTTCTGGACACTGCAATTGAGATGGGATATGTCACGAAACGTATGAAAAAAGAGACGCGAAAACGCCTTTGTATTTTTATCGAAAACATGGAGTATGAAATGCCTGGTGATTTTGGTTTTGAAATTATACTAGGATTTAAGCAGGCAGCAGTGCGCAACAGTTGGGATGTTACCGTGGTGCCAATTACCCCACTGTTACAACTGCGCGATCCATATGACCGCTATATGGTAAAAAATAATTTTCACGGAGGATTTCTGATAGGTTTTGCCTTAAAAGATCCATGGATGAGTCAGTTAAAAACCACTACAATACCAACTGTTCTTTTTGACAACTATATCTTAAAAAATCCAAATGTTGGTTATGTTGGCACCGACAGCTTTGAGGGAATTGATTTGGCCATCGACCATCTAACTGAACTAGGTCACACAAAAATTGCCTTGCTAAATGGTTCTCCAAACTCAATGGTTACTGTCAATAGATATGATGCATATATTAACAGTATGCAAGGCCATCATCTAAAAATCGATGAAAATCTGATTGCACACGGCCATTATGTAGAGGATAGTGCAAAATATCATCTGTCTACCCTTTTCCAAAATGGGGCAACTGCTATTATATGTGGCAATGATCTACTCGCAGTCGGCGTTATTAAAGAATGCGCTCGCCTGAGCATCAAAATTCCACAAGAATTAAGTGTTGTAGGCTTTGATAATCTGCCCATAGCAGAAAAAATCACTCCCGCACTCACTACAGTCTGTCAAAATCGAATCGACCTTGGTCGCAACTCTTATGCCGCCCTTTACTGGTTAATCGCAAAAGTTCCGATCTCAAGATCGCTGCTTAGACCTCATCTGATTGTACGCAACTCCACAGCTAGACTCCATTCTGCTCAATAAACAATTAGAAAATTTAAAAACCTAGTTTTTTGTAGATATCAAAGCAATCAAACGTTGCAAAGTAATCTTTTGGCGTCTCTGCACGTCTAATGAGCTGTACACTTCCATCTTCCTTCAATAAAAGCTCTGCGGACTTAAGCTTTCCATTATAATTATATCCCATTGCAAAACCATGTGCACCTGTATCATGAATTGCAATGTAATCGCCTATCTCAATCTCAGGAAGCATTCTGTCTATTGCAAATTTGTCATTATTTTCACACAAGGAACCCGTTATATCATATCTATGGTCACAAGGTTCCTTCTCTTTTCCAAGCACTGTAATATGATGGTATGCTCCATACATCGCAGGGCGCATTAAATTGACTGCACAGGCATCTACTCCAACATACTCCTTATGGGTATGCTTTTCATGAATTGCCTTTACAATTAGATGCCCATATGGTCCCATCATAAAACGCCCCAATTCTGTATAAATTGCCACATCTCCCATTCCTGCTGGCACAAGAACTTCCTCATAAGCTTTTCTAACACCTTCACCGATTGCCTTAATATCATTTGGTTCTTGATCAGGTCGATACGGAATGCCTATTCCTCCTGATAAATTTATAAATCGAATATTTGCCCCAGTCTCATTTCTAAGTTTTACAGCCACCTCAAACAATGTCCTTGCAAGGGTTGGATAATATTCGTTTGTGACAGTGTTACTTGCAAGGAATGCATGAATACCAAAATTTTTAACACCTTTTTGTTGCAAAATCCGATATCCTTCAAAAAGCTGTTCTGTTGTAAAACCGTACTTCGCATCTCCCGGATTATCCATAATATCTGTCGTAATTTGAAAAAGTCCACCCGGATTATAACGACATGAAATTGTTTCTGGCAGTTTTCCAATTGTTTTTTCCAGAAAGTCAATATGTGTGATATCATCCAAATTAATTGTGGCGCCAAGTTTCGCTGCGTAAGCAAATTCTTCTGCTGGCGTGTCATTAGAGGAAAACATAATATCTTTTCCCTCTACGCCTATTGCATCACTCAACATTAACTCTGTGAGGGACGAACAATCACAACCAAATCCATACTCGCGTAAAATATTGATTAGAAATGGATTGGGAGTTGCCTTTACAGCAAAAAATTCCTTAAAGCCTTTATTCCATGCAAATGCTTCCTTTAACGCACGCGCATTCTCTCGGATTCCTTTCTCATCATAAATATGAAATGGCGTCGGATAAATTTTTACAATCTCCTCAATCTGCTCCTTTGTAACAAATGTTTCTTTTTTCATTGTTTGTATCTTTCTCCTTTCACAATTTGCACATTTATTGTAATTTTTTATCTGCTTTCGTCAATTCTATTAATTTTATCTCATTTCTAAGAGAATCCTTAAAAACATTTACAAAATTTCTCTGACCGCAATATAGGCAACTATCTGTGATGTCTCCTGTCATCTCTCCTGTCAAAACATAGCTAGAGTCCACAATCAACCGTAACTGATTGTCTCTCTTATCCAACGGGTAGAGAATACAACCTTTCATCCTAATTCCAGATGTCGTATTGACAAGGAGCACAACCTTTTTTCCCTCCGCTGCAATCTGTTCCAACTGTGGTATAAACTGCTCAAGATACTTTTCTGGCATAGATAAATACACGCGATATTCAACATGTTTTAGCATATTATATATTTTATCCACAATATGTTTATGACTGCTAATGGTAATATATCCCTCCGAGCGATCGCTAATCTGTGGTATCTGCGCTGTGAGTTCTTGTTTTAATCTTGTGAGTTGCCGTATCCGGTTCTCACAGAAATCTTCTATTGGGACTGCTGTATATTTATTTGTCTCTCCCTCCAACAAATATGCAGCCCCTTCCTCCACCAAGCTGGCAAGCGTACTATATACATTAGAGCGCGATATTCCTGTAAGTTTAGATACCTCATAACCTGACAAATCTTTATTTTGCAGTAGGCACAAATAAATATTTGCTTCTTGCCTAGTCAATCCAAACTGCACTAGCTTTTCTGTCAAAATACCCAACACAGTATTATCCATACATTCCATCACCCATTTCTGTTCTATAGCCTCTTAGAATCAACGTTGCAATATAGTAGTATTCAACAGGAACACTATACTATGGGTTGTGTTAAATGTCAAGAAGTACAAATCAAATAAAAACAATTCTTTGTGTGTAAAAGATACATACTAATGTGCTTATCTCGCAATTGGCAATCCCTCAACACGCCAGCCTAATTCTTCTACATTATTAAGTTTTATATAAACTTTTGTCTCTCCTTCTCCATAATCATCTTCGTAAGAAAACTGAAATATATATTCTTTCTTATCTTCAGAGTGACTTACTTCCTCAGCAAGTGATAATTTGCTTGTGCTCTCTGCAAACTCCTGCTGTTTTTGATCTGAATACTCCACTCCCGTGGAAAGTGCACAGATACCAGCATAATCATGCATATTATAAAATCCCTGATAATCCAACAGACATTGGTCAATACTTGTTCCAGAATTTTGAGCAATTGATTGATAGAAACTATCATCTTGTTTCAAACATTTTGGCAAAGTTGCCTGTTCTTGTGAAAAAAGTTGATATTTCTGTTCTCCTACTTTATAATACATTTTAGTAAGTTCTATTGTATCCCAATAAAGCATTCCATAAAGATGTTCCCCTAAGGGCAAAACATTCTCTGCCATTCTCCATGTTTTTAATCCATCTTTGATATCATATTTTGAGATAAAATGGTCAAACAATGTGTAATCCTCTAACAATGCTGTATTATATACAAACAACTTATCGTTCTCAACATCATAGACATAACCAGTATCAATAGAATATGGATACGGTGTAATCACTGCTTTAATTTGTCCATTATTATTTTGATATACTGTGACAAGGCATTCTCCTCCAGTCTGTACCGCCTGACAATTCAATGCTTTTAGGTCAATGCTGTGAAGAATACATTGTTGTTGCAAATCATATACAAAAAGTCCACTGGAAATATGAAACACAATTTTATCCGAATCCGCATAATCCAAAGAGCAAAATTCTAAATCGAGCATTGTGTTCTCTGCCCATTGTGCCTCTCGGTGCTCTATCACGTCTTCCGATTCGTTGGGATTCTGCGTAAAATAATTTGACCTATTAGATTCCATAGAAATATTTTTAACACTATTATTTAGTAATACACTCTGTGTTGTTTCTATACTGTTTTCAGAATTATTGGTTCTATTTACATCTGATGAAACTGATTTTGCATCAGTGGCACATGCTACTAATGTTAGCAATACTATAATGATACCTCCTGCAAGTTTCCAGTGCACAATTTTTTTATACTCTAATATATTTCGTATTCGTTTCATAGTATTCCCCTCTCCAAATGCCAAAGGATTGATTAAAAATTGCCTTTTATTTGTTGCAAATGCAAGCATCAATCTGCTATATTCTTTGCGCAATTTCATATCAAATCCTGCAATAATTTTCTCGTCACAGCTCATTTCCATGTCAAGACACATCAAGTGATATGCCACCCACACCAGCGGCTGAAACCAGTAAATTAACACCAATAGCCACGCAACATTTTTTATTAGATAATCTCCTCTTTTAATATGATATTCCTCATGTGCCAATATGCATTGTTGTTCTACTGTGTTCAATTGAAATGGCAAATAAATCTTAGGGAAAATCATTCCAAACACAAACGGTGACCGAATACAATCACATTCATAAACACGACCATACAATCGCACTCCAAATTGAATCTTTTTCTTGATCTTTCGATAGGTAACAAACGTATAACACATAAATGTTAGCATTCCAGTTACCCAGAAAAACGACAAAACACTTATCCATTTATTATATTGTAGATTTGTTATTGTTTTTTCTGCGCCAAGTATCTCTGTTATAAGTATAGACTTATTTTTTTGATATTCGGGACTAGAACTATTTTCTGTATTGTCTATTGCGTTTTTATCTATAACTTTTTGCGAACTTTTAACTTCTATCTGATTTGCCGCAACAGCATTTTTTGTATTAGAAACCTTCTCCAAATCGATATTTTTTAATCCTATTCTATCGCTGTCAAAAAGATTGTATACACTAATCTCTGATACAATAGAAACAGGTATCATTAACCGAAAAGCTACCACTATCCAAAGCAAATACGCAAAACTTTTTGGAAAACTTTTTAACAATACTCTTACAGCAATAACAATTAGAATAATGATTCCTGCAGTCAGGCTTTGTTCTACAATATTTAAAAACATTGTATTGATCATCTGCATTGTCTCACCCTCCAATCATTCAATATGTTCATCAATCATTTTCTTAATTCTCTCAGCCTCCTGTTCTGATATTGTCTTTCCGCCGAGAAATGCTGTCAAAAATTGTGGAAGTGAACCATCAAATGTGCGCTCCACAAAATAAACGCTCTCCTTTGCTTGCACTTTCTCCTTCGGAATCCGCACGTGAACTGTAGCTTGTACATTTTCAATATACCCTTTCTCACACATTTTTTTAATCTGTGTGTATGTGGTGGATTTCTTCCATCCAAGCTTTTGGCTGCATAACTGTACCAATTCCCCAGAGTTAATTGGTGCAGATTCCCAAACCACCATCATAAAACGATAATCACTGTCACATAATTTTAAATTTTCCATTGTGCCACTCCTTTCATTACACATGATAGCTATCAAAAATCTATTGCACATACCACAACAAGACAGGTCTATAAGTATAGACTCATTAAGTAGAGTCTATACTTATAGACCTGTCTTGTCAATCCTTTTCTTTAATTTTTATTTCGCAATTCTGTTATCAAATATTTTTGCAACGCGCCTTCCATTTTCTCTATCAAAAAACTTGGACCTATTTTATTCTTTAAATTCATTCTAAGTTCTTCAATATTTCCATAGTATACACAGCCATCCATTCCCAAATTTCCAGCCGCTTCAATATTAGCTGGGGTGTCATCAATAAAAAAGCACTCCTCAGGTTTCAACGAGAATGTCTGAAAGAAATCAAGATATGCTGCTGGCTCTGGCTTGAGCAGTCCATGTTCACAGGAAATCCAAATCCCCTTCATAAACGTAATCGACTTGATATACTGAGAAAACGCGCGAAACCGATGAGAAGTATTAGACATTAGATATAGGTCATATCCGCTTTGTACTAACTCCTCTACCAGCTTCTCCATAGGTGGATTGGGTGGCTGTATCATACGATATTCTTTGATAAAACGCTCTACAGTATTATGTAAATGCATTGGAACTCTCTTACAAATAGAAGCAATTGCCGCATCGTCTGTGATGGTTCCTCTATCCATTTGAAGCCATTCTACTGATGTACAGAGATGATTTTTTATCCAGCAAAAATCTTCCTCATTATTCACATATCCACTAATATATTCTCTGGCATTATATATCGTAAGTACATTTCCCATATCAAAGACAATATTTTTTATCATAAATTTATCTCCTCCTAAATCTATCCGTCAAACTTTATTTAAAAATATATACTAATTAAAAATCGACCGCAAAAGCAGTCGATTCTCTTATTTTAACACTTTCATTTCTGGATAATACTCAAACGTAGCTTTGCCAACAATATCCTCTAAATTTACAAATTTATTGTCCCAAAATCTCGAATCCCAAGAATTATTACGATTATCCCCCATCATAAAGTAACAACCCTCTGGTATTGTATACGGCCCAAAATCCTCATAAAATCTATTTCCTGTATAATCTGGTATTTCTTTACCATCAATGTATATTTTACTATCAATTCCTTCAATCACCTCTCCTGGAAGACCTATAATTCGTTTTAAATACAGAGTCTCTCCATCATCAGGGTAATAAAAGGACACAATATCCCCTCTCTGTGGATTGTCATATAAGTATGCAAGACGATTAATCACAATCCTGCTTCCTGTCATAACAGTTCCTTCCATTGATCCTGTTGGCACCAATGCGCTCGCAACAACATTATTTTTGAGCCAAAATGCAACGATTAGCGCAAACAAAATCATTTTTGACCATTCATAAATTCCCCTTATAATTTTTTTCATATGATGCCTTTCTAAATGTTCCAAATGTTATTTTTCTACATATTTTGCGGCATATTGCACTTTATCTTTGTTGGATAAATCCAAATGTAAATCGACGTCATTATAAAGAATTGTTCTGTCCTTACAATAAACAGAATAAATCCCTTTTTGTGCTAATAAGGCCAATTGGTCTATATCAAAATCATCTGCAATAAAAACAGGTATTACTTGCAATAAAATCTCTGCGCAACTACCTTCCTTTGCATACGAAATAAGGTTATTAACCGAACTTTTGCTGTATCCGTCTGCCGTATCAATATACGCCGTCCGAATCGTTCTATCTCGAAATTCGTAATAATGTTGCCAGTCTAAGACATTTAATGGATAACTGCGCAAAAACACAATACCAATCGCATAGTCATATTTCATTATCCCAGCCAGATAGACAGTATTATCCTCCTTGTCCAAGTTAAAAATATTGAAAGCATATTCTGTGTCACGAGACGTATCCAGATTTCGTGTAAAACCATCATAACTGGAAATTGACCCTTTCACAAAACCATTTGTCTGCATAATATTTGCAATGGTGTCAACAATAAATGCATTTTTCATCCAATAAAAATCAATAAAATCCGAAAATCCATTTTCAGAGGCATATTTAAGATATGCTTCCGAAACAAATAATTTAATTTTATTTTCTTCCAAAAGCTCTAACTCAATCGCATTGGAATTGTTTGCAAAGGAAAGAATCTCCAAAAAATAGGTAGCGATCTCTTGATTTTGTCGCGGGTCAAAATCGATGGTCTCCAAATCATCATTGCATCCAAATAGATTGTCATACTGGACATACACTGGCGCTAAATAGATTTCTCTATTTTTATACTGATTGATAAGTGAAAACGCCTCATAGAGCATTGGGTCAACCACAATCTCTTGATTTGGATGCTGATTAATATAATACAGATTATGCACTTCTTCAAAAGACATACTTGTATGAAAAAGCTGATATGCTTTTGTTGTAGTCTCTGTATATAACGCGGTAATTGCCTTTTTTTCTGCTGTGGCAGATCGCTCACCTGCCCCTAAATAATATTGAAAAATTAACTCCTCCGCACAGCTAGGTTCTGAGGAGGGAGCTTCGATTGTCGTCCAACCTGTATCCACTGAAAAATATTGTGTCAATGCATATCCAAATGCACCAATTCCAATAAGTAAAAATAAAATCGTGATTGCAAGCCTGCTTTTTGGATACTTTTCAAACAACTCAATTCGCTTGACAGGTTTTGGATGATTGTTATTTCTGTCTCTCACTGTACGATTCAAATTATACCACCGCTAAAATCAATAACAAAATAAACAGTACAATAATCGCCACTATGACTATCAGACCAGCTATCGCACCCTTTTTACATGCAGTATAATTGCGATAATAATGAAAATGCTTAAATACAAAAGCAGCAATCAATCCTAACACCGGAAGCAAAAATGAAATAATCTTATACCATACGCTACCTGTATCATGCACAGGAGTTTTCAAAAATTCATCTTCTTGCGCAGATACTTCATCTGTCTTTATTTCTTGTATATCTTGCTGTTTTTGCGGTGCATTTGGATCTACAATGTTGATAGATTTCAAGGGTACACCCTTTGCACGAATTGCCTTATATTCCTCAACTTCTTTTTTATTGCCATAGACAAAATGATCATGTCCAATATTGACAAGTTCTGGCTGATCTGTACTGTAATCATGCATCGACGGATCATACGTATAAAGCACTTTATTTTTCTCTAATTTTGGATCTGGAATTGGAATCGCTGAAATTAAAGAATGTGTATACGGATGCAGTGGAAATTCAAACAATTCATCCGCCTCTGCTATTTCCACAATGTTTCCCTTATAGATTACCCCAATACGGTCAGAAATAAACCGCACAATCGAAAGGTCATGTGCAATAAACAAATAAGTAACATTTTTTTCTATCTGAAACTTTTTGAGCAGATTCAATACCTGCGCCCGAATAGACACATCCAAAGCTGAAATTGGTTCATCTGCCACAACAAGTTCTGGTTCCATTACCATAGCGCGGGCAAGTCCAATTCGCTGGCGCTGCCCACCCGAAAATTCATGCGGATATCTCGTTAAATGTTCTGGTAACAAACCAACTTCATTGATCATATTCTCAACTTTGTGGACACGATCTGCTTCATTTTTATATAAATGAAAATTATATAATCCCTCCGATACAATATAATCCACTGTAGCACGTTCATTAAGAGACGCGGCGGGGTCCTGAAATACCATCTGGATATTGCGGATTACCTCTCTGTCCAAAGAGCGTGGAATTTTTCCAGAAATACGCACACCTTTATATAAAATTTCTCCTCCGGCACATGGATTAACACGAATCACAGCTCTTCCAACTGTTGTTTTTCCAGATCCAGACTCTCCTACCAATGAGAAAGTCTCTCCTTTATAAATATCAAAATTCGCATTCTTTACCGCTTTGACTGCATTTTCGCCTTTGCCAAAAGTAATATCCACGTTCTTTACTGATAATAATATCTCTTTGCCATTCTTTTCATCAATTGGACCATGCTCCGGCAAATGAAATACACGTCCTGATTTATTCTGATTCAGATTTGACACGTCCTAAATCTCCTATCTAAAAGTCGCTATATATTAAAAGCTTTTAACAGTTTCTCATGAATATTCTGAATTGCTTCTGGTTTCTCAACCCGTGGCGAACGAGGGTCCAGCAGCCATGTTTTTGCAAAGTGTGTGTCACTAACCTGAAACATTGGCGGCTCCTTCAACGTATCAATTTTCATACAATACGGGTTACGCGGTGCAAATGCATCTCCCACAACTTTATTGTAGAGAGAAGGAGGTGTACCTGTAATGGAATACAACTTTGTATTCTTCTCCGCAAGCTGTGGCATAGAAGACAATAATGCCCATGTATATGGATGCCTTGGATCATAGAAAATCTCGTCGACAGATGCCAATTCTATAATCTGCCCCGCATATACAACAGCGACACGGTCCGCTATATTGGCTACCACGCCAAGATCATGCGTAATAAACACAATTGTATAATTAAATTCTTTCTGCAAATCTTTCAAAAGCTTTAAAATCTGCGCCTGAATTGTCACGTCAAGCGCTGTTGTCGGCTCGTCACAAATCAATATCTTAGGCTGACAAGAAAGCGCAATTGCAATAACAATTCTTTGTCTCATACCGCCAGAATACTGAAAAGGATAGTCATCAAAACGTGCCTCGGCATTTGGTATTCCTACTTTTTTCATAAGATCCAATGCTTTTGCTCGCGCCTCGACTTCTGTCACATCCTGATGTTTCATAATAATCGAAGTTATCTGTTTTCCGATTGTTATAATTGGATTTAGTGAAGTCATTGGATCTTGAAATACCGTCGCAATTTTCTTGCCGCGAATCTGATACCAATCTTTCGCATATTTCACATTTGCTAGATTCAGTACACAAATACCATGCAATTTATCGGATGTCTCATCAAGATACTTTACACGAAAAGCTACCTTGTCAAAAACAGTGTTCCTCTGCACATCATCTGACAAATCTATTCCTGTTTTCATTGCAAATTTTAATGCGGTCAGAAACTTGAGCAACAACTGTACACGCTTGTGAAAATTGTATCTTCCTATTGATAGATAAATTTCCTTTGCAAGAATTTCATTGCGTTCTTTTGTTTCTTTACTGATACTTCCCTTAATTGCTGTATCGTACTTCGCTTTTAGTGCAGCCATGTTTGAATTGTATTGATTGATATAGGCAGTATCACTCTTTAATTGTTTTGCTGCTGCCGCTTCCATCGCAATCCTATCTTTTAGCTGTTTCTTAATCTCTTTCTCCATCTGTTTTATCGAATTAGAAAGTTCTTTGATTTTTGCCTTTTCTATCTTTGGGTCCAATGTCTGTTTCAGATTAAATGCTTCTGTCTTTCTCACTCCAAGTTCAGCAATTGTCTTATCACTCAGCTCTTCTTGTTCTTTACTAATACTTTCCTTTTTAGCTCGTTCAACTTTTAGGGCTTCTATTTCTTGATAGATACCTGCCCCTAACTCATACTTTGAATATTCATTTAACTTCGCAAGCGTAAAATCGATCATTTTGTTTGCGACGGAAGTCTTTCGTACAATCGTATCCGACAGATCATCATCATTAAAAATAATACTCCCATTATCTATATAACCATTGCTGTCCAACATTCCGGCAAATGTTTTTGTAAAAACAGACTTACCAGACCCAGATTCACCAACAATCGCTATCGACTCATTCTCATAAATATCAAGTGAAACACCGCGGATTGCAGTCAACCGTTTTCCGCGGACACGAAATTTCACTTCCAAATCTTTGATTGATAATAATACCTTTTTATCTTCCATTCTGCCTTCCTCTTACTACATGTTCCATAGGGAACATCTGTTCCGCATATGGGTATTGCCATAATCGTAACTTTCTACATATGTGTTCTAGGATCAGATGCATCTCCAAGATTTTGTCCGACCACATACAATACAATTGTGATAATAGAAGCCACTGCAACTGGACTCCAAAATTCAAAGCCCCATCCAGGTGTCAACATTGCACTCTCTGCTTCATAGATCAATCTACCAAGTGACATTTCCTTAAGTCCCATTCCGATATAGGCCAGAAACACTTCATAAGAAATATAAGAAGGTATCTCTGTCGCCGCAAGTGTCACAACAACAGAAGTCATAAACGGCAATATATTTTTCATTGCAATACGGATTGTGGAAGTTCCTAAACACCTTGATGCCAGATTGTACTCCCTGTCACGAATAATAATAACCTGTGTACGAATAAAGTAAGCAATACTCAACCATCCAGTCACAGTCATCGCAAACACCATCGTCCAAAAACCCGCTGTGAATATCATAACCATCACAGAAATCACTAGAATATATGGCAAATTTGCAATAATGTTATAGACAATCATCATAACATTGTCCACCTTCTTAGAAAATCCCCAGATTGCACCCACCAGAACACCAATCGTCATATTGATCAGCGCAACAATCAATGCCAGTGAAATAGAAATCTGAGAACCATACCAGATTGCATCAAAGGTAGACTGACCTGCCGCACCTGCTCCCAAAACCCAATGAATACTATATCCAAATTGCTTGAAAGCTGCAGTCGGTGTCAAATGCTTTGCAGAAGCATTCAACAAGTTTCCATATCGGTCATACTCCACAAATACTGGATATAGATAGGACATTAATACAATGACTGCAAGCAGTCCTAGCATTACAATATTAATCTTCTTTCTAAAAAACACTCGAAATACAGAGTGCCAATATGAATATCGCGGTGCTGTAATCTTTTCCGACTCCAAATCACTGTGATCAACCACAGCAAACAGTTCCTCATCTGACATTCCTTCTGTTGGGTCCGCTTCCTCTAAATCCGCAACCTCCACTTTGACATACTTGCCTATTTTAAAATCTACATTCATTCTATCCTTTACCTTTCCCTGTTATCTAGTTCCTTGTCCTCTTATTTTATCCCTGCAAGCAATGAGCCAAGCGACCGCAAAGCAGACAAATATTTGGCAAATGCCACAAGAATCTAATTTCCCACAACTTACTGTGTCACAAGTTTGATACCCTGTTAGCTTGCTGCGGGTTATTGACTTTCGTACTGGTACATGTTTTGCTAGGAACCGCAACATTTATGCACATAAAGCGCGAATATACAACTATTTTAGCACATGTATTTCTCTACTTTGATGAGAATACAATAACACTATCTATCCTTACTTGAGAAGGAAATTCTAGGATCTACCATTGACATCAACACATCACCTAAAATAATCGCCACAACGCTCAATACTGCATAAAATAAGGAAACACCGACAATAACGCCATTATCGTACTTATTGATTGCCTCCGTCAAAAGATTACCAGCACCAGGCACAACATATACGCGCTCTGTAATGATCGCACCTGTCAGGCACCCCAATACACTTCCAGGAATTCCGTGAATAACTGGGATTGACGCATTTTTCAAAATATGTTTTGTAAAAATCTCATTTTCGGAAAGTCCGCCTGCTCTTGCAAATTTTACATAATCGGAATTCATTTGATCAATCATATAGCGGCGCAACCATTTCATTAAATTAGCAACCTGCGGCAATGCAAGGGAAATAATTGGCAGTACATATACAAGTTTGTTCGCTGTATCCATATCAAAAGTAGTTGGAAATCCCAACTTTCCACCCATTGCCTTAAATAAGAAAATATATGCCAAGGAAGGAACCGCTATAATAAATACAATATACAAAGTACCAATTTTATCAATCAGCTTGTCCTTCTTTCTCGCCATCGCGATTCCAAGAGGCACACCGAGCACATATGCCAAAACAGTTGCGATAATACCGATCAAGAAAGAGTATCCCATCTTAGACAAACCACCTTTGACAGTGCCAACTCCAGTATAATCATCTACATATCGTGTCTCATATACCAAACTTGAATGCAAGGAATCTGCTAGATATGTAGCAGAATGCAAGTCATCTGCACTCTCTTCCACCAGACCAGTTGGATAAGTAATTGTAGAAGTAATGAACGATCCTTGCGTCTTTGTCATCGTTGTGAATACGTCTACTCCCATATTGACAGAATATGAAGTTCCTAGCTGGATATTCAATATATTCTGATGAATAAATGGAAAATCGGAATCAAAATACAATAGATACTTATGTAGTGTTCCATTTCCAATAATTGCTGGTGAAAATTTCTCCCCGCCATAGACTGGGTCATATAAAGTAAAGGAAATCCCACGATCTCCCACATCATTTTCAATTTTATTAATATTGTCAATACTCAATATTCCACTGAAATATTTCCAAACACGAGAAGCCAACGGAATGTTCTTATAAGCAAAAAGCTGCTGCTGTCCACCGCTGGCAATTTTCTTTTTTCCCATTAAAACAGCATTCAGCCTCTCTACTGTATAGCCTTGTGATTTATAATATTTCGTAAATTTTTCTACATATTCTTTAACAAGATCTGAATCTTTCTCCGGAGTCCTTCCAAAACTAACCACTGCGGATCTAGTCTCCTCATCAATCTCTCCGCTTGAAATCAGCATATTCAAATAATCGGAATAAGTTACATAGTCCAAGTAACCATAATCTTCCCATTTCTGATATTTATAAATTACTTTCTGGTTGTTCTGCTGCTTCGTATATGTCGAATCCAATGCAAAAATCAGATTGCGATCCAGCAGAGAATAGATCATAATCATGATCAATATCACAACCGCAATCACAGATAACAATCCGTGAAATAAACGTTTCAATAAATATTTAGCCATATCAATCTCCCATTCTTGCTTCATCTGCGAGTTTGGGCGCAAGCGCAAACTATCCACTTTTTATCTGCTGCCAGAAACGGCCGAAGCCGTTTCCTCGCAGCATAGTGTATTAGAAAATACCAAGACTCTTTGTTACATAGCCTGAGTAATCAGGTAAAAATGTATCAAGATAGGTAACAGGATCACCGTAGTCAGGACCCCAACCAGATACATCTGTGATATTATAATTTGCCTCATATCCATAATCTGTATAGTATCCTGTATAATACCATTCGTTACTATCTGCTCCATTCGCAAGAACAAGTTCCACTTTACCGCCGAGCACGCCCTCAACAGACTGTTTTAGAGCATTTGCCTGATTAGTTGCCCATTCAATACTAGATGTGTATGGAAGTTCCAGACGAACAGGATGCTCCTCATCAATTACAACTCCTTGCGCTGCTAACTCTTCAATTGCTTTATTTAAGAATGTAACTGCATTCTCTGGACTATACCATCCATCATATCCATCACTACTACCTACACCATCATTTGCAGACTTATCAAACGCCTTGATGGGAATTCCATCTGCGTCAAGCTGTGCCTGAACAATTTCACCATAGACTGTACCAGCAGGAAATGATGTTTCTGTTCCATTAATATCAATTGTCACTTCGTTCTCAAGAGTCACAAAATTTCCAGGTACATAACTGTTTCTAAGTCTTCCATATTTAAGATCCTCACCGACACGCTGTGCCTGTCTAGCTGCCTTATCCATAGAGAAAGAAAGCGCAAGACGGAAATTTGCATTTCCAAGTGCTGCATTTGCCAAATCCTTTTCTTCATCTGTGAGAACTGACACCACCTTAGTCTCATCATTGCTGTTTGCATATGCAGTACGATACAGATTATAGTATATCGGGAAAGTTGATCCATTAGTATCAGAAATATATACATATTCATCAAACAGACCATCAGCCTTAGCAGATTCCACTTCTGAAGTATTTAAAGCAGAACCATCCAATGTAGCGCTCTTGACATCATTGTACATCTTTGTGGCATCGGACTGATCCTCATATGGCCATGCCATAGACTTAATTGTCATATTGTCTTTGTTCCAGTATGACTCATTCTGTTTAAATACAATCACATTCTTAGAAGTAAAGTTTGTGATAAGGAACGGGCCATTGTATGCGATATTGTCTGGTGTTTTTCCGTAGGAATAATCTGCTGCGGAAGAATCAAATTCTTCACCAAACTTACCGCCCTGCGATGTATAGTAATCTCTGCTAAGCGGAGCAAAAACATTATATCCAAGCATTGTTGGGAAGTATGGCAATGGCTCCTCCAATGTATACTCTAAGGTATAATCATCGATCGCCTTAACACCAACCTGTGAAAAATCTGTAATCTCACCTGAGATATATCCAGAGACATTTAGAACAACGCCATCAACCAGATCTCCTAATCCACCGTTTGTATCAATCATATGCTGAAATCCTGCAACCCAATCATCCGCCTTGACGTCAGCAACTTTTCTGCCCTGTGAATCAACCCAGTCAACGCCCTCGCGAATATGGAAAGTGTAAGTCAATCCGTCGTCTGACACATCATAACTTGTCGCAAGAGCCGGCTGCTGAACGTTTTCACAATCATATTCCAGCAGACCATCATATGTATTTACTGTCGCATAACTGTCAACTGTCTGACTTGTAGAAAGAATATCCCATGTAGTTGGGTCAGAGCCAAACCAGTGTGCTGCATAAGAATCCTTCAATTCATATCCTTTTTCTGCAAGATATGTCTTCGCCCATTCAATATAGGTTCCAGAACCGCGCAACTCCGCCCACTTTTGCCTCATTTCAACTCTGTCTGCCGCTTTAATTGGCTCTGTCGCTACAAGCAAATTATGGTATCTATATTCATCATTTCCCCATAATACTGTAGTAGCCGTATTTGGAACTACTCTCGATATAGAATAAGAACCGCCCTGTGCCGTCTGTGGGTTCAACACTCCTGTCTCCAAAAGTTTTGCCTCCGCAATCGCCATCATAGCATACCGCTTAGAAACATCATTAATCTCAGCCTTTGCTTCCTGATAGAGTTCATAAAATTCGCCAAGATTCTGCTCATAAAGATAGGAAGACCGCGTGTCGTAATCCATCTCTGCAAGTTCCGCCACACTTTTTACAGAAGTTTCTTCTGTTTCTTCTCCTACTGTCGTCTCCTCTGAATTTGCTGCCTCTGTTCCTGCCTGTTCTGTGTCTTTATTATTTTCTACTACAGGCGTATCTGTAGCTGGCACATCTGAATCGCCTTTCGATCCACAGCCTGCCAAAGAACCGGCAACCATCGTTCCTGCCAATAAAACAGCAAGAACTTTTTTTCTGTTTTTCATAATACTTTTTTACCTCCTTAAAAAATATAAATATGTTTCAACCTAAAAACAAGGTAAAAACCAAGCTAAATGTGTCAATTGACACAAAAAAGTAAAAAAGTGCCTCTGAACGCCATTGTCCACTGCACTTAACTCTGTAACAGTTCCGATGCCTTCACTTATGTACAGGGTCTATAGAAACCCTGCCTGTAGCCACTGCTCTCGTATACGGTCAGCACAATCAATGTGCTGACCAGACTAAACTGTTGCTTTCACTTACTATTCCCGACATAAGTTCTCGCTTTAATATACTAAAGTAAGTTTATGCCAAATGACTATTTAATTATACTTACATTGAAAAAGTTTGTCAATAGCCTACATGATTATGATTTTACATATAATGCCAATAATTCTTGTATTTTTGCACTTTTTTGTGCGATATAACCTATATTGTTTCTATTTTACGACACTTTTTTTCAACAAATACCATAAATAATGTTATAAATTTCTAAATATTTTCTCTCTATTGGTTCTCTATCTGCCAGTCAATCGGTTCTACGCCATTTGCTTTTAAAAATTCATTTGCCTGACTAAAATGTTTGCATCCAAAGAATCCGTTATGCGCAGACAATGGACTTGGATGCGCCGCTTTCAAAATCAAATGTTTTGGATTTGTTAGCATAGGTATCTTGCGCTGCGCTGGTTTTCCCCAAAGCAGATATACAACTGGTCTATCTTGCGCATTGACTGCCTGAATAATCGCATCTGTAAATTTCTCCCATCCCTTACCCTGATGAGAGTTGGGTTGATGAGCACGTACTGTCAAAACAGTATTTAGAAGCAATACCCCTTGATCCGCCCATTTTTTCAAATAACCATTATTCGGTATATAACAACCTAAATCCTCCTGTAACTCCTTGTAGATATTCTGCAAAGAGGGAGGTAGTTTTGTCTGACTTGGAAGCACAGAAAAGCTCAATCCATGCGCTTGATTTACATTATGATAAGGATCTTGCCCTAACAAAAGTACCTTCACCTTCTCTAGCGCAGTAAAATGCATCGCATTAAAGATATCATCTGCAGGCGGAAATATTAATGTATTATCATATTCCTCCTTTACAAACTGATACAGTTCCTTATAATACGGCTTTTGGAACTCCTCCTGCATCGCATCCAACCATTCTCCTGTCAACATTGCCATATTCTTTTTCTCCTTTCGTATGTATTGTTTACGTTTTATACAGCAACCGAAAAACTTGTTCTGGTCTGCTTTCACAAAACTTGTAATAATTTTATCCTTATGGACTTTGCAGTATAGCAATCAAAGTAGAAAAAATTCTTCTTTTCTTACTTGTGCTGGATATCTGCCAACTTCAACCAACATACTTTCTTTCACTACCCATATGCATAAAAACCTAAACTGCAAAGGAACCAAAATTTACTCTCGTACAGAAATCTTTCTATTTTTCAAATATTTCTTCACTTCTTTAATTTCAAGCTCTCGAAAATGAAAAAGAGACGCCGCCAACGCTGCATCCGCCTTTCCTTCTACAAAGGCATCGTAGAAATGTTCTAATTTTCCAGCCCCACCTGATGCAATCACTGGTATGGAAACATTTTCAGAAACCATTTTAGTAAGTTCAATGTCATAACCATTTTTCGTTCCATCACAGTCCATACTTGTGAGCAAAATCTCTCCAGCGCCAAGTTCGCTTGCTTTTATGGCCCATTCTACCGCGTCAATCCCCATGTCGATGCGACCACCATTTTTATATATATTCCAACCACTATGGTCAGCACGCCGTTTTGCATCAATCGCAACGACAACACACTGACTCCCAAACTTATCCGCAGCATCACTAATCAATGTTGGATTCATGATTGCAGCACTGTTGACTGCAACTTTGTCTGCTCCTTCCCGAAGAATCATTTTAAAATCTTCTGTAGTTCTAATTCCTCCCCCAACTGTAAATGGGATAAATACCTTTTCTGCTACTCTGCGAACCATTTCTACTTTTGTTGCCCTATTATCTGACGATGCTGTTATATCCAAAAATACCACTTCGTCCGCACCAGCTTTATCATATGCTGCAGCGATTTCAACGGGATCTCCTGCATCAACTAAATTGACAAAATTCACCCCTTTGACCACTCGTCCTTCATTCACATCCAGACATGGGATAATCCTCTTTGTAATCATAACTTCCCCCATTTTCCTGTCATAATCAGTTACAATGTCACAAAATTTTTCAGGATATGCAATCCCACCGCGGAACTTTTCTCTGGGTGAAACTGGCAAGCAAATACATTTCCTTTTTCAACAGATGCATGAATATTAACCACATACTCTGTCTCAGCAGTCACAATTTCTGCTTCCTCTGCACAAAGATAATACGAATGCACAAAATATACATAGGCATTCTCTGCAATTCCTTGAAAAAGTCTTCCGCTTCTGGGAAATTTTAAGGAGTTCCAGCCAATCTGTGGCACTTTCCATCCTTTATTATCAGGAATTTTATTAATTTTTCCATGTAATATTCCAAGTCCTGAAATTCCTGGTGCCTCCTCACTAGACTCAAACAACAACTGTAATCCAAGACAAATTCCTAGAAAAGGAATCTCCTTAGCAACGACCTTTTGAATCAGAGTATCTAACCCATAACTTCTAATTCTCTCCATCGCTTCTCCAAAGGCACCAACTCCTGGAAGAATCACCTTGTCTGCATGCAATATAATATCTCTGTCTCTTGTAATTACAGCTGTTTGCCCCAATGCTGTCAATGCCTTCTCGACACTCTTAATATTGCCGGCATCATAGTCAATTATTGCTATCATCTGTACTTCCGCCTTTCCAATATCTCAAAGCAATATCTTAATTCTGTGTTATGACATTATTTAATGCAACCGTGTATGCCAACGCATCTTCATTGCGAAGCAATTCCCTTGCCTGCGTCTCATCAAGATGATATTTTGTCTCAAGAATACTGCAAATAGTCGATTTAATCTCATCAATCTCCGCTGTCACTTCATACATTTGCGCATCTGCGTTGACAGTATCATAGACCACAAGTCCCTGAAGCAACGCATCTAGCGCTTCCAGTTCGCGCCCCATTTTTAGATTATTTTCATAAGAATCATACTTTCTTTGCATTTTATATATGATTTTACTCTTCTCTCTAATCAAATTGTCAGAGTTTGTTCCATCAAGATTCATACCATAAGTTGCTTGATATACTGTCTTATAATCCCCTTCATAATATGCATTTCGCGCTGTCTGAAGAAAACCTTGTGTTGAGAGAACATTCGTAGAAATAATCACTGCCCCGCCTACAGAAAGCCCAAATGCAACAACTGCAGCAAGTTTTTTTGGCGGGATGCGCTTGTCTACGCCATTTGCCGCTTGTTTTGCCTTCTTCGCCTCTTTTTGAGCCTTCTTTTCCTGCTTCTTTTTTGCTGCTTCTTCCTGTTTTGCTTTCTTTGCAGCAGCTTTTTCTTCTGCTTTAGCCTGCTTTTCCTCCTGTTTTGCAAGCTTTTCTTCTTCCTTCTTTGTAAGTTCTTCCTGCTTTTTAGTTTTCTTTGCCTCTTTCTCAGCAGCAAGTTCTTCCTCAGTTGGTTCTGGCACAAGCTCTTCTGTCAACATATTAAAGAACTTAGCCAATTTTCCGGGCTCTTTTGTGCTCACTATTTCTGCGTCTTCTGCCTCATTACCCTTCTTTTTCTTTTTTGCAGATCCTTTTTTTGCTTTTTTGCTCTCATCACTCTCTATTTTTTCTTCTGCTTTTGCCTCCTCCAACACAGACTGCGGAATCGTTGGAAGTGGTACTCCGCCGTCATCCTCATCGGTATGGCCAAGTCCTGCATTGACAGATGCTGCTTCGTCATCAGCCATCTGATTTAGCAAATCCATCATATCATCCTGTATCGGTTCATTGTTGTCTGACTTCTTGAGCATATCATTGATTTCTGCAAGTTCTGCATCATCATCAAGCATGTTGAGTACATCTTCCAGATTATCATCCATATTGATAGAACTATCACTCTCATTGGTAGCAATTACATCAGAAGGATTCGTTTCATCTGAAATGTCTGGAATTTCAATATCTAAATCTTTTGTAGAATCACTTAACAGTTCGGTATCTTGCATTTCTAAATCAGCCAGCTCAAAATCAGAGATGTTAAAATCTGTTATTGGCATCGTCAAATCTTCATTGTCAAGCCCAAGTTCATCAATGTTTAGTTCTCCCGCCATCTCAAGTTCTGTCTCTGATTGAATTGCATTTTCTAGTCCATCTATATTCAACTCACTATCCTGAAAAACTCCCAGATCGGACAATTCAGGAATTTCTATATCTTCTAATTTAAAATCATCATCTGGCCCCGGCATCTCTTTATCCTCCAAATTAAATTCTCCTCCAGAATCCGATGCCCCCGTTTCTATCAGGGCAGATTCTTCTCCATTCATTGCCACTACTTCTTCTGTAACAAAGCTGTTTATATCAGGCTGTTGCGTCTCAAGAGTATTCTTTTCTTCCATGATAGGTAATTCTGTACTAGGTGTTTCTTCCTCAACTATCACCTCTTTTGATGTATCCATTAATTCAGCAAATTCTGTATCTATACTATCTGCTGCCAAATCCAATTCTGATAGTTCCTCTGGAAGTGGTGCTATTTCCTCTAATATTTCTGGTATCTCCTCTAATATTAAGGGTTCCTCTGGTATCTCTGCCATTTCCTCTGGTATTAAGGATTCCTCCGATACTTCTGGTATCTCCTCTAATATTAAAGGTTCCTCCGACACCTCTGGTATCTCCTCTAATATTAAAGGTTCCTCCGATACTTCTGGTATCTCCTCCAATATTAAAGGCTCCTCCGACATCTCTGGTATCTCCTCTAATATTAAAGGTTCCTCTGATACTTCTGGTATCTCCTCTAATATTAAAGGTTCCTCCGATACTTCTGGTATCTCCTCTAATATTAAAGGCTCCTCTGGTATTTCTTCTGATTTTAATAATTCTTCTAAAGTCCTTGTCTCTTCTTCTGGAAACAATGTATCCTCTAAAGAATCTGTCACATTTTTCAGAATCAATGTTTCTGTTGTATCTGCCGATTCAGCAACATTTTCATCCGCCAAATTTCCTGATAAATCAAACGATATCCTGTCCGTATCTGATATTTGTAGATTCTCTGTAACAGATTCCATTTTTTCTAGTTCTGATTCTTGCATAACCTGATCTTCTGCAGCAGTATCTATCTGTAATTGTTCTTTTTTGGGTTCTGCTACCTCAGGATTCAAAATGTTATTCAACAGACTATCCAAGTAACTTTCCTCTGAACTCATGACAATTCCCCTCCGTATTTTAACGAACTACATTCCAGCAAAAAATCTACTGCATTCCTATCGATACTAATACCTTTGCCGCTCAGATTCTCTGTCATTTGATACAATGATTCATTCACTCTAAAAAAACTTGCCTTTTGATTATAAAATGCTACTTTTTCAAATGGCCATCTAATAATATTGGGCAGATTTAATTCTACACCAAGCTCAAGAATACATAATTTTTTATTCAAAGTTCCTTGCAGCCACTTTGTATATTTCTCCCACTGCTTTTGGTAGCCATCTTCTACATAATTCTGTTCGCATAATATATTATTGTAAGCCAATGCCTTACCACAAATAGGGCATGTAGGAACCTCAAGAGAATCCAAACCTACCTTATCCATAATTGCTTGATGAACCAAATTGGAAAAATCTTTGGAAGAATACAGTTCACTACAACATTTTGCACTACACTGAAGCATCTCATAATTTCCGCAAGGCTCCACCAACCGCTCTGTGTCAAACGCCACTTTTTTAATATTTTCATCAATACAGGTTGTGATTACAAAATAGTTTTTATTTTGAATCAGTGCATACAATTTTCTGTATGCACTGATTAATCTACCTTCTTTGTGCTCCATCAAAAATCGATGTTCCAAAAATGGCACTATCCATTCCAATGTCTGGTCAATATCCACCTCTTCCAGCGCAGACATTAGGTGGGGAAAACTGCCAATATCTCCAAAACTTTCATTAAACTCCTCACCCACACCTACAAGCACCATATCTGCATCTGCAATACATGCTTCTAACTTTTTTTGTTTTTCAATGAGTTCTGCTCTTTCCATGTGATCTCCTCACTGATAGAGCCGGGCATAAATCCCGGCTCTATCCTTTCTATCTTGCAAGCAACTGATCAATTACTTTCACAAGATTTCCAATTTCAGGTTTTGACAGCTGTGCATCTGCACCCAGATCTTCACCCTTTCTTCTCATTTCCTCATTGACAAGAGAAGAGAAAATGATCACCGGTATATGTTTCGTTGCATCATCTGATTTCACAAGCTTTGTCAAGCGATGTCCATCCATAAGCGGCATCTCGATATCCGTAATCAAAAGATGCACATCCCGGTCCAGTGTTCCTGCATCCCGGCATTTTACTATGTACTCCCATGCTTCTTCACCATTCTCAGCCTTGATAATATTATCATACCCAGCTTTCTTAAGCGAATCGATGATAAGCTTACGAAGAAGTGATGAATCCTCCGCAATCAAAATTGGCACTTCTATGCCCTCTCGTTCACCTAACGCTTCAATCTCTGTTACCTTTAGTCCTGTCTCAGGATTAATATCTGTAATAATCTTCTCAAAATCGAGAATAATAATTAATTTGCCATCAATTTTAATGATACCTGTAGAGATGCCGTCCTCCGCAGTTGTCACTGTAGCGCCTGGTTTAATAATATCAACCCATGAAACCCTATGGATACCAATCACGGAATCAACATGAAACGCAATATCAAGTTTATTAAAACTTGTGATAATAAATAAACCCCCCGGCTGAGATTGTCCGCGCTGCAAACAATTTCGCAAGTCAATCGCTGTGATCATTGCATCACGTGGCATAAAAATCCCTTCCACGCTTGGATGCGCATTTGGCACAGGTGTCACGGGCGAATAAGGAATAATCTCTCTAATCTTTGCCACATTAATACCATAGGAATTTCCATCCACCACAAATTCCAATACTTCCAACTCATTTGTTCCGTTCTCTAAGAGAATCTTAGTCTCCATATTAAACCTCCATTCTACAAGATATTTATGCTAATATCTTTTATCACTGCCCTGCAGAGTATGTATCTGTCATCAATTATAACATATATATGAGATTAATTACAAATATTTTCAGAAAATTTTTCATATTTTGTAACAGTTTATCGCTGTTTTCTCTGTTACAGGTTTTATGGTCTCATTATTTTAGTTTTGCTGTACATGTATTGCCATTTCCCGATGTCTGCAATACAAGAGACTGTATCTCAGCCTCCGTCAAATCATTAATTTCTGCCACTGCCACTACATCGACTGTCTCCCCTGCACTCACCACATCAATATAGGTGATAAGATTATTGGGAAGCATTGCATTGAGTGCCGACGCAGAAACTGTGTCATTGACAGTTACACGCATTTTTAAATCATAGTCAAAAAAATTGCAATTTACATCTTGCTCTGGCAGACCTTCCACATCAAAATGCAATATCAGTAATTTTTTATCTTTGGCAGCGTCTACGCTATATCCAGTGCTATCTTGAGGATATGAGCTACACACTTCAAAAGACTGGTATCGAATAATCACATCATCGATACCCAATTCCGCTGCAAAGTCAACATCTTCTGCCGGCTGGACCTGCACAGTTTCTTTCTCCTGGTCCACTGGCATATCTTCTGATGATACCTCTTGCGTATTTTCAGTTGAAACTTGTATTGGTTCTGACTCAGAATCTAATTCTGTTTCTGGCTCTGAAACTTCCTGTTCGACTGTAACTGCTGCAGCCAACTCTTCCTCACTCACAATTCTATATTGATATCTGGGTGAATATTTCAGCAACAGCCCAGCTGCATATTCCGCAATAATATCTGACTGCTCTGCTGTTAGCTCTGGCATAGCATCCACGCATCCTGTTAGTAGCATTGCAGATATTGCAATTAGCCCTAACACTTTCCCCTTCTTCAAACAAACACCTCCATTTATTTGGTTTCGAGTTCAAACCAAAACTCTACACCGTTGGTATAATTGATAACGCCATATTGTTGATTCATAGATTCCATAATCGCCTTTACGATAGATAATCCGACTCCACTGCCGCCATACGCTCGTGTTCTTGCCTTATCTACTTTGTAAAATTTCTCCCAAATATGCGGCAACGATTCCTCTGGTATCGGTTCTCCTGTATTAAATATACTGATTCGCACTCTACTATTATTTTCTTCCTCGATCAGCCTATATTTAATTTCTATAATTTTCTCTCCATTGACATGATTTATCGCATTACTAAAAAAATTTCTCACAATCTCTTCCGTTTTAAACTCATCTGCCCACACATAAATTGGCACAGAATCATCTACCCGCAAATGCACTCCGTTCTGGCTGACTAAAATATCTGCGGACACAATAAAATTTCTTATCAGTGCTGTAATGTCAAAACGCTCCATCGTGATTACATCGTTCCCTGATTCAAGCTGATTCAAATCGAGCAGTTTCCTCACCATAGTATTCATTTTTCCTGCTTCGTCCATAATGACATCACAATAAAAATCTCTGCTTTCCATGTCATCATTGATACATTCTTTCAGCCCTTCTGCATATCCTTGTATCAATGCAATGGGCGTTTTTAGCTCGTGGGAAACATTGGACAGAAATTCTTTTCGCATCTCGTCAATCTGCTCTTTTTGTTCAATATCTCGCAATAATTCATTGTTCGCAGTTTTTAGTTCAGAGATTGTCTTCTCTAAAGTAGCAGAAAGAGCATTGATATGCTCTCCAAGCAAGTCAATTTCATTCTGTCCGCGACTTTCATACTTTGTCTCAAAATTTAGTTTTGTCATCTCTTCCGAGATATTTTTCAGTTCCATAATGGGTCTTGTCACTCTTGTTGTAACAAACCAAATCAGCACTGCACTAATCACGGTCGCTGTAATTCCTACATACGCCAAAAATTGATTGGACAGTTTCACACTGTCTCGTATACTTTCAAGCGGAGAACGAATCAAAAACAAATTTCCATTGTTGAGAATGCCCCACATCTCCAAATATTCGGTATTCGTGGACTTATCCATCGCCGTGGCCAGATAATATTTATCATTTTCATCAAGATGAATAAAATCTTTATCAGGATTAAAAAAATTATCATACAGTCTGCGCAACAGCTTGTTGACATCTCTTGTACTGGATTTGACAATGTTGGAACCAGCATCAATCACCAACAAACTGATATTATACATGTCACAGATTTTGCGCAGCTCAACATCGAACGCTTCCGACGAAACATCCCCGATTGTCACCACTTCATTAATTCTGGAATACGCATCCTTGATGGCATTCTTCTTGTTCTGTATATAAAAATTTTCCAGGAAACTGTTGTTAATAATCCAGCAGAGGATAACGGTTCCAACCATAACCGCAATAAAAATCAAGGCAATTTCCTGCTTGATAGAATGCTTTATAAAATACCTCATTATTACACTTGCTGCCTGTCCTATCTCTTTCTGCAATTTACGGATCTAAATTATTTTACCAAATATCCTATGTTATTTCAAGTTATTCCATCACGAAAAAATTTCCAAAAGTAACAGTTCAGCCTTCGGCTTCCTGTTACAGGCATCAAGCCATGCAAAACCACTTATGGTGGCTTGATGCATCTCAACTACTGCATATTCCTAGGCTGAACTATTACTTCCAAAACAATATCACTGATATTTTTCTGTCAGTTCGTCAAAGGCAAAAACCTGTCTCTGCAAATTTTGAAAAATTAGTTCATCCTTTGTTTCCAGCCCATCTATAAACTGAAAAAGCTTCTCCTGCAACTTATAATGTTCCCTTGCATCCACACGATAAGAATTGGCAATGCGCATAAGTTTATCCATATACTTTGCAATTTGTCTGTCATTCTTTTTTTTCAGCGCATTTTGAAACAGCTCCATGTTGTCAAGTTCTTGCGTTTTTGTCACTTTGGCAAATGTATTGGCACCGATTGCATAATACTCCTCACCAATCTGATAAATAAAACTTTTTTTCTCATACAGATTTTCCTTAAAATTACTCATACGGTTCCTCCAATCTCTCAAAAATTTTACCATTTATTTTAGGATTTGTCATCCCCTTTTAAGACTTTTCACATATTCCTTCACTTCCTTGTCAGGATTCAAAGATTCCCGTATCTTCTGTAGTGTTTTATTATAAGTCCATCGGTCCATCTGGCACGCACCCGCAAGCATCTGTCCAGTTTCATATGGAAAACATACAAAAGTTTCAGCAGTCAGCCACGCTGCTGCCATCTGTGCATAATACCCCTGAGAAAATGCTCTATTTAATACCATAAGTATCTTTTCCAGATAAGGATACTGTTTTTTGGTTTGTTTAGAACGCACCATATTTGCCTGTGTCGGCACAATATCCACCATACTTATATTTCTGTTTCTCGAAATTTTATTGTTATTTATATCGTATTTTAAGTATTGGCTTAAAAGTAAAATCAAAGCCACTCGAACCTCAAATTCCTGTTCTGAATACAAATAGGACTGCAAAAAATCCCAGACATCTTCCCGATACCTATTTGCAAAGGCAAAGGAATTACAAAAACTGTCACACACAGCCCAATTATCAATCTGTGGGATAAAAGCTTTGAGATAGATTAGCCCCTCCTCACAAGAGACCTCTTTTTTTGCTGTTCCGTAGCCGATAAGCATTCCCCGAAGCATAGTCTCCTCAAAAAATAAATCCTTATAGACACCATCAAAGGTGGCAGTCTCATCCCGCCACCTTGATTTGTTCTTTTTATCATTTACAATGCTTTTTGCAAGTTTTCTCATCTGCGGAAGACGAACTCCCATCAAGGGTTTCGCCCCAGGAATTAATCCTGCTGAAAATTCTTTATATTGTTCTTCTGCATATTGAGCAAGAATTGTTCTAATCTCTTCTCGCATTGACTATAGACCACCTTTTCTACATTGAACAGGTGTCATTCCCATCTTTTTCTTAAAAATACGGTTAAAGTGTTCCACATTGGGATATCCTACCGCCATCGCTACATTCTCAACAGTCATATTTCCATTCCGAAGCAGCGTTTTCGCCTTTTTCAAACGAATATTAATCAAGATATCTCCGAAAGTTTTTCCTGACTTCTCATGAATATATTTACTCAGATATGGCTCTGACAGATGAAAATGCTCTGCGACATCTCCTAGGGCAATCGCCTGATAATTTGCCTGAATATAATTCAAAATTTCCATCATGCGCTCGTCCTGATAAGCCTCATTACTCTGTATCTGCGGCAGTTTGTTAACACTGACACAAAGCGCATGAATAGATGCCTTAATAATATCGTCATCCATGCCTACACCCCAGAATTTTTCGCCATTACAAGTGACACTCACATATGCGATTGCCTTGGAAGATGAACCTTTTGTAAGTGCATGTTCCTCATAATCCGATAGCTGATAGCTAACACTAAAATACTGTTTGATGGTATTGCTCACCGCGTCAAGGCGACCATTGCCGTTTGCAGTTACAGTAGTTTTTTTGTCACCACAGGCAATCACCGCCTCCGCCATAATACCATTCACTTGCTTAAAGTGACACTCACTAATCTGGAACAACGGCATATTATCTACATAGTTTTCATAAAAAATGTCATACACCCACTGCGGCGTTAGAACCTTGTGCTCCTGGTCAGAAACATCCTTGACTAGATATCCCACTTCCTCGCGCATTGCATAGGGAAGTGAAATTCCATAGTTTTGTTTCAGAATATAGTTGACACCACCTTTTCCAGACTGACTGTTAATCCGAATTACATCCGCATCATAATTCCTGCCCACGTCTTTAGGGTCAACTGGCAAATAAGGCACCGTCCATTTGTCTGTCTGCTTCTCTTCCCGCCACTGCATTCCCTTTGCGATAGCATCCTGGTGAGAACCCGAGAATGCTGTAAATACCAAATCACCAGAATAAGGCTGCCTCTCATGCACTTTCATACGTGTAAAAAGCTCATAGTTTTCTCTAATTTCTGGCATATTGGAAAAATCTAGTTTTGGGTCAACACCATGTGAATACATGTTCATTGCCACAGTAATTAGGTCGACATTTCCGGTGCGCTCCCCATTTCCAAAAAGCGTTCCTTCCACACGGTCTGCTCCAGCAAGAATACTAAATTCTGCATCACATACCCCACAGCCGCGGTCATTGTGTGGATGTACAGAAAGCACAACAGCATCTCTGTATTTAAGATTTTTATGAATATATTCTACCTGTGTGGCAAACACATGCGGCATTGCATTTTCAACTGTGGTTGGGATATTAATAATCGCCTTTTTGTCGGCTGTCGGTTGCCAGATATCTAACACAGCATTACATACATCAACTGCATAGTCCACTTCAGTACCATGGAAACTTTCGGGGCTATATTCAAAAGAAAAATTTCCGTCTGTTTCCTCGGCAAGCTTCTTTAAAAGTTCTGCCCCGTCCGTCGCAATCTTCTTAATCTCTTCCTTCGTCTTTTTAAACACTTGTTCCCGCTGCGCAACCGATGTTGAATTGTAGAGGTGGATTACTGCATGTGGTGCACCCTTGACCGCCTCAAAAGTCTTTTGGATAATATGTTCGCGCGCCTGGGTTAACACTTGTACTGTCACATCTTCTGGAATCATATTTCTCTCTATCAAAGCACGCATAAACTCGTACTCTGTCTCTGAAGCTGCAGGAAAACCTACCTCAATTTCCTTGAAACCAATATCCACAAGCATCTCAAAAAAATGTAATTTCTCTTCTAAGCTCATCGGTTCAATCAATGCTTGATTTCCATCTCGTAAGTCAACCGAACACCAGATTGGCGGTGCTGTAATCGCGTCTTTTTTTACCCAGTCATATGTACAAACGGGGGGTAAAAAATATGATTTTTCGTATTTGTTTGCATGTTCCATGTCTCATTCCTCCATATTTATTCTCAATCGTTTATTGCTGGTAACGATGAAAAAGCCTTCCGACTCCACAACATTACCGTTGTAGAGACGAAAGACTCTAAATATTCTCTCGCGGTACCACTCTACTTCACACTTTTATGCAATATACAATAAAAGTATGCACTCATTCAGCACTAAAATGCCTTCCCCTGATAACGGCAGGTCTTCCGTTGCACCCTACTCAAAACCTTTGTTCAAGCACACAGCTCCAAGACGAGTTCCCCGCACTTCCCATACTGTCTTGCACCCTACGACAGCTCTCTGAAATGTTCCACACGACTACTATTTCTCTTCATTGCCTTTTTATTATCATACCATATATTTCTCCATATTGGAATCGTTAAAATTAATCATTTTTATTGATGTTTTTTGTTAATTTTTTATAGAATATGCTACCCTAGCGTCAATCCCAGGTATCCTTCCTTATAATCCCAATTTGTAAAATGCTCTGGCAGTCGAATCATTCCACCCATATTTCTCTCAAACGCCCACGTTGTACCAGTATACAGGAGCAGTTCTGGCAAAATATGATGAAGTTGCTCATCATTGAGCGTCGTCTCAATGATATGAAGGCTATCCTTTTCAATACGATACATCAACACAGCACTGCGCACTTGTGCATCGCCAATAGGACTAGTCAACAACAACGTCCTACCTTTACAAAACTGATTTTCTTTTATCGCATATGCAATCGCTGGCTCATCCCATTCCACATATCCTTCCTTGTCAAGTACCTGGTCACGAACCATCTTATACTCTTTCTCACCGGCATCGGAAACGAACCAATCTCCAAGTTGTTCTAGTGTGTTCTCCTCAAAGACAATCTCCGCAGCTCTTAAATCATTTTCATCAATCGATGGCATTTTGGTTGTTTCTGTACATCTGCCAGCATAAATCCAGCAAGGACTTTCGCCAAAAGCATCTACAAATCCCTGTCTTTCATAGTATTCTTGCAAATCCCTATCCGCCGGCTGCAAAAGTAGTGGTTCTTTATATTTTTCTGCCGCATATTTTATAATTTTTGACGCATATCCTCGATTTCGATATGTTGGAAGTGTTCCCACTGCATAAACATACCGAGCATTCTCCTTATTTCCATTGATTGTAATCTGTACTGGCAGCAGACTTGCCATCGAAACAGGACGATTCTCCTCATAAATTACTAACATATTTTCGGGTTCAAATCGATTTTCCAGATACAATTCAATATATTGCCTTTCATCCGCAAAACATTGATTCCACAATGTAATAAGATATTCCTTCTGCCTTTCGTCTGCAAAGACAACACAGCTCTCCACAGCAGTATATTTTTTTACTAGAAAATCTGGATAATAAGAAAGTTTGGCCTTGCGCAACCCCAGATCTCCTGTATCTTCTTCGCGGTTTACATACAGGTACTCTTGTGCTTCATGTAGTATAAATTGCTGGTTAATCATAGGATAGGCTCCTTGCAAATCTGGATATGCCTTTTCAAAATGAACCACAAAAGTATCTGTATTTAACATTTCTCCAATTGTAAAGGCGACAATCTTATCTCCTTTATACAGCACACCACCGCAAAGTCCAAGCATTTCAAAATTAGAACATGCTACCTCCAATACCCCAATTTCCAAGGCCATCTCCTCATTCCACTTTTCTGTGCGCAAGGAGGTCCACTCTTTCGCCATTCGTCGACATTCATCCATATTTTTCTCTGTGATCGCTTCATAATGCCAGTCTCCATCATCCATAAAGCGCGCAATATGATTGCGTTTTCCATGCAGTTTTTTTCCTTTTAATGTTGAAAGTTTCTCCACAGTATACACATAATCAAAATTATCGCGGTTTGAACTAATCTCAAACATTCCCGGAAACCAGTCCATCAGTTCGAGTCTACATCGTTCTGTGAGTGGATAAAAACTTAATCTGTAGCCATACACCGCACATATTTTTCTCAGGTGCTCAATCACAGCTTTTTTATCTCCATTTCCAAATGGAAAGGAATATTGATAGTTCTCTTGTCCCCTAAATCTAACTACGCCGCAGCCATAAGCGCAGCCAACCTGCACATCATATACTTTTGCCCAAACAAAATTATTGGCAAAAGTATATTCACAAATATTTAGATTGTCTTCCTTAAGTTTATCATTCATCCAATCTCTATCATCGAGCGAAATTGGATGAAAAAGAAGCTTTTCCTGTTCCGGCATTTAATTCCCCGTCCTATTTTTATTTCTTATTTTGCAAAGTCTTAATATTGGTTTTGCCTTCTATAGTATGTCTAAAATTTTATTTCATAGTAGTAAATGTGCGAAATATAATTCTATTTATATCTGTTTCTTACATATATCTGCCAGACAACAGCGATCACAATACGGCTTTGTTCTTGCAGTACAAATCTCACGACCATGATCTACTAATCTATGGCAAAACTGGTTTCCTTCCTCCGGCGGGATAAGCTCCCACAAAATCATTTCTACTTTCTTTGGTTCTCTAATGTTGTCAATCAACCCTAAACGGTTTGTAAGCCGAATACAGTGCGTATCTGTGACGATTGCTGGTTTTCCAAACACATCACCCATAATTAGATTGGCACTCTTTCTGCCAACACCCGGAAGCTTTAACAATGCATTAAAATCATCCGGAACTTTACAGTTAAACTCGTCCCGAAGCATTCGCATACAAGCATTGATATCTCGCGCTTTACTATGTCCTATTCCACAAGGTCTAACAATGCGTTCAATTTCTGACACCTTTGCATCTGCAAGTGCCTCTATTGTTGGAAACTTTTCATAAAGTCCCTTTACTACCACATTGACTCTCGCATCGGTACACTGTGCCGCCAAACGCACACTCACCAACAATTTCCATGCTTCATTGTAGTCGAGTGTACAGTCCGAGTTCGGGTACTCTTGCTTTAACCGCGCTATAATCTCTTGCGCAAGTGCTCTTTTCTTTTTTACATTTTTTATTGTGACTTTTTTTGCCTTTGTTCTCATATTTTGCCTAATTTTTCAATCCTTCTTTGTAGAACTGTTTTATCTCCTCATATCCATCTGCTGTAAGTTGTTCTTTTTGAAATTTTTTATTTTTGTTCATTCGTGCAACAAGTACCTGAGTACCGTTTCGCCGTTCGTCCTGCGCCTTTGCAATAATGTTGCAAAGTTCATCTCCAGACACTCCTTTTTCAATTAAATATGCTACTTTTTTACTCCGATTTGGCACTTTAAAACCATTTTGCAATAAAATTAATATAATACGCTCAAATCCAATAGAAAAACCACACGCTGGGACATCCTTTCCTGTAAATCTTCCTACCATCTTATCATATCGCCCGCCGCCCCCGCAGCTTGCTCCTAATTCAGGCATTGCAATCTCAAAAATCGTCCCTGTATAATAGGACATTCCACGTACCAATGTTGGATCAAACACCAATTTAAAACAATCTTTCTTTGTCGCATTCACACTTTCTATAATCTCTCGAAATCCTACCTGCACACTTTCTTCAAGAATCCCAGCCAATTTTTCTTCTATAAATGTCAGCGCATCTTCTGAAGCATTTAATCCTTGGAACAACGCAAGATATTTTTTAATGGTTGCACTGTCATAGCCATTTTCGAGTAGTTCACGCTCCACACCATCCATTCCAATCTTATCCATCTTATCCAATATGATAAAGATATTGTCGTAATCCCTCTCCTCAAATCCACTGTAAGCCGCCATTGCCTTTAGGATTCTTCTGTCATTAATGCGAATTTCAAAATTCTGAAATCCCAATTGACTCAGCGTTGTCGTTGTCGCAAGAATCAGTTCAATCTCCGCAAGGTTAGATTCCTCCCCAAGAATGTCGATATCGCACTGCATAAACTGGCGATATCTTCCTTTCTGCGGTCGGTCTGCCCTCCATACATTTCCAATTTGGAGTGCCTTAAACGGTGCTGGAAGTTCATTGGCATGATTGGAATAATATCTTACCAGTGGAACTGTCAAATCATAGCGCATTCCCATATCAACAACATCCGCATCAGTCTTAGCCGTTTCCAAGTTGAATTGCGCTCCTCTTTTTAGTATTTTAAAGATAAGTTTCTCATTCTCACCACCTTGTTTGCTGCTAAGATTCTCGATATTCTCCATGCAAGGAGTCTCCATCGGTGTAAAGCCAAATTTTCCATAGGTTTCTTTAATCACACTTATCACATAATCGCGTATCTGCATTTCCTCGGGCATAATGTCTTTCATGCCATGCACAGGCTTTTTATTCAGCGCCATAACTGTACCTCATTTCTTTATTTGCATTGTTTTTTAATTTTTAATCACAGCCAAAATTCCTAATTGTTCCTTTCGACCAAGGACTACCTACATCACAACGTCCATGATGATACTGTGTGTTCACCGTTCCCTCCTGCTGCTTATCAGATACATTCACTTTAATTCGACTTACTCCGTTCTCGGTCTTACAATCAAGCATACGAATAATGTCATCAATCTCTTGCTCTTGTTGCTGCTGCTTTTTTGCTGCAAGTTCATCCATATCTTCCAATCCACCAAATACTGCCATAGCAATCCTCCTTTTCCACTTGCATATTATCTTATAGACCATTATACGTATCCCCTCGCATTGTGTCAAATTTTATTTCCTATCAATTATAATAGCTTTTATCTTCTACCAAATATTGAATTGATGGACGTTTCCACTCGGCGCAGAGAATCCACAGCATCATTTAGATTTGCCAGCGTTTTGGAAAGTTCCGCAGTATCCAGTCCATCAATTGCACTGTTCCATGCTTCTAAGTCCACGGACTCTATCGTATCCGCCACTTGTTTCATTGTGTCTGTGGCTTGTTTTAAATCCACATTTTCCAAAGAGGTTTTAACCTGCCGAAACGTTTCATTAACATTTTCAACATCCACTGCTTCAGCTTTATCCAGAACAGGTTGTATCTTCTTTAGTACAGATACTCCACCGACAAACAAACAGATAATCAATGCCGAAGTAATAATACACAGAAATCTAGTGATTGCCAATTCTCGTCGAAGTTTCTTTAGTATCTGTTCTGATACTTGTTCCACGCCCTTTGCTGTTTCATTGACAGCATGTCTTCTCAATCTATTTTGTTCTTCATTCACAAATTGCTACCTCCTATATCGGTTTTTCTTAGAATCTTTATCGCATATTATTTGCTAATATTTTATCTTTATTTCCTATTCTATCCCTCCTATTTTTGATTACTCTAAAAATCAATATCTTTTCACTATTCTCAAAACCTATCTTGTTAATTTTATCACTTTATAATATTTTTTGTAGATTTTTCTTGTTTTTATTACTTGTCAAATATAATAAATTATATATTTCAATTTATTTTCAAAATGTATTAAGTATCGTTTTTTTAATTTCCCAAAATAATAGTTGTCTAATTCGTTATTTTTTTATACAATAACTATAAAAAGGTAAACTCTTCTGACATTACGGACAATACAACATAGAAAGGTGCGGATTGTTATGTTTATTCAACTATTTAGTAACTATTTGGTCGAGCAGTCGGTTATTACCATTGAACAGAGAAACTCCTTCCAAGAAGAAATCCAAAAAACGCGCGTCAAACTTGGAACGATCGCTGTTGCAGAAGGACTGCTGACAAACGAGCGAGCAGAAGAAATTAATCATCAGCAAACACAACAAGATCGTCGTTTCGGTGATATCGCTATCGAACTTGGTTATCTCACAGAAAGTCAAGTATCAAAACTTCTAAGCATGCAAGGTGATTTCGCGATGAAATTCTTTCAATTGCTAATCGACACACTTGGTTTAACTATGGAAGCAGTCAGAGAATACCTTCATGACTTTCAGAAAGTAAACGGCTTTACAGATGATGAACTAGAAGCAGTAAAAAAAGATGACTATGAATCAATCATTCCACTCTTTGCTACAGTTCGTGACCCTATGATTACGGACTTGGCGGGACTTGTTATGCGTAATCTCACTCGATTTGTCACCAATAATTTTTATTTTGGTCGAATGAAAAAAGCCTCTGAATATTCTTACAGTATGCTTGCTGGTCAAAAATCAATTGGTGACTTTAATATTTTTCTTGGGTTTAGCGCGACCAATGAATTAGATGGTATTGTCAAACTCGCGAATCATTACGCAAAATCTGTCGCAATTACAAGCAGCGATGAAGTTTATGATGCTGTCTGTGAATTTGCCAATCTAAACAATGGGCTTTTTGATTCTGTACTCAGTGATGATGATATTTTTGTTGAGATGGTGCCACCAGAAGTATACTTAAATCAACAATTGACAGGCAACGCTTACTATATGCCTGTGTATATTGATGATTCTAGGTTTGATCTAATCATTTCAACCGATGCAAATTTTGTCCCAGGAAACAACCCACACACATTGAATCTGAAAAAAATAGAACTCAACACTAACACAACTAGCACGCTGCCTACAGTTCTTGTTGTGGACGACTCCTCTCTTATCCGGAAAGTTTTGATTCATTTGCTCAATGAAAATGGTTATCAAGTAGTCGGTGAAGCAGCAAACGGTTTGGAAGGTGTCGAACTGTACAAAGAGCTTGAACCAGATATTGTCACCCTTGATATTACTATGCCTGTAATGGATGGGGTAACAGCACTTAGAAAAATCAAAGAATATAATCCCAATGCAATGGTAGCTATGATCTCTGCTGCTGGTCAAAAGGACAAACTTATGGATGCGCTAAGAGAAGGTGCAGAACTATTTTTTACAAAACCATTTAATACACAGGAAATTATAAAAAGTCTTAAAAATTCAGAATTTTAAAAAAGGCTGCACCGGAACAATCACTTTGATTATTCCGGTGCAATAAAAGTGTGTTATGTATAGAGAATTTTAACTTGTAAGCTACTATAAAACATAATGTTCCACATCATAGAGTAATTTTTGCCATGCATCTTCATGTTCCACATAATAGAGTGGACACTTTTTTCCACCACAGTCATAATGGCGCAGTATATCCTGCGGTTTTAAATTGTATTTGTCAGTCAACCACGACAACATTTTCACAAGAGAGTCATACGTTTCTTGTGTAAAGGAACCATCCTCAGCCGTATAACAACACTCGATAGAAATAGAATCTTTGTTTCGGTCAATTACTGCATATGCCTCTTCTTCCAAAGGAATACATTGAATAATCTCTCCCTCATAACCAATAATAAAATGTGCACTCGCTGCCCGTTCATGTGTCACTCCAAGATTTTCAAAATAACTTCTGTTTTGTGCCGCCGATGTTCCTCGATTTGCTGTATAGTGGACAAAAATATTATTGACTTTGGCAAGGCTTGTCCCAGGACGATTATACTCACTGACAGTCAAAAAATCCTCCAAAATTTTGGGCTTTTTTTCTTTCTCTTCCTCCACAACAATTTTCTCCGACTCAGATTGTTTCTCTATATTTCTCATTACGATAGGCGCTGTATTTCTATTCTCATAATAAGTTTTTGCCATAAAAGTAATTGCAACGCACATTGCTGTAATCCATAGAAAGGCAAGATATTGGCCGATACTAGCACGACGTCTTGCTTTTTTTGCCTTTGTATAATGTATGCTTGCCCTTATTTTGTCTGGCTCTCTATATTGAGATCGCGGTTGTCTTATTGCTGCTGTGTTTATTCTGGCATGTGTAATATCTGCCTGTATGGTATTTTTTCTTATTGTTCTTGACCGATTACTTACTTTTGCTGTCTCAACGCGATCAATACTTGTTTTTGTTGTAGTTTGTCTTATAGATCTTGTGGAGTAGATATTTTGTGCTCCATTGTTATTCTGAATTCTTTTATTTTGAACTCTTCTATTTTGAATTTGTCTTTGCGGTATGATATCGATTGTCTGTTCTCTACTATTTCGTGTATTTTGCCTGTTGTAGTTAGGCTGTGTATTTTGTCTTCTTGTTCTAACCTGCCTAGAATGTATATTTCTATTCTTGGAGGAATTGACAACCTCCCACAATTCCAACTCTTGACTCTGTTGTGCCTGATTCCCCATTTTGTATCTCCCCACTACCTTTTAATCATTTTGCAAAATGATAATCCTATACATTAGACGTTGTAAACAGATAATAAGTTTCACATAATTAAAAATTTTTATTCCCACGAGCAATAAGTCAAACGATTTCCAAACAGACATTTGGCAAATATTACAATAATCTAATACCCGTAGTTTATTGCGTTGCAAGCTTGACGCTTTTTCAGTTTGCTATGGATTGTTGACTTAATTTTCCCAAATTATATTATACACGAAATGTCTTTAAATTTTCTCTAAAATTTCTTTAAATTTTATTAAATTTATTTTATAAAATAATACCCTAGTTCCTCTAACATCTTTTGGTCGGAAGACACAGTTATTCCTGCTGTTGTAAGCATATCTCCCGATATAGCAGCGTTAGCACCACTCTGAAAACAGCGTCTTCCCTTATCGTTCAAAAGGCCTCTTCCCCCAGCAAGTCGGATATCACCATCTGGTATTATAAAGCGAAAGATAGCAATAATTCGGCAAAATTCATCATTTTTCAAAACATGATTCTCTTCGTAAGGGGTTCCCTTTATAGGATTTAAAAGATTCACAGGAATGGATGTTACCCCCAACTCTCGCAAATCCAACGCCATATCAATCCTGTCTTCCATTGTTTCCCCCATTCCCATAATGCCGCCAGAACATACACTTAATCCTGCATTTTTTGCCGCCCTTAATGTAGTAAGTTTATCCTCATAAGTATGGGTTGTACAGATTTTAGGAAAATATCTTTTTGAGGACTCCAAATTACAATGTACTCTGGATACTCCTGCTTGTTTTAGTTTCATAAACTGCTTTTCATTCAAAAGTCCAAATGATACACAAATTTCAAGGTCTGTTTGTCTGCGGATTTCACTGATACTCTCGCAAACTTGTGAAATCTCCTGGTCACTTAGTCTTTTTCCTGATGTAACAATTGAGTACCGTCGCACTCCCTGTTGCGCATTGTGTTTTGCGCCAGCCAAAAGTATACTTGTCTGCAACAATGGATAGCTTTCTTGGCAATCTGTATGATAATGTATACTTTGTGCACAGTATTTACAGTCCTCGGAACACTTTCCACACTTACCATTTACAATTGTACATAAGTCAAAACGATTTTTGCATATGTGTTTTCGGATTTCATTTGCTACTGTTGTCAACGCCTCTAAAGGTTCCTTTACAAGCGAAATTGCTTCCTCGCGAGTTATATTTTTGCCGCTGTATATTTTTTGTCTGCATTCTTCAATAATGTTCATCTCTTTTCCTCCTATTCAAGAACACCATCAGCGTTCTTGCTGCAAAACACGTATTATGCACGCACGATCCATTTTTCTGCAATCCGCCAAAGGCATACAGATGGGGATTGAATCCCGCCACTGATACAAATAAGTTCCTCACTGCCTATAGAGATAGGAATCATTCCACATCTGATGTAAACATTTTATTGATTATAAGTTAACATTAATAATATAATGCGTCAACCATCTTTTTAAAGAATCGTATTATTATTTCAAAAATGCTATAATACTATTGAAAAACATGAAAAAAGATACTTTATAAAGATTGACATTACTCTTTATCTGCTAAATAATATTAGGTCATCTACAAATAGACTTGCAAAATATTTTGGAGTGGCCCAGCAAACTTTATATTTAGCTGGAATACCAACTATTTCTGTTGTTGGAACAACTGATGACTATAAAATTTTATGAAGATAGCACTTGGATAAAACCATTTGCTGTTGAATTATTAGGTTTTGTTGTCTTACAGAAAAATCTAGTTGGAAGTTATGACTATAAGATTGACAACGCTACTTTTGTCCTATTCAAATAATTTCCTGATTCCACTGCCAACTCTTAGTTTTGAATTAATATACTACTATTTTATTTATATTTTCAGAAATAGCAACAGCGCTTATTCTAACACAAATATCTGTCAAACCTCTTTTCATATATTGTATCGTTCCTAGCTCTTTTGTAAAATGTTGCTGTAAAAATGTCTCTACCAAATCTGTTACTTTTTCTATAAATCCCTCCTGACAACCCTGTTCACAAATTTTACGCAAATCCCCTTCAAGCAATCTATCTGTCAGCTTTTTCCCCACAATCAAATGTCCAATCACATTTCCAAAAACAATTCCTGCAATATTCTCTGGCAGGTCTTGATAATTTGCACTGTATGACTGCAATACCTTTCGCACATAATCTTCTCCAAATTTCGCTAAAAATCGCTGTTCATCGGCAATGCTTCTCACATATAAATCGATACAATCAATCCCCTGATATTCAGACAAATCCATAAAAATTGGATAATCTAATGTTAAAATCGTATTTTGCGGCGCAAAATTTTCATCATAATATTGAAAAAAAGCTGGAATCCCTTTGTATAAAAGATCTGCAAGATATACATTTCCGTAAGTGCAGAATTGTTTTTTATGATTTTCATAAAAAACAAGCAGTTCTTCTGTTTTTCTTCGTACTAACTGTGCCCCTGTCTTATACACTTGCATTGCACTCGACTGTGGGCTAATTAGAGAAGTACCTTTATAGGATTCTGCCTCCTGGATGCAGTAAAGCACTGCCTCCATCAACTGACTTGCCTTTTCATAAGAAACAGAACTGCTCTCTATTCCAGTAAACTGCCTTGATAACATCGCTACAACAGGAAATAGTTCATTTATATCGTACATATTTTTCCTCCTCAAATCAATATTCCATTCAATACTAAACATTCTATAAAAGAACTATTATCGCCAGCACAATTCACGTAATGTTTCCAAATACAGTTCCCTATCCCAGCGCGGAACAATATCAAAGGCTGCATATTCACCCTTTCCTGCTGTTTTTTTATATCCGTGGTATCCAGCGCGAATCGCTTGTGCAAAGAGGTCAAGACAAGTTCCCTCAAGATAGTCAAAATCTCCAAAACATACTGTCTCAAACTGTTGTTTCATAAAGTTAAGAAGTTCTTCATCTGAAATTTCATCAAGCATCTCATTCTTATACAGAAAAAAAATTTCCTGCAACCGAATTAACGATTCCAGATAATTGCTCTGACTGATAAACGCAGAATCGCAAAATTCATAGATTATACGCGGCAAAATGCTCTCTCCGAACTCAACACGTTTCTGCTCCATAAGTGTACTTTTACGTTCCTGCATCAAAACTTTTGTATCCTGCTCCGCTAAGATTAGCCCATACTGTTCTGTATACTGGTTTGACTCCATAACCTTTTGTATCTGTGTCTGTTCTAAGATTGCCATCCAATTTATGTTTTCCATACACCGCCCCTAGCCTTTCTTCTAACTTTCATTTACCTGCCTAAGCGAACACTCAAAAAGGAAGTAGTGCCCACAAATTATTACTGTTTACGCTTACACCACACGAAATAATATCCAATATAGTTGCAGCGCAAACAATAACGATTTCAAGTATATTCTATTAAGCGACGTATTTCTAGTCTTTAATTTTTCTAATATTTGTGGTATAATAAAAACAAAAAAAGGAATTTTCTATTGTACTGATTCTATAGATTTCAGTACATCTCAGTATAGTAAAAACAACCACAAGCGTTTTCATTTAACAGTCTTACAATTCTTCCGATGCGCTTTAAGCTTCTTTAATGCCCACATATAATGACTAGATGTATTACTCACAAAATAAGAACCTAACGGACTTCCTCCCACCCAGTCAAAAACTCCTTTTGAAAATAATTCCTCATTAGAAAAACTTTCTGCCAACTTCATAATATCCTCATGGGACTGTTTTAACATTTGCTTTGCTTCCTCCAACGTTGTATTTTGATGCTTTTTCCAGAAAAATAAATTCATTTGTCCATATGTTTTCCACGTATATGGTTTTGGCAAATAAGACCGCGCTTCTCCTTTTTGATTTGATGGCACCCAATTAAGGGTCAAATTATGCCACTCATACAGATGAATTAATATATCTCGAAGATTCTTGTCGCGCTGCCAATGCGCCTCCTTTTTCTTTTCATCTTCTGAAAAATCAAAAGACGTCGCCAATTCTCGTTCTGTCATGGAATCAATAAATGCCATTAAACTTTCATATCCACTGTTTGAAGCCTCAATCAAATCTAACTTTGTTGTTGGTCTTGCCATATTTTTAATCTCCTTTTTATAAAAATACAATTATTAGTTCTTAATACTTTTCGTATTGTTATATACATCATATCAAACAAAATATGACAACAGTATGTCAAGTTTTAAAATAAAATTACTCTTTCTTTGACTAATAAATCACATATGCGACTGCACTATTAGAGTTTAGTATCATAAAAAGAGAGACTCCTATTTAAAAGAGTCTCTCTAATACCATTCAAAAGCGCCATCAGCGTTCTTGCTGCGAAGCGCGCATCATGTGCAGTACGATATATTCTTCTGCAATCCGCCAGAAGCTATCCGATGGGAGATTAAATCCCGCCACTGATACAAATAAGTTGCTCACTGCCTATAGCGACAAAAGTTATTCCACATCTGATATTATTATTTACTATTGTTGTGCTACATCCTTCATCGAGAAGCTAATACGACCCATTTTATCCCTGCCAAGGCATACTACAGTAACAACATCACCAAGTGTCAACACGTCCTCAACGTGATTGATGCGCTCCTTCGCAATCTTGGATATGTGTACCATACCTTCTTTTCCAGGTGCGAACTCAAGAAATGCACCAAACTCCTTAATGCTGACTACCTTGCCTTTGAATACCTGTCCAGCTTCAAAATCCGTTGTGATAATCTTAATCATTTCACACGCCTTGTCCATCATCTTTTTATCCGTACCACAAATACTCACAAAACCATCATCAGAAATGTCAATCTTCACGCCTGTCTGTTCAATAATAGAATTGATTGTCTTGCCTCGTTGCCCTACCACATCACCAATCTTCTCAGGGTCAATCTTTGTCTGAATAATCTTTGGCGCATACTCACCAACAGTTGGTCTTGGCTGATTAATACATGGAAGCATAATCTCATTTAGAATATACATCCTAGCATCTCTTGTCTTTGCAATTGCCTCCTCAACAATTGGTCTGGTCAAACCATGAATTTTAATATCCATCTGAATTGCTGTAATTCCGTCTTTTGTTCCAGCAACCTTAAAGTCCATATCTCCAAAGAAATCCTCAAGTCCCTGAATATCTGTCAATACAAGATAATCATCATCTGTCTCTCCAGTTACCAAGCCACAAGAAATTCCTGCTACTGGTTTTTTAATTGGTACACCGGCTGCCATCAATGACATCGTTGATGCACAGATAGAACCTTGTGATGTAGAACCATTCGACTCAAAAGTTTCAGATACTGTACGAATCGCATACGGAAATTCTTCCTCGGACGGAATTACAGGCACAAGCGCCTTTTCTGCAAGCGCACCATGTCCAATTTCGCGTCTTCCTGGGCCTCTTGACGGCTTTGTCTCACCAACTGAATAAGATGGAAAATTATAGTGATGCATATATCGCTTAGCTGTCTCGTTCTCGTCAAGTCCATCAATCTTTTGAACCTCCGACAATGGTGCCAACGTGGTAACAGTACAAATCTGTGTCTGTCCACGAGTAAACATTGCAGAACCGTGAACTCTTGGTATAATATCAACCTCAGCTCCCAGTGGGCGAATCTGCGTAATCGCACGACCATCAGGACGCTTGTGATCTTTTAAAATCATCTTGCGAACTGTCTTTTTCTGATACTGATAAATCGCTTCTCCTAGAATGGCAAGCCACTCCTCATTGTCTGTAAAAGCCTCCTCTAACTTCTCGGTAATCTTGCGGATATTCTCCTCTCTTACCTGCTTTTCATCTGTAAATACCGCTACCTCCATCTCTTCTGGAGGAACAATTTCTTTGATTCTCGCAAACATCTCTTCTGGAATGGCACAACTTGTATATTGGTGTTTCGGTTTTCCAATTTCTGCCACAATCTGATTGATGAATGCAATGATTGTCTGATTAATCTCATGGCATTTATAAATCGCCTCTATCATCTTGTCCTCTGGGACTTCGTTTGCGCCAGCCTCTATCATAATCACCTTCTGGCTTGTGGAAGCAACTGTAAGCTGTAAATCACCATTTTTCCACTGTTCTTGATTTGGATTTACTACAAGCTCTCCATCGACAAGTCCCATCTGTGTTGTCGCACAAGGGCCATCAAACGGAATATCTGATATGGATGTAACAATCGCAGACCCTATCATTGCAACCAATTCTGGACGACAATCTGGGTCAACACTCATCACCATATTATTTAAGGTAACATCATTTCTGTAGTCCTTTGGAAATAGTGGGCGCATTGGCCTATCAATAACACGGCTTGTAAGAATTGCATTCTCACTCGCTTTGCCTTCCCTTTTATTAAAGCCCCCTGGAATCTTCCCTACAGAGTAAAGTTTTTCTTCAAATTCCACAGAAAGTGGAAAGAAATCAATGCCATCTCTTGGCTTGTCCGATGCTGTAACTGTACAGAGCACTGTCGTATCTCCATAGTGCATCAATGCCGCTCCGTTTGCCTGTGCTGCCACTCTTCCTATGTCAATTGTCAATGTACGTCCTGCTAATTCCATACTGTATGACTTATAGGATTTGTCCTTCTTCTCACTAAATGTCATATATTCCATACAATTTTATTACTCCTTTTCTTTTCTCTACAAAACATTTTGCTTCCCGTCAGATAGAACCTGCCGAAACTACTGAAAAACCTACGAAGTCTCATAAACTTTTCAGCGGTCTCGAAACAAGCCTCTATCCAAACTTCATTTACATTGAATGTACATAAAGGAGCGGACAACTCCGCTCCTCCAAATGCATAAGTATTCAAAAATTACTTTCTGATACCAAGCTTCTCAATAAGAGCACGATATCCCTCGATGTCAATCCCCTTTAAGTAGTCGAGCAAACCACGTCTCTGACCAACCATCTTTAAAAGACCACGTCTTGAGTGATGGTCTTTCTGGTTCTTCTTCAAATGCTCTGTCAATTCCTGAATCCTTGCCGTCAGAATTGCAATCTGTACTTCTGGTGAACCTGTGTCGCCAGGCTTTCTACCATACTCAGCGATAATCGCCTGCTTTTTTTCCTTAGAAATCATTGTAAAAATCCTCCATATCAATTCAATCTGTTATAACCGCTCTATACCAAGTCTGGGTCGGAGTGTCCCGACACTGGGTATTGGCTGAATAAATGTACTGAAACAGCAGCACACTTATTCAGTATATCATACGAATATTGATTATGCAACAAAATTTTGCGTGGATTTTTACCTGTTGCAAAAGGAAAGCAAACAGCAATATATCAGATGTGGAATGACTCTTACCGCTACAGGCAATAAGCAACTTATTTGTATCAGTAGCGGGATTCAGTCCCATCTGATATGCCTTCGGCGGATTGCAAAAGAATGTATTATACTACACATGATGCGCGCTTTACAGCACGAACACCGATGGAGTTCGTGCATTTATACGCACTGTCAATTTGGCAGATACCTCCTGATTCCTGCTGGAGTACGATAATTCCAACTAGAAATTTTAATTCCTGTCTTTGGACTCGATGCATGGATTACCTGGCCATTGCCTATGTAGATTGCCACATGATTAATACGACCATTCTTTGCATAAAATACTAAGTCTCCCGGCTGCGCAGAACTGTAATCTACTTTGGTACCCATCTGTGCCTGTGATGCTGCATGATGTGGAAGGCTTACACCATACTTTTTGTAAATACTTAGCGTAAATCCTGAACAGTCCGCACCTTTTGTCAAGCTGGTTCCGCCCCAAACATAAGGATTTCCAACAAACTGTTTTGCATACTGAACCAAGTCTACACGCACATTGGAAATTCCTTGACCATACATCAGCTCTGTAAGTGTAACCGCCTTCTCAAGCCGTTCTTCCACATCAACATAATCACCGGATACATAAGCCTCCTCATCATCCAATAAGAATTTAACCCATCCATTGTCCATAATCTCAACAACTTCCAGTTCCTCCTCCTGTGGAATTAATGTGATCACAATAGAATCTGTACTGGGTTCTTCTCGCACTTTAAGCGTCTGTGTGTTTACTATTGCAATCATAGAAGCTACCTCACGCCCGCGTGCAATCGCCTCCTCACCTGTATAGAGAAACTCTGTACTACAGTATCCATCTAGCTTTCCAGATTTAATATGTGCCCATCCGTTCTCATCGACTTCCAGAATTTCACACGCTGCGTCTTTTGGAAGCTTGCCAATCAACTTTCCACTTTCATTTGGTTCTTGCCGAATATTTAGATGATTTTCTACATGTGCTATACCAAGGTTTGTATATCCCCAATAACTTTGGGGTTCTTGTGGTGTCTCTACGTTCCTTGCCTGTTTCTCCGCATTGTCAAGCACCTCTCCTGCTCCCGCTGACAATCCCAAATCAGTATTGGTCTCTTCCTCCGTCTCTTCTGTATTCTCAATCACTTCTTCTGCTGACAAATCTGAATTTTCTGAACTTTCCTGTGTGCTTTCTAACTCTGTATTGCTCTCCGAAGTAGTATCTGTATTTTCTGTGAAACTTTCTTCGCTGGATAAAGACTCTACCTTTTCCTCAGTCGAAAGTGTTTCTGTCTTTGCAGTCTCTTCATTATTATTTTCTAAATCATCAAACGAAATCACTTGGATTTCTGCTTCTTTTTTCGGACTGGTATTTGCATATACTCCGCTGCTAAACAAAACGACTGCAAGTCCTGCTCCCGCGACCGCCCCTGTATACTTCCATCTGTTTCTCCTGTTCATTCTTCTAATCAATCCTTTTTCATTGCATGTCTTATTAATGTTACAATTTTATTACATATAAATTACAGATTTAATATATCACCGAATCTCTAGGCTGTCAATAAAAATATCTTTCTATCCTACTGTCATTTCTTGTCAATCGCCACATACATTTTTAATTTCTATACCTTTTTTGAAAATTTATAGTTTACAATCTATGATATTTTCTGCCATCTGCAATATCTGCCGCCATTTGTGCTTTCAATATATCTACCTTTTCAAATTGCATCTCTGGTCTTTTGTGATACAACAGATAAACTTCCATTCTCTCTCCATATACATCACTATCAAAATTGTAAATATAAGTTTCTACCCCCATTACAGAACTGTCATCCACTGTAGGTTTTGTGCCAATATTGGTAATCGCCGCAAACTTTTTGCCATCATATGGCATTCTACCTGTATCACTATGCAAATGCACATAAGAATAATATACTCCTTTTGGGGGGAGCAACTTTTCTCTGGGAGGCAAAAGATTCACTGTAGGCATACCTAACGTGCGTCCCAGTCGTTTTCCATGTACAATCTTGCCCGCTACATGATATGGTGTTCCAAGAAGTTGTTGTACAAGTTCCATATTCCCTTTTCCAACTTCTTCTCGCACATAAGTAGAACTAACTTCTCTACCTTGATACTGCACTTTTTCAATCAGAATTACTTTATATCCACAAGCTGCTGCCATATTTTCCAATAACTGATAATCCCCAGCGCCATACTTTCCATAAGAAATATCTTCTCCGGCAACCACACATCTGGCATGGATTCTGTCCACAAGCACTTCCTTTATATAAGTTTGTGGGTCCATGTCCGCAATTCTTTGGTCAAATGGATACTCAATCAAATAATCCACTCCTGCATTCTCAAAAATACGGCGTTTTTCTTCTACAGTAGAAAGTTCCCTGACTGGCTCCCTGCTAAAAAATACAGCAGGAGAAGGAACAAAAGTAAATACTACTGACTTTTGCCCCTTTTCCTGCTGTTGTTTCAAATGACCTAGCAATTTTTGATGTCCTCTGTGAAATCCATCAAACTTGCCAATCGCCACAGCAGTATTTTCCTCAATATAAAATTCTGTCGTATTCTCTATGATTTTCATTTTCCACCTATCCCAAAATCTACTGTTACAAGAACATCTTGTAGGGCTTGAACACACTTTCATTCTCCACAAAGATATATACTGCTCTAAATTCACGGTTTCCACTGTATACACGAAGTAAATCTCCATCCATAAAATGTTTGCGATGATCGAATTCCAGTTGACATGAATCAAGTTTATTTCCATTTGCAAGTGCATTTTCCGCTTGATTTTTGACGGTTGCCCCCTCATACTCCATAAACACACTGTCAGGTGCAATCACATAATCTTGATAGGTTCCTTGTCGTACCAACTCCTCCACTTTAGAAAGCGAGATAGAATCTGCAATGTGAAAATTCCCAACTCTAGTGCGAATCAGACTTGCCATAGCAGCACCACATCCAAGTCTTTCCCCAATATCAGCACACAATGTCCTAATATAAGTCCCTTTGGAACAGCTTACTACAAATCGTACCTTCGGCAGACAAATCTCCAATATCCGAATCGCAAAAATTTCAACATGTCTCGGCTGCCGTTCAATTTCCTTGCCTTCTCTTGCAAGCTCGTAAAGTTTCTTTCCATGAACTTTCAGAGCAGAATACATTGGAGGAATCTGCCCATATCCCCCCATAAAACACATCACTGCCTGTTCCACTTCTGTCTCGTTGAAATGGATTTCAGACTGGGTAAGGATTTTACCGCTCAAATCCTGCGTATCTGTAGTCACGCCAAGTCGCATAACTGCCTCGTATTCCTTGGTTTTATCTGTCATTAAATCACATAGTTTTGTCGCGCTGCCAAAACACACAGGAAGAACCCCGACTGCATCAGGGTCCAACGTTCCAGTATGACCTATTTTTTTTTGTTTCACAATCCCGCGAAGTTTCGCCACTACATCATGTGATGTATAGCCAGCCTCCTTATAAATATTCATAATACCGTTTATCAATATTTCACCGCCATCTATTTCATTTCCTGTGTTGCATTTTCTTCATATGCCTTCATCTGAAGTGCAATCTGTCCAGAAATATTATTGACCACATCATAAAAAGTTCCATTAATTGTACAACCAGCAGCTCTTACATGCCCTCCGCCGCCAAAGAAAGCAGCAACTTTACTCACATCTACGTATTTGCGGGAACGAAGACTTACTTTATACTCCAGATTTCCAGTTGCATACATAAAAATAGCACACTCTACCCCTTTTGTGATGCGAAGCTGATTTACAATGCCATCCAAATCTTTTGCTGTCGCATTATAAAATTCAAGCGTCTTTTTATCTATGGCGCTAACAATACATTTTCCATCCATAAATATAATGCTCTCAAGCAACGCCCTGCCAAGAAGTTGGTTTTGTGTATATGATTTCTCATAAAATGTCTTGTCTATCAACCCAGAAAAATCAAAACCATATTCAATCAATTCCGCTGCTATCCGCAACGTGTTAGGTGACGTGTTAGAATACTGAAATATCCCTGTGTCATGTGTGATTCCTATATAGATAGCCTTGGCAATCTCTACATCAATATATTGTTTCTCCATCAGTTCATACACAAGTTCTGCTGTTGAACTGATGCCAGGAACCACATAATTTACATCACCACATCCATATTTATTGCTGATATGGTGATCAATATTTATGCGTTTTTTGGCTTTGGCAAAAATTTCTTCAGCTTCTCCTAATCTGGATTTATCACAGTCAAGTGCTATGAACGTATCAACCTCACTATCCACAGTATATGTACTGTCGATCTCATCAAAACCTTGAATACACCGAAACACTTCTGATGGTTCCTCAATGCAAAGTTGAACTTTTGCTGTAGGCAATGCTTTCTTTAGATACAGATACATTGCCAGACAAGAGCCTGTACAGTCACCATCTGGACGAACATGCCCTGATATCAAAATAGTTTTTGCATCTTTACATTCTTCTAACAAAAAAATTTTTTCCATAATTTTTATTCCCCTTATAAATCCCTTTTGATTAGCGCAATCTTTTCATACACCTGTGTACATAATACACAAAAGTATCTGGGAAGTCAAATATTCCCAGATACTTTTAATTTTTTATTCATTTCTCTCATAATCTCTGTCCGCCCGATTAATCTCATCAATCTTTTTGGACATGGATACACCATAGGCAATAGACTGGTCAAGAATAAACCGAATTTCTGGTGTATTCCTAAGATTAATCTTCTTTGCAAGAAGACTTCTAATATATCCTTCTGCACTCATTAGCCCTTCTAGGGTATCTTTCTGAGAATCCTCATCCCCCAAGACACTGACCCATGCCTTACAAGTCTTCAGATCTGGCGCCACTTCCACAGCTACCACTGAAGTCATGGGATTAATCCTTGGATCTTTAATCTCACTTCGGATAACCTCTGCAAGAACACGATGAACTTCTCCATTTACACGAGTGTTTTTTACGCTGTTCTTTCTCATATCACTTTTACTCCTATATTATCTTGGCACCTCGACCATGATATAGGCTTCTACAATATCCAACTCTTGCATACCGTCAAAACCTTCAAATACTAGACCGCACTCAAAGCCTGCTTTCACTTCCTTAACATCATCCTTAAATCGCTTCAATGATGCAAGCTCACCTTCATAAATCTGATTACCCTCGCGTGTAATCCGAATCTTGCATCCTCTTTGGAAGATACCATCAAGGACATAAGAACCTGCAATATTTCCAACAGCAGATGCTTTAAATATCTGTCTGACTTCCGCATGGCCAATAACTTTTTCCTCAAAGACTGGATCAAGCATTCCTTTCATCGCTGATTCAATATCCTCAATTGCCTGATAAATTACTTTATAAAGTCTTACATCAACACCTTCGCGCTCCGCAGTTGCTTTTGCCTGGGTATCTGGACGCACATTAAATCCAATAATGATTGCCTTGGAAGCAGATGCCAAGCTGACATCAGACTCATTGATTGCACCGACACCACCATGAATGCACTTAACAACAACCTCTTCGTTCGACAGTTTCATAAGACTCTGCTTCACAGCCTCTACACTACCCTGCACATCCGCTTTGATAATCAGATTAAGCTCTTTAAGGTTTCCAGCCTGAATTTGTGAAAACAAATCATCAAGAGACATCTTAGCCTTAGTATCTTCAAGAAGCTTCTCTTTATTCTGCGCTACGAAAGTCTCTGCATAATATTTTGCTTCCTTATCATTTTCATGTGCAATAAAAATCTCTCCGGCGTTTGGCACGTCACTCAAGCCTAAGATTTCTACTGGAGTAGATGGTCCAGCTTCCTTTACACGCCTTCCCTTGTCATCTACCATAGCACGTACTTTGCCGCTCGCTGCTCCCGCCGATACAAAATCACCAACATTTAACGTACCCTTTTGTACTAAAATGGTTGCGACCGGTCCGCGCCCTTTATCTAGTTCTGCCTCAATCACAAGGCCTCTCGCACGTCTGTTCGGATTTGCTTTCAGTTCCAAAACTTCCGCAGTGAGTAGAATCATTTCAAGTAGCAATTCAATCCCTTCACCACTCTTTGCCGACACTGGTACAAATATTGTGCTTCCGCCCCAGTCTTCAGTAATCAGTCCATATTCTGTAAGTTCTTGCTTCACTCGTTCAATGTTTGCACCTGGCTTATCAATCTTGTTGACGGCAACAATAATCTCAATTCCCGCTGCTTTCGCATGATTGATTGCCTCAACTGTCTGTGGCATAACACCGTCATCCGCCGCCACTACAAGAATTGCAATATCTGTAGAATTTGCCCCGCGCATACGCATCGCAGTAAATGCCTCATGTCCTGGTGTGTCCAAAAATGTAATCCTCTGTCCATTGACATTTACGGTATATGCACCAATATGCTGTGTGATTCCTCCTGCCTCTTTGTCCGTTACATTTGTCTTTCTAATCGCATCCAAAAGTGAAGTTTTACCGTGATCAACGTGACCCATAACACAGATTACAGGAGATCTTGAAATCATATCATTCTGATTTTCATCCTCCTCCTTGAGAAGTTCTTCAATCACATCCACCTTCACTTCCTGCTCACAGATAATGTCGTACTCGATTGCAATGTTCTCTGCAGTCTCATAGGATATCTCTTGATTTACAGTCACAATCTGCCCTTGAAGGAACAATTTCTTAACAATGGCAGATGGTTGTATCTTCATCTTCTCAGCAAGGTCTTTAATGGTGATGGTCTCTGGAAGAGTAATCACTTTAATCTGCTCTTCAACAGTTTCCACCGCTTTCTTTTCAGGTTTAATAAATTTGCCTGGCTTATTCTTGCCCTTGATGTTCTTAAGGTTCTCGCTGTCTTCTTCATACATCAAATCTTTGCGATTGCGCTTATCTTTCTCCTGACTAATACGGCGTTTTTCTTCGTCTCTATGCTTCTCAGAATCTTTGATTGGACTCTCAGGCATAAATCCACTCTTATTCGCACTTTTATTGCCAAATCCACCTCTATTGTCTCGATTCCCACGTTCATTATTATCTCGGCCACCGCCAAAATTCTGTCCTGGTCTTGCAGTTTGACGCTGACCATCTCGGCGCTGTGTGTCACGACGCTGACTATCATTTCGATTTTCACGATTTTCGCGGTTCTCAAAACGTTGACCATCTCGGCGCTGTGTGTCATTTCGATTTTCACGATTCTCAAAACGCTGCCCATCATTTCGGTTTTCGCGGTTTTCAAAACGCTGGCCATCGTTTCGATTTTGACGATTTTCGCGGTTCTCAAAGCGTTGCCCATCATTTCGATTTTCGCGACGTTGCCCATTTTGACGCTGGCTATCATTTCGATTTTCACGGCTTTCACGATTTTCAAAACGCTGGTCATCCCGGCGCTGTGTGTCATTTCGATTTTCGCGATTTTCATTTTTGGGTGGTTTCACTGTTTCTGTCTGAACTGGTTTTACAACACTTTCTGGTGTTTCTATCTTTGCTGGGGCAGTTTGTGGCTTTACTGGCTCTTCAACTTTTGGTAGTTCTGTTTTAACCGGCTGCACGCTCACTGTTTCTGGCGCTGTTGCCTTCTGTGTCGGTTTTTCTGTAACTGCTCCTGTTTTCACAGGTATTTTAACGGTTTCTTTACTCTCTGTTTTTGTCTGTGAAATAGCTTTTTTCCCCTCTGTATTTTCTGGCTGCTTGGTTTGTGGTGTTACCTTTTTGTCCGTATGCGCAGCTTTCCTAGGAATCTGTGCTCCTCCTGGCATCTTGGAATTATGAGGATTACTCACAAATATAATACTTTTTTTCTTTTTTACTGCTCCCTCACCAGTCTTTGCAGGCGCCTTCGTCTCTTCTGTTGCCGCTGTTTTCTCTGTTGTCTTAGGTGCCTCTTCTGACTTGGCAGGTGTTTTCAATGTCTTTCTTACATCTTCTACCTGTCCGTCTTCTAATACACTCATGTGGCTTTTTACCTCTATACCTTTATTTTTTAATAATGCAAGAATCTCCGCGCTCTTTACGCCAATCTCCTGTGCCAATTCATACACTTTTATTTTTGCCATATTACTCCTCCTCACCCTCACGATTAACAGATTCCTCAAGATGCTTCATGATTGATTTTGCAAAGTTTTCATCTGTAATTGCAAGAGATGAACGCATAGCTTTACCAATTGTATGCCCAAGTTTTTCTTTTGTTCCATAAAAATACCTTGGAACCTTATAAAACTCACACATATTGGAAAACATCTTCTTCGTATTATCTGATGCATCTTCCGAGACAATAACAAGCCATGCCTTGCCACTCTTAACGCTCTTGTCAGTTGCAAACTCTCCACTTACTACTTTACCTGCTTTCATTGCAAGCCCCAGCATGGAATACACTTTATTCAAACACTTCTATCTCCTTTGTCAAACTGTCATATATTTCATCAGGTATCGGCATCTTAAATGCTCTTTCTAGTCCTTTTGACTTCCTTGCTCTCCTCATACACTCTGGATTAGGGCATATGTAAGCACCTCTGCCATTTTTTCTGCCGGTTGTATCCAGAATTATGCCTTGATCCTCTGTTCGCAGAATCCGAAGCATTTCTTTTTTGCCTTTCATCTCACCGCAACCGATACACTGTCTCAACGGAATTTTTTTTGCCATCTACACCTCAGTCTCCTCTTTGTCAAGCCCCTTTTATTCAGAAATATCCGAATCAAATTGTTCTATGTCAGATTCTTTAATATCCGATTCTGCTGTACTAGACTCTTCTATGTTTGATTCTTCTATATCGGATTTGTCATACATATCTTCTCCATATTCTTCCTCGTAATAAACATCTCCATCCTCGTCAAACATATAATCTTCATATCGAAATCCTTCCGCGTCCTTTGCCTGTGTCTCTGACTTAATATCAATCTTATAGCCCGTCAATCTTGCAGCAAGTCTTGCATTCTGTCCTTCTTTACCGATTGCAAGCGACAATTGATAGTCTGGAACCACCACTTTGGCCGTCTTCTCATCTGGATCGGCAAACACTGCAACAATCTTGGCTGGAGACAATGCATTTTGTATAAAGTTTCCGGGATTTTCATCCCAATTTACAATGTCTATCTTTTCTCCTCGCAACTCCTCTACAATTGCATTGACACGTGCACCATTCATACCAACACACGCTCCCACTGCATCTACATTCGGATTATTTGTTCTAACTGCAAGCTTTGTACGACTTCCAGCTTCTCTTGCGATGCTCATAATCTCAACCGTTCCATCCTTGATTTCTGTCACTTCCGCCTCAAAAAGACGTTTTACAAGCTCAGGGTGTGTTCTGCTGACAAGAATTCTTGGCCCCTTTGGCGTATTTTTTACTTCGAGAATATACACCTTAATACGCTCTGTAGGTTTAAACTCTTCCCCCCTCACCTGCTCCGCTTCGTTAAGCATCGCGTCTGCCTTACCCAGATTAATACTAATATTTCTACTAATATAACGCTGCACAATTCCTGTAACTACATCCTTTTCTTTCTCAAAGAACTGATTGTAAACAACACTGCGCTCCTCCTCACGAATCTTTTGCAAGATTACATTCTTTGCATTTTGTGTAGCAATACGCCCAAATTCCTTTGATTTAATCTCTATATTGATTGTGTCGCCAATCACTGCATTCTTTGAAATTTGAATCGCATCATCAATGCAAATCTGAGTGACATCATCCTCAACTTCATCATAAGATGAAACAATATCTTTTGTGGCATACACCATAAAATCACAAGTTTCTCTATCAATCTGAACAGTAATGTTATCTGCTTTTCCAAAGTGATTCTTGCAAGCTGTTAAAAGTGAGTTTTCAATCGCCTCAAAAAGAGTTTCTTTACTAATCTCTTTCTCCTTCTCCAGATTATTAAGCGCTTCCATCAATTCTTTATTCATTTTTCCTTTACCCTCCTAAACTAAAGTTCAGTTGTCAATCATTTGATCCCCTTACATGATATTCATACCAAATAAAATTTGCCGTGAGTATCAGCGGTCAGTCTTTTTAATCGCCAGTTTAAAAATCTAGCGTCAATCTTATGATTGCTATATCAGACTTGGCAAAGACCATATCCTTTGTCTCTGAACCACTTTCCATTTCTATTGTAACCGTATCCTTATCAAATGTCTTTAGGATACCAGCAAATTCCTTCTGTCGTTCGATTGGCTTATAGGTTTTTATTTCAACTTCCTCACCAAGACTCTTTTCAAGATGTCTATCCTTTTTGAGTGCTCTGCCCAGCCCTGGACTTGACACTTCCAAAATATAAGCATCTGGTATCAAATCAATCTCGTCTAGTTTTTCTGAAAAAGCGCGGCTCACATTCTCGCAATCCAAAATACTCACACCTTCTGGCTTATCAATATATGCCCTTAAATACCAGTTACTTCCTTCTTTTACATACTCCACATCATAAATCTCACAGCCATTTGCTATTGCAATTGGCACTAACAACGCCTCTGCACGCTCTTCATATAAATCTCTTTTCGCCATTCGACCACCTCGTAATCCTGTCCATTCATACACATTTATCTCTACCCAATTAGAAAACCATCCTCCTACCCGCACGCTGGGCACCCATCTTATATTTCCTTTGGAATACCTGTGTGCATAAAAACTACCATATAATTTTTCACATTCGCATTGGTATGTGCATGAAACAAAAGAGTGGACTTACAAGCCCACTCTTTATCATCTAGCATTTATTTTACATAATCAGTTTAACACCATATCACACAAATTGCAACATATTTTTAGAATTTTTTTCCTTTTAATTCATAGGAAGTTTATATATTTTCTGGTCTTGGCCATCTAATTTTGGTGTCGACCTATCTTTGAGCGTCTCGTATGTTTTCAATTCTGCAATGCTCTTGTATGCTGGTCTAATAATTTTATCCACATTGATTAACTCTTCCATGCGGTGCGCACTCCAACCAACAATACGCGCAATCGCAAAGATTGGTGTAAATAATTCCATGGGAATATCAAGCATACTATATACAAAACCGCTATAAAAATCGACATTTGCACTGACACCTTTATAAATTCGACATTTCTCAGCAATTACTTCCGGTGCTAACCGCTCAATCATCGAGTACAATTCAAATTCTTTGCGGTGTTTTTTCTCATTGGCAAGCCGCTCTACAAACGATTTGAATACCAATGCTCTTGGGTCTGAAATCGAATAGACAGCATGTCCCATGCCATAGATTAAACCACTTCTATCAAATGCCTCCTTGTTCAACAATCGATACAAATATTCTCGCACTTGATTTTCATTTGTTGTGTCCTCCACATTCCGGCGTAAATCTTCCATCATCTGTACCACTTTAATATTAGCGCCACCATGCTTTGGTCCTTTCAAAGAAGAAAGTGCTGCAGCAATAACCGAATATGTATCAGAACCAGCACTGGTAACAACTCTCGTTGTAAATGTCGAGTTATTTCCACCTCCATGTTCCATATGGAGAACAAGCGCCGCGTCTAAAACTTTGGCTTCTGTCGGCGTATAAGACATATCGGGACGCAGCATCCGAAGTAGATTCTCGGCTGTGGAAAGTCTTGGATCAGGCCGATGGATATACAAGCTCTCATCACACTCATAATGATTGTAGGCATGATACCCATATACAGAAAGCATTGGAAATACACTGATTAACATTAGGCTCTGACGCAGTACATTGTTTAGCGACATATCTGCTACACTATCATCATAAGACGCAAGCGTCAAAACACTCTTGGTCAAAGAATTCATAATATCGTGACTTGGCGCTTTCATAATGACATCCCGCACAAAATTGGTAGGAAGTGTCATGCTATAACCTAATGTCTTTTTAAATTCCATCAGCTCATTTGTAGTTGGAAGATTTCCAAACAATAACAGATATGCACACTCGTCAAAACCAAACCGATTTTCATTTTGAAAACCTCTTACTAGGTCAAAAATATTATATCCTCTGTAATAAAGCTGTCCATCACACGGAACACTTTTTCCATCGATTTCCTCGGATGATTTTATTAGTGAAATATTCGTCAAACCAGAGAGCACTCCCTTTCCGTTCTTGTCACGCAGTCCTCTCTTTACGCCGTATTCATCAAACAAATCTGGATCAATGGCGTTGTTGTCCACACATACTTTTGTATACTTATGCGTAAACTCCTTTATACTCTCGTCACTCTTTAATCCCATTCACAACACCCTTTCTTTATCATATTTCTCATATTACACTTGTCTCATAATATATTATACTTTAATTTGAATAACATAACAAGCAAATAAAAGTAAAAAAACAATGAAAATAAACTATTCCCTTTAAATTGTGATTCTTCTTCTGTTATTTTTTGCATATTTATACGTATTTTAGGTCCACAAATCTTTTATTACATACAAACTGTTTCTATTGTCAGCACTAACGCACACAAAAATTTGATTTCTTTGCCATTTTTTATGAAAAAATATTAGAACAGTTTATTTTATCAAAAAATCCATATACTACTTTTCGTACAATAGCGCGAAGTAAGGTAGTGAATAAATGAAAACAGAAAAGATCAGACAGAGATATCTTTTATTTTTATATGTTTTTCTTGGATTTGCAATTGGGCTGTTCTGTTGGGCAACATATGCTTATTATCAAAGCAGTGTGCCAAGTACAATCAGTATTAAGGCAGGAACCAGCGAGGAAATCAATCTGCGTATTCCAGCATCTGGCATTCTTAGTACAGATTCTGAAACGGTACTTGCACTCAATCAGCCTTTGACAATTGTAGCAGGCGAAACAACCAACTCCTATCAGATGCGTCTCAAACTTTTTGGTCTGTTACCGCTTAAAGATGTGGACATACAAGTGATAGAAAATACCACTTTAACTCCTGTAGGGCGTCCGATTGGTATCTATGTAAAAACACAAGGTGTTCTTGTAGTAGACACTGGCAGTTTCGAGGGAATCAGTGGTGACAAACATGCGCCTTCCGAGTACAAACTGCAATCTGGGGATTATTTGACAGCTATGGACGGCGTAGCAATTAATGACAAAAAACAAATACGAGATTATGTAGAAAATGGAAATGGCGCGGAGATCATTTTTCAAGTATCCAGAAAAGACGCATTAATCCAAGTAAAAATAAAGCCAGAAGCCGACGAAAATAGTGTCTACAAAATGGGAGCTTGGCTGCGCGACAGTGCACAAGGCATTGGTACTATGACTTATTTAGACGGCCAAAATCGTTTTGGCGCACTTGGACATGGCATCAATGATATGGATACAGGCGAACTTCTTAAACTTGGCAGTGGACTTTTATACCATACAGAAATTGTAGCTGTCAAACGCGGCGAGCGCGGTAATCCTGGAGAACTCACTGGTGTAATCGAATACAAACCCGATCAAGTTTCCGGTGTAATCGTGGACAACACCATTCAAGGAATCTATGGCGTAGCAAACGCAGAACTTTTGAGCGAGTATACTTTAAATAGTTCACCGTTGCCCATCGCACTAAAGCCGGAAGTAACAACAGGCGCCGCACAAATTTTGTGTACAATCAACGGAGAAGCCAAATATTATGATATAGAACTCACAAAGCTTACTCCTGGAAAAGATGCCGTAAACCGACAGATTTCTCTGGAAGTTACAGACCCAGAACTCTTATCACTGACCGGGGGAATTGTACAGGGCATGAGCGGTGCGCCTATTATCCAAAACGGAAAATTTGTAGGTGCAGTCACTCATGTGCTCGTGCAAGACAGCACCAAAGGATATGGAATATTTATTGAAGATATGCTTGCACACTAATATTAAAGACCTATTTAAAAAGGACTTGCTAATTATCATTCAACAATGTTATCGGCATTCTTGCTGCGGCGTGCGAGTCAGCTTTGCTGACATAAAATTATAGTCAATTCGCACGCCTGCAACCCTATCAAAGACTTATCTTAGCCAGAGATTCTATTTCCACAATCAAAAAAGTACCTTTCAAGCACGCCCATCTACATATTTTTAAATATGAAATCGTCTCTTTAATTCTACACGTGCTCTTCTCCCTCCTATAATTACCGTACCCAAAAATAAAAGCACAGATACATTCAACGCTACAATCGAGACAATTGGATTCGTAACAATATGGACCACATTCAAAATAATTGCCACGACGCTACAAAAAACCATAAAAATCTGTAGCATTATATAACTTTGCCAATTCTTGCTGTTTACTGCCATCGACACTAATATTCCCGCATCAATCAAAAGAATTCCCGATGGAAATGCATAATTAACCGACCAACCATTATAGCCAACTGAAAAGTCAATCGCCACCGACATAATGATTGCTATCATTGTAAGTACCACTGTTTTTACAATATATCCACTCGTCCCAAGAATCGCATAGCGAATCACAATATATCCAAACAAAAGCACCAATCCACTTATAATATATACTAATGATTGTACTTCAGAAAGCATACAAATGTTTACAAGAATAATCTCAATTGCAATCGCAATAAATAGATATAACCGAGAAATAAATACCAATTTTCGCGATTTCAATCGAATATTAGGATACATATTTTCCACTTCTACTGTCGGTTCCAATACACTACCACACAGTGGACAACGCTGTGTTTCATCAAGCACTTCTATATTACATTGTCTACATTTACTCATAATTCACTCCATTGCTCTCAATCTCCACATTGACACCATCCGCAGCTATCTTTCGGAAAAATCCACGCTGTATAGAGGGGTCAGCAAGGTCATAACTAAAGCTAAACACCAATATTGCCCCGTAGGAACATATATTTCCTTTGATATGCTGTCCTTTGGACATCGCAAGGCATGAATGAAACATCTCTACATAAGGACGATACAACTCATCAACCGTAATATTTCCAATATTTGTAATTGTTGATGTATTTGCAAGCGCTGACTGTGTATATATAACTCGCATTGCAAGATTCTTGAACAACAATGGTACTGCTCTCGCCGCAAAAACTTTTTCGTTTGACACATTATAAGAAAAAAGTCGTTCTAAATTCTCTTTGTTAATCTGTTGCTTGAGACTATTCTTTACAATCTCAAGCACCTCCTCGAAAGTGTACTCTTCATTTATTGGATGAAACTCTGCCGACACCATCGCAAAAAAATTCTTCGTCGTAATCGAATTAAAATAGGGTCTAAGATTGACTGGAACTGCCACCCGAATAGGCTTGTCAGACGGCATACCATGCATACATTCTGTGTAGACACTCCAGATAAAAACAGTTACAAGATATTCATTAATACTTGCCCCATACCGATGACACACTTCCTTTAGTTGTGGTATTTGCATATAGCCATGCATAATTCCAAACTCGCCAGGACTTAAATGTTCTCCTTTCGCAAGATATGCCTTTTTGGTCTGATATCCTTTTTCTGAGCTTTTCCGATAATTTTTAAGAAAACTATCCTCCCTGTTCAATGAAGTGCTACTGGCAAGCAAATCTCCTTTGTCTCCCTTTAATTCTGGATGCAAAAGTCTTAGGTATTGGTATGTTAGTTCTTTTAAAAAATTAATTCCCCCCATACCATCTGTCAGCACATGAAATACTTCCAAATTAATGCGATACTTATAATAAGTCACGCGAAACAGATAATTATTATTGCGGTTCGGATGAATATATCTGCATGGAAATGTAGATTCTTCCCTAACTTTTGGCGCTGTTTTTCCGTTTTCCTCAAAATAATACCAAAAAACCCCTTGTCGAAGTCGAAGATTAAATCCATCAAATTTAGGCAATACAATATCCAATGCCTGCTGCAAAAGTTCAGGTTCAATTCGCTCTGTCAGCGTTACACTGATACGATACACATTACTCATACTTTCCCCAGCAATCACCGGAAAAAGATGCGCTGTGTTATCCAGCTTATCCCAGCGAATTTCCCTTGTTGTACTTGCTGCCTTCATCAGCATTGCATGTCGATCTTCCTTTTTCTCTTTTTCTAATCCACGTGCGGAATCTGTTGACTTTTTCTTCATAGACAGCCCCATTTCTATCAATAATATTATCTGCTTCTAGTATACGCTTAAATTCTAACTGTATCAAGAAGAAATCGCGTAAGAACTGAGCAAAATGAAATGATGCTTATAAAGAATGGGAAATTTTAAGTTTAACAAATATTTAATAAAATTGTATATACACATGTGGTAAGCTATACTCAACAGTCAAAAAAGCTGACCACTCAATATAAGATAATACTCACAGACCCAATCTAAAAAATCTTATAGGATAATTTTGTTGAACATTTTAGGAACTATTAAAAATTTGGAGATGTGGATATGACGATGAAAGAACAAGCAAAGTACATATTATACGATTGTGGATTATTAGAAGAATTAAACAAATACGGAACACCTCATATTATTGGAAGTTATCGCATGGATATGATGGCATGGAATGATTTGGATATTGACATTGAGAATGAAAAGATGTCATTAGACAAGTTATATGACTTATCACAATTTATCATAAATAGATTTCATCCTACATGGTATGAGGCAAAGGAAGAAATCGATTCTAAAAACAAAACCGTTTGGTTTCAAGGATTCGAGGCATTAATAGAAAATGAACTTTGGAATGTTGATTTATGGTTTTTTGATAAAAACACCATACGGTTGGCTGAAGAATATTGTGACAGGATTGTGCGACAAGTAAAGGAATTACCCGAATCGAAGGAACATATTATTCAATTAAAAAAGAAATTAATTGCACATAAATTATATTCGTTTGACCAATATACTAGTACTGATGTATATAATGCAGTTTTAAATCAACATATAGTGGATGTAGAAAACTTTCTTGCAAATTACAAGAAAGACTAGAGAAAACAGTTCTACTCCATAGCAGAAAGCACTAACAGCAAAGAGAACGATACTTAAAAAATAGCAAAAAAGGACGATTTCACGTCCTTCTTTGCTATAAAAATACTACTGTAAAATATTCCGAACTTTTTCCTCGTACTCTTCTCTTGTAATAATATCCATCTCCAACTGCATCTGAATCTTTTTTAACATCTCAAAGTTATCAAATTTCTTGCGTGCCTTCGCCAGCTTCTCATCATATTCCAAATCAGAGATAATATCTAAATCTTTTGCCTTGTCCAGCTTGCGCTTTTCATTCTCAAATTGTTCCAAAGCCCTTTTTCTGTCTTTCTCAATGGAATGCTGCCTAAACTGTTGTTCTTTCTGTTCCACTTGATCCACAATCTCTGTAATCTTCTCCAAATCAGGATTGATAACATCCAAAATATCTGTCACATCAAACGGTTCTGTGCGGAATGTATCTGCAATATAAGCAACATATCTCTTACCGATTTCTGCATACTGACTCTCAAGTTTCTTTTCAATTGCTGCTTTCTGAATCTTGAGATTTGCAAGTTCTGTCTGCTCCCGCGTTGCATTTCCAATTTCCCTTACTGCTCTGGTGGTTTTATCAAATAAATCCATTTTTTCCCTCCTGTTTTCCTGCATGTTCCAAATATTTTGGAACACCAACACTTTCTCGTTAATATGTTATCCTTATTCTATCATTCCTACAAGAAAGTTGCCACAAAAGTATTTATAAACTATATGAAAAAATGATAAAACGCAATCGAGTAGAGAAGGTTCATCTTCCCTACTCGCGCCGCCGGTGTGCCATGTAATGGCATATTTCCTCTGTATCGATGTGCGCATAAAAGACTTATCTCCGCAATCCCTTTTGCAACAATTCTACATATGTTTCCCACGAAATATATCTGCCGCCCATACTCTCAAGATGCTCTGTGTGAAATTGGCAGTCAATAAACAAAAAATTTTGCTGTTCTAAACGTTGCGCAAAAGCAATCAATGCAGTCTTAGAGCCATTCTCTTTCTCTGAAAACATACTTTCACCAAAAAAACATTTTCCAATACAGACCCCATAAAAACCACCTGCCAATTCCTCATCTTCAAAAACCTCCACACTAACCGCATATCCCTGCTCATGCAGACAGTGATAAGCCTCCTCCATCTCATCAGAAATCCATGTTCCTTCATTAAATTCTCTCTTTAATCGGCATCGATGCATGGTATCTGCAAAATCTCTATTAAGTGCAATGCGAAACACATGTTTTTTCATATACTTTTTCATGGAATGGGAAATATGAATTTCACTGGGAAATATCACAAAACGTTTTTTAGGACACCACCACAATATTTCTTCCCCTGGATTATACCAAGGAAAAATGCCATTTGTGTACGCTAACAGAAGTCGCTTGACACATAAATCTCCGCCGACTGCAAGCAATCCATCCTCCCTTGCTAGTGTTGGATGTGGAAATGACAATTCTTTTTTATCAATGCGAAATACTGGCATTACGCCCTCCCCCTCTGCTGTATTTCTAAAAAACTATACTCCTTCTATTCTGTATCTGCAAGCACTTTTATTTTCATGTTCTTTCTTACTTTTCCCTGTGGATACTTTAATTGAAAATGATTCTCTATTACTGTTAATTCACACTTGCCGCCTTTTTTTAATTTTCCAAATAAAATCTCATCCACCAAAAGCGGTTTTACTTCACTCTGAATCACACGGTCAATCTCACGCGCGCCAAACTCTGTTGTGATACCTTTCTTTTTCAAAAGTGTTTTTGCTGCCATATCAACAGAAAGTTCTACCTTTTTCAAAAGCAACATCTTTTGCAATTCTCCAAGCTTTTTCTCCGTAATCTGTGCTGCCATTGTATCATCCATACCACGAAAGACCACAATCTTATTCAGACGGTTGCGAAACTCTGGCTGAAAAATACGCTTCACTTCCTCCAGAATTACATCCGCTTTGACATCCTGCCCTGTAAAGCCGATTCCATGCTTTCCAATTCGACTTGCACCCGCATTGGAAGTCATAATGATAATAACATTGCGAAAATCTGCTTTTCTGCCTTGATTATCTGTGAGTGTTGCATAGTCCATCACTTGTAAGAGAATATTGTAAATATCAGGATGTGCCTTTTCAATCTCATCCAATAACAATACTGCGTGCGGGTTTTTGCGGATTTCTTCTGTTAATAATCCACCTTCCTCATAGCCAACATATCCTGCCGGTGAACCAATTAGTTTTGCAACTGCATGTTTTTCCTCATACTCACTCATGTCAAACCGAATGAGCCGAATGCCAAGTTCTTCTGCCAAACTTCTTGCAATTTCAGTCTTTCCAACCCCTGTAGGTCCCACAAAGAGTAAACTTGCTAGTGGTTTTCCTTCCTCAAGAAGCCCTGCTCTTGAAAACTTTACAGCGTTGACCACCTGTGCTATCGCTTCGCTCTGTCCAAACACACGACTTGCCAGTCGTTTCTCTAAGGTTGCAAGCGTCTCAATCTCATCTTGTTCTACAACCTGTTTGGGAATCTGACAGATTTTTGATAAAATTTCATCAATTAAATCAGTACCAACAGACTGGGTTTTCTGTTCTAGTGGATGTAATCGACGATAAGCGCCTGCCTCGTCAATCAAATCAATCGCTTTGTCGGGCAAATAGCGCTCATTCACATACTTCGCACTCATGTTTACCGCGTATGCAATGACATCTGTTCCATAAGTCACCCCATGAAATTTCTCATAACTGTCTTTAAGTCCCTCTAAAATATGTGTGGCGTTTTCAATATCTGGCTCCTTAATATCAATATTTTGAAAACGCCTTACCAAGCTTTTACTTTTCTCAAAATGTTTCTTATACTCCTCATACGTAGTCGCCCCAATAAAGCGAACTGTTCCTGCCGCCAAATATGGTTTTAACATATTTGATATATCAAATGCTCCCCCATTTACAGCACCTGCACCTACAATATTATGAATTTCATCAATATAGACAATTGGCTTATCTTCATGACAGATGCTGTCCATCACTCGCTTAAATCGCTTCTCAAAATCACCGCGAAATTGTGTCCCAGCAATTAAACTTCCAAGGTCAAGCGAAAAAATCTTTGCATCCTTTAATGGTTCAGGAACCTGATTTTCTTCAATTAAGCGGGCAAGACCATATGTGATTGCTGTCTTGCCAACCCCCGGCTCTCCAATATGAAGCGGATTATTTTTCTCTTTGCGGCATAAAATCTGCATGGTGCGTTCTAGTTCTTCTTCTCTGCCAATCAGCGGATTCACTCCATCCAACATATCATTCAAACAAACCGCAAACTGCTGCCATACTTTTTCTGATGGACCCTCCTCCTGTTCTGTCTCCTCCTCAGTAAAATCTCTATTGATTTTTTGTCTGCTGTCAGACACTTCCTCATACAACATTGTCATTTGTTGTAGCAATTCTGCATGTTCAATTCCTTGCAGTTGCATATAATAGACTGCATAACTCTCCGACAATTCAAACATTGCATGAATAATGTGCATTAATCCGACAACTCTCCGCCCACTTCCCTGCGCCGACTCTCTTGCGTAAGACAGCAGACTTCCCATTCCTGCCGAAAACTCTGGATTTAACTCAGAATCATGTACAATAGAATCTGTCTGATCTGCATCAAGCAAATATTGACTGAAATATCCCTCCAGTTGATTGGAAAGCTCTTGAATGTCACCACCACAATCCTCAAATGCCTCCGCAAAGATTTGATTGTCACAAATCACATACAATACCAACTCTGGTGTCACAAGCTCATAATGTCTTTCTCTTGCCAGAGCAATTACAGAATTAATGATTTCTGCCACTTCTCTTGATACCTGCATCTCTACTCCTCCATACGCTATTCAATTGTCATACGAAATGGAAATCCTTCTTCTCGTGCCCTTGCCGACGCAGATTGTACCTTTGAGACAGCAATATCATATGGATAAGTTCCTACAACTGCCTTGCCTGTCTCATGTACCAATAACATCAGTCGTTCTGCTTCCATTTCATTCTTATGAAAAAATTCTCGCAGAATATCCACCACAAAATCCATTGTAGTAAAATCATCATTGTGCATAATCACTTTATACTGTTTTGGCTCTCGTATTTTAATACGTGTATTTTGCCTTGTTTCTCCCTGTATTGCCATTTTGTATTCCCTCTTACTTACTTCGCTTTTTTCCCAAACTGGGACAAATCCTGTCCTTTTAGTGCCTTTTCAAGAAGCGTTGGCAAAAGTTCTGGCGTACAAGCAAAACATGGAACACCAAGCCCTGCAAGCTTTTGTGCCATCTGCGCATCATAGTAAGGTCTTCCACCATCCGCAATCGCAAGCAAACTAACCACTGTCACCCCAGATTCCTTCATGTCACTAATTCGTCTAAGCATTCCTGCCCTATTTCCAAACTCATCTAAATCTGATATTAAGAAAAACAAAGTCTTTGTTGGATTCTCGATAAACTGTTCACAATAAGCAATGGATTTATTAATATCTGTACCTCCACCAAGTTGAAACCCAAACAACAAATCAACGGGGTCATCACTCTTTTCTGTCAAGTCCACAATATTTGTATCAAATGCAACAATTCGCGTTTTAATACTTGCCATGCTTGCCAAAATACAACTAATAATAGAAGAATATATCACGGATTCTCCCATTGAACCGCTTTGGTCGATGTCAAGAATAATTGTCCATTTATTCGCCGCTGTTGTACTCGTCCGGTCAAAAAAGTAAAAATGTTCTGGCACAATTGTTTTTAAATCAGGGTTATAATGTTTTAAATTGCGATGAATTGTCCGCTTAAAATCCATCGCCGACGCAGATGGAATAGGAGAATGTTTTCTCTTATTAACCGCAGCAGTCACAGCACGTCGAATATCCTGCTCAAGCAGCTTATTTATTTCCTCCACAATCTTTTTAATAAATTCTCGGACACTCTCTTTTGAGCGTTTTGGAATCTGGTCTTTCAGCATCAGAATCGTAGAGGCAAGACCGATATCTGGCTCCATATTTTCCAATAGCTCTGGCTCAAACAACAACTGTTTCAATCCACAGCGCGACACTGCGTCATTCTGAATAACGGTCACTAACTCCTTGTCAAACAGCGTTCGCACATCGCCGAGCCATCGGCTAATCTGTGGATTTGACGGGCCTTTGCCTGCACCCCTGCCCGAACCACCAGCCCCGCCAAATCCGCCAAGCTCTGCTCGATTATAGATAGAAGCCAACGCCTGATCCATCAAATCCTGCTCCTGCGTCAATGTCAAATCTGTCATTGTTGACAATCGTTTGTCACTCTCCTGTCCCAGAATCAAACGCCAACGGCTAATTTGTTCTTTTACTTCCATAATAAACCTCCCTATCAAAAAGGTTAAAGGTCAAAATCAAAATCATCCAGTCCCTCAATCATTTGCTGCGCGCTCTCATCAAGCACAGCATTCACTATCTCGCTGACCTCCTGACCATTCAGACCTAATATCTCGCCCAAATTTTCTGCAATTTGGTCCTTTTCTGCAGCAGAAAAGTCTGCAAAAGCACGCCGCAAAAAGACAAGCGCCCGCTTAAACTCCTCATCATCTAATGTGACAAGATAATCGTTTAAACTCTCCCACAAAGACAACCTTGCAATTAACGCATATCTATTTTTCATAGCAAGTCCTTCAAACCAACCCGCACCCAAATCCGCAGGAATGCCTTTTGAGAGTCGTCTTGATACCTCTGTGCGCAACTGCTGCGTACTCATACTACCGCGCTCCAACAAAATTGCAGCGGCAAAACCCGATAACTTTGTGTTCAAATCGTCGCGCTCTGAAATGTTATCGAGCACTTTAATCCACTCGTCATGGTCCAGAAAATCATGCGCTAACGCTACACTATTTAATTGTTCCATCGCTGTGATAACTGCCTTGCTCGCTGTGTCATCACACACACAGGCAGATTCCAGTATCAAACACGCCCGATAAAATAGCTGTTTTAATATTGGTTCCAATGGTTTTGCGTCAATACGCCGGATATTACCATACTGAACCACCACCGAAAGTCTCTGCGCTGTCTTTGCCAAATCCTCCACAGAGGCGGCATCCACGGCCATTCTTTGTAGCGCCGCAGTCGCATAACCGACTGCTTTCTCCATGCCGCAACTGCACGCATCCTCTATAACAAGTGCAATTTCCCCCATATTCGCAGCATTTTCCACACGTTCCTTCATAGCAAAGGAAGCAGCACCATCGATAGTATCGCCCTTCAACGCAGATTCCACTAACTCAATCTCTGCCTCGGGTGTCCATCGAATAACCCAATGCTCTGACCATGTTGCATTATCCTGACTAACTAACTGCTGTTGTGCAAAACTTACATGAATCACTCTAAGCCGATGTAGGAAAAATGAGCGATGCAAATCGATAAACGCTGATTTTTCTGAGCTAACACGTCTATTTTCCCGCAAATCTAACATCAAATCCTGGGCTGTAATATCGCGATATTTCTCAAGTTTTAAGTCTTTTAGCTGTCTGTAAAAGTCCTCTTGAATACTGGTGCGACTCACCCCGTCAGGAAGTGCGCCAATCACCGTACCAATCTCTGTATCAGCAGTTGCAAGGATAATGCTGGATACACTTCCCTCGCCAATACAAGTCTGTGCAGCATCACGCAAATCTCTGAGTGACGCTATCGTTCCGCCTCTAAGCTGTGCTAAAGACATCGCTAAACGCACCGCCTCAATTACAGATGCAGAGGAAACAGGATTTCCATTCTTACGCTGATATTTGGCAAGTCGTATCAAATAACTATAAACCGCATACATCGGCTCACCTTTTTTTAAGCCCTCCCACAAAAGTGCATAGTATGCAGGCGCTTTGTTTCCAGCGCCATAGCCTGACCTTGTAGAAAGACGATAGTAGGAATACGGCATTAATGTATGGTTTGCCCCCACTCTGGGCATCTTTGATATGTCTTCGTCAGCCTCCTCCCAGTTTTTTAAACCTTCTACATGATACGAGCCTGTCACAACAACAATTTCTTCTGGCGCAATACCTGCATCCACCGCCTTCTTAATTTGTTGACGCATATATGCCTCGCGAAGTGTTGTTTCCGCCCAGTCATTATCTTTTCCTTCTGTGAGGCTTCTAATATTCGCGCCAAAGCGATTCGCGCCCAAATGGTAGGCTTCTATACTGCCCGACTGCTCCATAACACGCTCCCAAAAAGTATCATGCCCATCCTCGCCACTCTGCTGATCAAGCTGCTCATAAACACTACTTCTGCTCTCCTCACCTTCTGCTTCTTGCATACCGCACTCTGATATCGCTAGAAAAGTCTCCGAAGGCAAATCAATAAAACGACATGGCACATGATTTTTATGACACCATTGTATTGCCTGATACTCAGGCGAATACTCTGCAAATGGGTACAAAATCGTTCTAACAGGCGCTTCTTTTGTATATGCAAGCACCGCAATCGGCAGTTTTGTCTCCTTGCGCACCATGTCAGACAACATATCCTCAAAATCACTTGGCCCCTCGACTAACACCAGCTTTGGCTTCTTCTCGTCAAGAAACCCGCGCAAGTAATACGCCCCGGCAGGCGATAAATGCCGTATTCCGAAAAAATTTGGATTTTTCATCTATCTCTCCTTACCTTCCTAAACAGGTACTAAACTGTCAGCTCTTTGCATGCTCGATACAGTCCTGACCACTCCGAACCGCGCTTTTTCATAACATTTTCCAAATACTCTTTCCACGCTACCTTGTCTTTATCCTCGTCCTTGATAACTGCTCCTTGCAATGCTGCTGCCAAATCGTCATTGGAAATCGTACCATTCCCAAAGCTTCCCGCCAGCGCCATACTATTACACAATAGAGAAATCGCCTCCGCAGTCGAAAGAACACCTGATGTACCTTTTACCTTCTGTGTGCGGTCAAGTGTCTCTCCGCACCGAAGTTCACGGAATATCGTACATACTTTCTCCACAACACTGTCTGCTGGCTGTGTTGCATTCAAATCAAGATTTTGCGACAGTTGTGTCACTCTTGTTCTAACAATTTCCATCTCAGAATTTAGATTTGCCGGCGCTGGAAGCACTACAATATTAAAACGACGCTTTAGCGCAGCGGACATTTCATTCACGCCCTTGTCTCTTGTATTTGCTGTTGCAATCACAGAAAACCCTTTTTTCGCTGCCACTTCAATCGCAAGTTCTGGCACTGAGATTCTCTTTTCCGACAAAATTGAAATCAGGGCGTCTTGCACCTCAGAAGCACAGCGCGAAATTTCTTCAACACGAGCAATGGTTCCTGTTTCCATCGCATTGAAAACAGGACTTTTTAGCATCGCTTCGTGTGATGGTCCCTGCGCAATCAACATCGCATAGTTCCAAGAATATTTAATCTGCTCCTCTGTAGTTCCTGCAGTTCCTTGAATCACCTTTGTAGAATCGCCGTTGATAGCAGCAGTCAGATGCTCAGAAAGCCAGCTTTTTGCTGTTCCTGGCTCTCCAATCAGCAACAACGCTCTGTCTGTGACAAGCGTGGAAATTGCAATCTCAACCAAGCGCTCATGCCCTATGTATTTTGGTGTAATCTCCGTTTTTCCAACCTTTCCGCCGCAAATATAAGTCTTTACAGACTGCGGCGACATGCGCCACCCTGTTGGAATCGGATTTTTCTCCGCTGCAATCAATGCGTCAATTTCTTTTTGAAACAACTGCTCTGCTGGCAGTCTCAATAATTCTTCGCTCATTCTGTATTTTCCTTTCTCAAATCATTACTATCATTTATATTCACGACAGATGAAATCTGTCGTGAATATCGCGCCAACCGCAGCCGCAAAGCGGTATGTTTCCTACCTGAAAAATTATCATATAAGATTTTTCAGATTGCGGTTGTGCGCATCACATTATACTGAGCGGTCAGTCTTTTCGACCGCCAGTATATAAATTTTTCTCAATCCACACATCAAGACTAAGGATATCAATTTTACTTGGATTGATTTCCCCAGTCCTTATTAATTCCTTGAGTTTCTGTGCTTCCGCGCGCTTGGCTTCCCTGTCACCTGGCATTTCCGCCAAATAATTGTATAGCTCCCATTGGCTAATTTGTCTTTCTTTGCTTTTACAATAATGTATGGCAAGACCTTCACAGACCGTCCATCCACACGCCTTCATGCTTGACAGATACATGCGGTTATCGCCAGTTATCAGCGCCTTCTTATAAAAATATTTTCCCATCATACTACACATGCATTTATTATTGAACGGTATCCAATATGATAACATCTCATCTACCAATTTTGAGGAATGCTTTTGAAACCACTCCACAATCTCTCTTGCATGGGATAATTTAATTGGTCTCGCAATACTTTTAAATTCTGGATGAACATCTAAATAAGAGCCAAAAAATTCATAACTGTTTTCTATTGCATTCCATCTTATATATGCTGCTGCCTCCGTAATCGCCTTCATGCGTTCCTTTGAAAACTTTGACACAAGAAGGATTTTATCTTTCGCTTGCTGTTCCAGCCATTCTGTGCAATCCTCATCATCACAAAACTGCACGGTAACAGCCGCTGGCAAAAATTTTAGATTCGTTTTTTTAGAATCTGCATTTTGATACAATTCATATGCAAGCGCTCCCAATTCTGGATCGGGATTCACAAGCAGAGAATGATGCAAGATTTTTCCTAGTGCTGTCTCAATATCACGCACTTTCGATTCGTACCAATATCGACAAGACTGCAGCACACCATACTGCAATACATCATAGTAATACACACTTTGAGGTTTTCGCCATGTTTTTTTCAGAAGCATGTCTATTTTTTCTTTATTTGCAAGAAGTTTTCTATAACATTCACAAATTCGGGGACCGCCCTTGCCAAAAATAGCTCTCACCAAAAGCTGCAATCTATCCGATACTTCTTGTTTCTCCTTAGCTGAATCGTCATCTACCAATTTCAGCTCTTCCAAGATTTTTTCACAAACTTCCGCTACCAGATCCGAAGACCAGTCTGTCGTTGAATTTCTGAGATATATCAAGACAATATCCAATTTTTTCTTTGCTAATTCCTTGAAAAAGTTATTGACTTCCTCATCCTGTATCCCCGCAATCAGCTCAAATACTTTATCTCTATTTTTTCCTTTTTCTGTCTTTGACAGCGCAAACAACAATGACATATTTCCATGGTCATGGCGAAGCGCGTCAATTAATTCTGTGCGTACCTCCCGCTGTGCTTCCTTTAACATCTTAATATAAAAATCGTTTGCCTTAGCGCCGGCAAGCGCACTGATTAGTCTTACACGGCGCACCATTTCCTTTTTCCCTTTTGGGTCAAAATCTTTATATAAAAGCGGTAGGATTGTCTTGTCATTACTTTCTCTTAGCCATTCCTCCACTTTGTCTGCAAGCTCCGCATAGGAAGCGCCCAACGCCTGAACCAGCGTATATTTTACACGATAATCCCGAAAAAGTTCTGGGTGACTATCATGCATTTCACATACATATCCATAGTGACCGCCGCCTGATGTTGTCAGCGCATCGAGCAATTCTTTTAACGCAGAATAAGGCGCATTGACCACAATACTGTCTGTACTTGTTTCCAGTGCAGTAATTGTAAAAGACTCTATTTCCCCTTGTGTATCCACCGCTCCCAGCGTACAAATTACAGCATCAGTCAACGTGATAGCATCCAAAAGCGCACCTTGCAGATTTGGACAGTCCGGCGAAAATAGCTGCGCTGTCAACTGCCCTAATTTTGCAAAGACAGGCGAAGCTCCCTCCAATGGCTTAAACGCATCATAGACGCGTTTTAATCGAAAGTCTTCCGATAGTAGACTTGTTCCTGCAATACATACTGTGCGCAAACGTGCCCGCAGCTCATAAATTGGTGTTGTATCCATTATACTACCTCTTTATTTGATTTTAGGATCTCTCATACCAGTTATCCATATATTTTTCAAAGTCCTGTAGCTTAGAACTTTTCATTTTAATCTCACCACTTTTTATCTTATCACAGATTGCTTTTGCTTCTTCCATAACAGCCGCTTTATCCTCTGACAAATCCGATAACCAGTAGTATAAAGACCACGCTGTAACATTTGGATTGTTCTTTATATATTTTACTCCCAGCCCTTTACATACTGTCCAGCCACACTTCTTCATATAATAAATATCACTGTGATTGTCAGGAGAAACCAATGCCCTTTTATAAAAATATTCTCCCATCTCCTGACATTGTTCTTTATCGTTTAACGCAACCCATTTTCCTAAAATATCATCCGCCGCTTTTGTTCTATATCGTTTTAACCAATCCATTATCTCTTTTGCATGCGTCAATGAAATTGGTACTTCTACAGTTTTGAGCGGATTGTAATGCTCATATTCATAGCTGTCTGCATAAGTGTCTATATAATCACCAACAAACTGATACCCTTCTTGTCTTTGATCCCATTTAATATAAGCAGCTGCTTCTAGCACTGCGTTCATATGTTCTTTAGATTGTTCTGGCACAGACATTACAAGCCACTGTGTACATTCTTCATTCCGAATTAATTTTGTTGTGACAGCCGCTGGCAAAAAGTTTACATTTCCTGTATACAATTCCAATGCAAGTTCCTGCAATGCGGTATCTGGATTGACAAATAGAGAATGATGCAAAATCTTTCCTAACGCAATTTCAATTTTTCTAGCACTTGCAGCAAATGGACTGCTAAGAGACTCCTCTGTAATGTCAAGCACCCCATATCGCAGTATGTCTGTATAATTATTTTTTTTGTCAACTTTCCATGTTTCTCGAAATAGAGGGTTAATTTTATCTTTTCGTGCGAGCAGACTGCGATAACATTCACAGATTACAGTCCCTCCCTTTCCAAACAATGCGCGAATTACCTTTTGCAGTCTCTCAGACACTTCGAATTTCTTTTCATCTGATGTTGTCTTGTCTAATGCATCAATTTGTACAAGCACTTCATTACAGTATGTAGCAACCAGTTCCGCAGACCACTTTGTTGTTGTATTTCTCAGATTTTGTAACGCATTTTCTGGTCTTTTCTTCATCATTTCTTTATAGAAATCACATGCTTTTGCCTCCTCCATCTCCGCGAGCAGCTCTAAGACTTTATCTTTGTTTTTCCCCTTTTCCTTCTTTGCCAAATCCAAAAGCAATGTGACATTATCCAAGTTATGACGCAGTGCATTGAGCAGCGCCAAGCGAATATCCTTCTGCGCATCTTCAAGCATCTCAAGATAAAAATCATTTGCTTCTGCTCCTGCAATAGCATCAATCACTATCACACGACGCATCATTTCCTTTTTCCCTTTGGGGTCAAAATCCCTGTACAAAAGCGGCAATATCGTCTTGTCCTGATCTTCTTTCATCCATTGTTTCACTTCATTGGCAAGCTCTGCATAAGGAGCACCCAACGCTTGCACCAACGCATATCGCACACGATAATCGCGAAACAATTCTGGATGGTTTTCACGCACATCACACACATAAGCATGGTGACCACTGCCGGATGTTGTCAGTGCTTCCAAAAGTTCTTTTAACGTGGAGTATGGCGCATTGACAATAATGCTGCCTATGTTCTTCTCTATGTCAACAATGTCAAGAGCTGCAACTTCCCCTTTTATATCCACTGTTCCTAGCGTGCAAATCACAGCGTCTACCAGCGTCATTGTATCCAATAACGCTCCCTGCAAATTGGGACAGTCTGGCGCTAACAGTTGTGTTGTCAGCTGTCCCAATTTAGCAAAGACCGGCGAAGCTGTCTCAAGTGGTTTAAATGCCTCATAGGCACGTTTTAATCGGAAATCTTCCGACAACAAGCTTGTTCCTGCAATCCCTGCTGCGCGCAAGCGTGCCCGCAGCTCATAAATCGGTGTTGTATCCATTTTTCTCCCTCCTACTTTCTATTGTGTACTCTTTAGGCAACTGCCTATGTCAAAATCTTCTTGGCCTTTCATGTTTATCCTTAAAGGTTTCCATACTTTAATTTTTTTGCCTTTTAATATAACAATCGTACCACCGCATCTTGTGTGATAATACTAAGCGGCTGTACCATAAGTCTACGGTTTTCTTGATTATAATAAAACGCACCCAAAAGAACCTGATTTTCAAGCAAAGAGGCATTTGGCAACATTGAAAGTCGCACAACGGTCTCCTCCATATTTTGCATGTCTCCTAAAAGAATTGTGTCGTTATTTTTGTCTGCCAACACATAATCCTCGCCAATTTTTCCAATTTTATTAAATGAGATTAACTTAATCATCCATGGCTGTGTCATTGCATTTTTCAGAAAATTCTTGACAGCCTTGGCTTCCTGTTTGACAGAAGTCACTGCATGTTCAAATATTGCCTCATAATCTGTCTGTTCATATGGGCGAATCTGAGCATTATCCCATCGAACTCTAACATTTCCATCCCCTGGATAAAACACTGCACTTGGCACTTTTGCCACCCCAAAAACGCTGTCCTCCTGCTTAACATACTTCAACGATTTTATAGGCCGATAATTATAATTCATATAAATTTCGCCTGTGTCCAAATCCGCCCAGCAACCTGTATCAATATACTCTTTTCGTGCCTCGTCGTAAATCACCCAGAATGAAAGTTGCATCAGACTTGCATCCTTTTTATTCTTGCCCAGCTCCTCTAGCTCTGACAGTTTCCAGATGCCGCCAAGTTCCTCATACAAAACAGTGTCTTCCAGTGTCACATCATCATTCTCAATTTTCTCATTTAGGTACTGACGTGACTTTTTAATTAAGCTCCAAAGCTTTTCTAGCACACTGATTGCCGCGTCGTAATGAGACTCATCCTGGTCTTTTTGAAATTCTGCAATTTCAATTAACAACTGGCTACATAGTCTCTGTGGACCTGGAAGATAATAATCGCCCATTTGCTTTGCAAGCTCCTGATAGGTTTTAATAGAAGCTCCTCCAATCGTTCCTAGTCCCGCAGACATTAATTCCATAACAACTTTTTCAACCAAATCCAGCCCTTCAAGCTGTGTCTTTATTTTTTTCACTCTTGCATTTTTCGCAGTTTTTGCAGCGGACGCTTTTTTCTTTTCTGCCTTCTTCTTTTCCTCCTCAGTCATCTCGCTCTCTGGTTTTGCTACTTCATTTGCCTTCGCCTGCTTTTTTTCACGCTTTTTCTGGATATCCTCTGGAATTTCACAAATGCCAAACTCCTTTTTTGCCAACATCTCATACATCAATGCCAAACTATGCTTGCAAGGAAACTGCCTGCTTGGGCAAGAACAGCGATATACTGGATTGTTCTCGTCTATGTAGTCCGCTGATGTAATGTAGTTACTTTTGCCACTGCCACTACACTCACCCATATAAAATGTGTCATCCTCTGACCGTTCAAGCTTAACAAATCCACCCTTTTGTGAAATCTTCTTACCGTTTGAGGCTGCTGCCGCATTTGGTGCCAGCGCTAAAATTTGTTGTTCATTTACCTCTCTCATGTAATTTCATTCCTTTCTATAATATTATTATTTTTTAATAAAAATCTTATAAGAATTCTTTTTATTATAACATCTGTCGAAATCGTTGATCAATTTCAGGATAATCCCGTTTTAACGAAATAACTCGTCCTACTCTGTCCAGGAAACAATGGGTACTTGTCCCTTTCGTGCGTAGTTCCCCAGTGTTTTTGTCAGTTATCTCATATGCTAAGTCCAGCCGAACTCCATTATATTTTGTGACGCTTACCTGAATCAATATTGTATCATCAAAATGCACCATGCTTTTATACTGACAAGATACCGAGACAACTGGACTAATAATACCGTTTTTTTCCATATTATTGTATGATATTCCAAATTGACTCATGGCATCCATTCTTGCATCTTCCATCCAACGAATATAGTTAGAATGATGAATAATACCCATCTGATCTGTCTCATAATATTTTGCATGGTGTATGTATGGTTGAATCTTATTTTTTGTATTCATCTTTTGAATCTTTCCCCTTTTTAACAACATAAATCGTACTGATAATATTGCTTATTTTTCGTCCAATAACACAATTTTACAGTAACTTCTAAACAATTCATTAATTCCAATCAGTATTATAGCACAAAACTGCCAAAAAATATATAAAATACACAAAATATTTAATCAAAAAGCGAATAAACACTCGTGTACATAAATCGAGTAGCGAAAGTTCCTTCCCCCTACTTACACGCGACCTGTGCGCCGCCTTAGCGGCTTATTTCCTCTGCACGAGTCTGTGCAATCGAGTAGGGGAAAGTTTATCTTTCCCCTACTCACGCGCCGGACGTGAGTAGCATTTGCTGTTTATTTCCTCTCCACGTTCGTGTGCATAAAAAGAGCACTAGATATTTCTAGTGCTCTAAAATATTGTTTATATTATTTATTCTTCCCAATTGTGATATACTGCCTGCACATCATCATCTTCATCCAACATATCTAAAGTTCTGTTTAGATTCTTAATCGCATTTTCATCCGTGAGTGTAACATAATTTTGTGGTATCATTGTAACCTCGGCACTTGCCATCTCAATTTTATTCTCCTGCAATGCCTTATAAACTGCATCAAAATCTTCCGGTGCAGTCAAAATCTCAAAGCTATCTTCTTCTTCTGAAAAGTCCTCAGCACCGGCGTCAAGCGCAGTCATCATCAAATCATCTGCACTCATCTCACATTCTTCTTTGTCAATAATAATCTGTCCCTTCTCATCAAACATAAAAGAGACACACCCCTGCGTTCCAATGCTTCCATTTCCTTTAGTAAAAGCACTTCGTACATTTGCAGCCGTTCTGTTCTTATTGTCTGTCAGCGCCTCAACGATAATCGCAATTCCATTTGGACCGTATCCCTCATATGTAACATGCTCATAATTTACTGCGTTTCCATCACCTGCTGCTTTCTTGATACCGCGGTCAATTGTATCATTTGGCATATTGTTTGCCTTTGCTTTTGCAATGACCTGCGCCAGCTTAAAATTATTGGAAGGGTCTGGACCACCTTCCTTTACTGCAACTGCAATCTCTCGTCCAATAATTGTAAAAATTTTTCCCTTTGCCGCATCATTTTTTTCCTTTTTGTGTTTAATGTTCGCAAATTTTGAATGTCCTGACATGTTTTCAATTCTCCTTTATCTCTATCACTTTTCTATATTTTCACAAACAGTCATCATTTCTAATCCGACTGCTATTTTTATACGAATGCTTCCAACAACCATATACTACTATTCTGTATTATCTTTTATTATAGTGTGCTCTTCCACCTTTTGTGATTTTGTGACAAGTACCGACTGAATTACATTTTTTTCCACTTTGATTATTTTAAAGAGATATCCTTCAATCTCAACTTCAGAATTCTCATCTTCGTCGGGAATCCGGTCTAACTTAGAAATTAAATATCCATTAAGTGTATCAAATTCTGTGTCACCAAAGGAAATTCCAAACCGTTTCTCCAAATCCTCAAGCCGCATCATTCCTTCAATCACATATTCGTTCTCACCCTTTTTCTGAATATGATTTTCTTCTGGATCGTACTCATCCATAATATTTCCCACAATTTCTTCCAAGATATCTTCCATTGTCACAAGTCCCGATGTCTGCCCATACTCATCCATAACAATCACCATCTGATTTTTTTGTGACTGCATACTACGAAAAAGAGCATCGATATTTTTCGTTTCTGGCACAAACACGGCCTCTCTCAAAAGCCCTTTCACTATTCCAATTGGCTGATTCAGACTCTCATTCAAAGTATGTATTCGCATTGCATCTTTTAAATATAGCACACCAATAACATGATCCAAGTTCTCCTCAAAAACAGGATATCTGCTGTTGCTTTCTTTCAACATATAGCCTAAGGCATCCTTGAATGGTGTAGCGCTGTCAAGTGCCATGATATTATTTCTATGTGTCATAATGTCATTTGCTTTTTTGTCCCCAAACTCAAAAATATTTGTGATCATCTCCACTTCGCCTGCTTCCAGAACTCCAAGCTCATGTCCTTCATTGACCATCGAGATAATTTCTTCCTCTGTGACATCTGTCTGTTCTTCTGTATTGCGCAAACCAAATATCCATAGCAAACCATTTGCAGAAACTGCAATAATCCAAGTTAGCGGGTAAAGCGCTGTTCTGAGAAACTGTATCTGACGAATAAATCGATATGCCCACGCATCTGGATATTTCTGCGCAATCTTTTTGGGCAGCAAAATTCCAAATGTAAGAAGCACATACATTAAAATTATCGCCGCGGCAATCAGCGCCATCCAATTCAACAAAGTTTCATTGAATTCCTGAAAAAATGATATTTTCCCTAAAACAGTTCTAAGGCCAATTACCCATCTTGACAGGAAGAAATATCCCATCACCAGCTCAATCAATGTTGTAATCATCTGAATTGAATTGACATAGATAGTAGCGCGCTCAACAATGCGACTAAGCAAAATCGATTTTTTGTCGTTTTCCTCTTGCGCTCTGCGCTCAATCTCCTTCTCATTCATAAGACCGATTGCCTTGTTAAATCCGGTCAGTATCGCTTCAATAAAAAGCAAAAACAGAAATAATATCATACTACAGGCCGAAGCCCCTCCATCGTCCATCTCTTCTCTCCTTTATTCTTTGGAATCCTCCATTTCTTCCTCTGCACAAAATTTGTGCGCACAGCAAAGGTGTAAACCGCAATTTTGCGGGCTACACCTTTCTAATATAACATTACTATTGTAAAACGTCAATATCCAAAGCCCTTATGTATCAAGCTCAAGACTGATTTGTAAGGCCCTGTTGACTCTCTGCATAATTGGAGAATCCAAATGACACACCTTATCCTTCAGACGTTTCTTATCGATAGTTCTTAACTGCTCCAGTAATATTACTGAGTCTTTCACCATATCGTAATTTCCTGCGTTCAGTTCAATATGTGTGGGGAGATTTGCCTTGTTCATCTTAGAAGTGATTGCCGCACAAATCACAGTTGGACTGTGCTTGTTTCCCACATCATTTTGTATAATCAAAACTGGTCTTACTCCGCCTTGTTCTGAACCAACCACTGGTCTTAAGTCCGCATAATAAATATCTCCTCGTTTCATTTTCCTTCACCTCTGTCTGTTACAATAGTATCCTCAATTTGATAGGAAACGACTTTTGTCGTTTATTAATAATACTATTTTTTCCATTGGTGAAAATTTTATACAGTTTGCGCACAAGAAAAAATCTATTTTTATTCGCAAATTATAGTGTCCTTTTGTTTGTAAATCCGTGGGATTCTCTTGCCAATATCACATACAAGCTCATAGTTAAATCTACCAGAAAGCTTTCCCAATTCTTCCATTGTAATACATTCCCTGCCGTCTTTTCCAATCAAAGTCACTATATCGCCAACACACACTGGCAAATTCAAATCTGTGACATCAACCATAAACTGATCCATACACACGCGTCCAAGAATCGGCACTCGCTGTCCTTGCAAAAGTACAACCCCCACATTGGACAGGCTTCTAGGGTATCCATCTCCGTAGCCAATGCAAATTGTTGCAACCTTTGTCTCCCTCATTGTTGTATAAGTGCCCCCATAACTAATTTCCTGCCCTTTTGGAACAGTCTTAACATACACAACTCTTGATTTTAAAGTGAACATGGGTTTTAATTGAATCCGATTATTCGCTTGCACTATATCTGATGGCCACAATCCATACAAAATAATCCCAGCCCGCACTGCATCCATATTTGCCTCTGGTAGCTCTACAATACCTGCGCTATTAGAACAATGCTTCATTGGAATCTTTTGTTGTATTTCCTGTTCAACCTGTTCTGCAAACTCCTGAAAAAGTTGCATTTGATGATATGTCTTGGTCTTATCACTCTCGTCTGCTGTTGCAAAATGTGTGAAAATACCTTCTATCTCCAGACTAGGAAGCGCACAGATCTGTCTGATTAGCGCCAATCCTTCTGCATCTGGATTAATACCAATTCGAGTCATACCTGTATCTATTTTAATATGAATTTTGCAGTTTTTCTTATTTTTTACTGCAATGTCTGACAATTCCTTGGCAGTATCCAACGTAAATACAGTGGAACGTATATCTTCTTTGATAAAACGCTCATAACTATATGGAAATGTATACCCCAGTGCCAAAATTGGTTTTTGTATCTTACTATCTCGCAAAATAAATGCTTCCTCAGCAGTCGCAACCGCATATCCCCATACTTGCTGTTCTTCTTCAAGAACCTGTGCAATTTGCTTTGCACCATGTCCATAACCATCCGTTTTTATCACTGCAATAATTTTTGTATTCTTCCTTATTTTATTGCAGATACTTTCAATATTAAAGAGCAACGCATCTAAATCAATCTCCGCCCAGGCCCTATCATAATGCTTCATGGTTTCTCCTCTTTTCCACAAATGTTCTAATGTAAAATATTTATTTTTCTTTATTATACTAAAATATCTTTAAGCGATTTAATAATATCTTGCGCCATAATATAATATGCTGACGTTTTCTTCCTTGCCAAATCGCCTGCCAATCCATGCGTGTAGGTTCCCATTACAGCCGCCTCAAATCCGCTGCATCCTTGCGCTAAATATCCTGCTGTAATTCCGGTAAGCACATCCCCAGACCCAGCAGTCGCCATTCCATCATTTCCACTAGAATTCAAATAAGTTAATTTCCCTCTCTTTGCCACAATCGTTCTTGCGTCTTTACACACGAGCGAAACATCATACTTTTTGGTAAATGTCTTGCAACAACAAAGCAAATCCTTTTTTATCATGGTCGTAGGACATTTTAAAAGTCTTGCAAATTCCCCAATATGTGGAGTAAGAATAACATCATTGTCATATTTTTTATGCCCATACTCCAAATTTCGCAGCAGTTTTTCGTCCTGTGACAATATATTTAGTGCGTCTGCATCCAAAACCATTGGCTTATCACAGACTGCAAGAATTACTGATAAAATCGCTTTTGCTTTTTTAGACACTGAAATCCCTGGACCTATGGCTACCACATCAGCCCATTCTACACCAGATAAAAGCGTGTTCGACTCCTCCAGCGAAATTGCCAATCCCTCTGTGTCGCCCACTTGGTCTTGATAAGTATCCACAATTGCCTCTGGAATCTTTTTTAACAAGCTTTCTCGATTATCCACCGCTGTAAAAATACGCACCATGCCAGCACCTGCTCGGTAAGCACTTAACGCAGACAAAAAACAGGCACCGCCCATCGTTCTACTTCCCGCAATCAATAGCACTTTTCCAAAAGTTCCCTTGTTCCCAGAAGGGTTTCGCTCCGGAAGATGCAAATCATTCTTTACATCGGTAAAGGTAACAACTCCTGTTCGCTTATTTTGTGTCACTTCCTTTGGAATGCCTATCGGGGCACAGATAATTTCCCCTGCACAAGAAGCTCCTGGATAGAGCATCAATCCAAGTTTTCGGTATGCATAAGTAACTGTTATATCTGCCTTGACTGCACACCCCATAATACTTCCGTCATCTGCATTGACACCAGAGGGAATATCCACCGCCACAACTTTTGCTTTTGACGCATTTATTGCCTCGACTGCTTTTCTGTATGCGCCTTCGACTTCTCGCGTAAGCCCGATTCCAAACATTGCATCTACAATCACATCATACAAAGTATGTTCTACCCCATAGTATATAGGAATATGTAATTTTTTTGCGGTTTCAATCTGAACAGTAGTCTCGTCCGACAGCTTTGACAAATCCCCAATCATATTAATCTCTGCGCGAATCCCTTCCTCTCTAAGGATTCTGGCTATTGCAATCCCATCGCCACCATTGTTTCCATTTCCTGCCATCACACCCACATAGATATCTAAGCCAAATCGATCCAAAATCACTTTGACCGTCTGCAATGCAGCGCGCTCCATCAGAACAAGCGAATCAATCCCATATATTTCAATTGCAGCCTTGTCACTGGCTTTCATTTCCGCAGACGTCAGCACATATTCCATAAGCAATCCCAGCCTTTCCTGTAAAAAGAACTCCGAAACAGTCAATCCTGTTTGGGAGTTTTTTCGTCTATCAGATCCTTTTCTTTATTTAATACATTTTGAGGGTTATATTTCATATCGAACATATTAATAACATCTGGTCCAAAAATAGAATGCATGTAATTGTACATCTCATCGTTCCATATCTCTTTTTGCTGTTTTAGGATAATCTTTCTCTTAAGCTGAATTTTAAAATCAGACACCCATTTATTAATTGCTTCAATCTCCTCGACATTTTTCTGAAGTCTACCATAGCAAATTCGCATACTTGCAAGCATCAGTGCAAAATTTGCCTCATCAATCTGTTTGGGAATCTCCATCAGTTCATCACTGTAGGCATCCATTCGCTGATTGGACTCTTCAATCATGCGCTTGTTCTCTTCCATCTTCTTTTCCTTAGCAGAGCTGTCAGGAAGCTCCATAATCGATACAATCTCCTGCATCAGTTTTTTCTTAAATGCGGCGAGACTTTTTAACTCTGTGTTAAGCTTTCCCTGCCGTTTTAAAATCTCATTGAGATTGTCCTCAAGCCTCTGTATCTCCTCATTTTCTCCCGTCTGTGTAAAAAGCCTATGCCATTGATTGTCAAGTGTCAAAATCGGTATTTTTTTGCCGATTAATGCCTCTCGAAAGACCTCATCCTCCTGTTCCATACTCATAACCTCTTTTCGTATTCCTTAACAGTTGTTTATCACTGATTTGCAATTCCATATGACAACTTCATAAGACTGTCGGAAAGATGTACATTTTCAACGACAATGTTGTCTGGTACATTCAAATCCACATGCGCAAAATTCCAAATAGCCTTGATATTACATTTGACAAGTATCTCCGCAGTTTTTACTGCGCTATCTTTAGGTATAGTAAGCACTGCAATATCTATATCATTTTCCCTGACAAAACATTCAATATTCTCCACCGACTGAACCGCAATTCCCCTCAGTTCCTTTCCATGCAGCGCCGGATTTTTATCGAATAAGCCTTTGAGTAGAAAACCTCTGCGCTCAAAATTCATATAATTTGCAAGTGCCTGACCAAGATTCCCTGCACCAACGATTATAAGGTTGTGTGTCTTGTTTAATCCTAATATCTTTGCAATCTCATTATATAAATATTCCACATTGTAACCATATCCTTGCTGCCCAAAACCGCCAAAATTATTAAAATCCTGCCGAATCTGTGATGCGGTAACTTTCATCAGTCTGCTCAAATCCTGTGATGATATCCTTTCGATACCACTATCTCTCAGCTCTCCAAGATATCTATAATATCTGGGAAGCCTCGCGACAACTGCCTGTGATATATTTTTATCATCCACGAACACCTACCTCCATATACATATATGCTAAAAAAATAACAAAATATATAGCATAAGTATACAATATTGTTAAATGCTTGTCAAATCTTTTGTTGCTGTTCCCTCCGTTTCGCCAATTTACTAAATCTTATCAATATCGTAATCTGAGAGATTACAATTGCTTTTATAATAAATCTCTTTTATAATGTATGAAGATTATTTTATTTTTTATACTACAGACTTATACAAGGAGGTTCTTATGATTCTGTCATGCAGTAATATAGAGAAAACATTTATTGACAACCATGTCATCAAAAATGCTTCTTTTCATATAGAAGATAATGAAAAAGCCGCAATTGTCGGCATCAATGGCGCAGGCAAATCCACCCTACTTAAAATTATCACAGGCCATATGCCCGCCGACGCAGGTATTGTAACCTTTGCAAAAGATAAAAGCTTTGGTTATCTGGCACAACATCAGGCTGTAGACAGCGAAAATACAATTTTTGCTGAGCTGCTTACAGTCAAACAAGAAGTATTAGATCTCGAAACTTCTATTCGCCAGATAGAAAAGGATATGAAACATACTTCCGGCGAAGAATTAGACCTTTTGCTGAAAAAATATGCAAACCTGACACATCGTTTTGAAGATATCAACGGTTTTGCTTGCAAAAGTGAAATCACAGGTATTTTAAAGGGGCTTGGATTTGAGGAGAATGAGTTTGACAAAAAAGTTGCCACACTTTCCGGCGGTCAAAAGACGCGCATAGCGCTCGGCAAGCTGCTGCTGCAAAATCCAGATTTAATTATGCTTGATGAGCCGACAAACCACCTCGATCTCAATTCTATCACATGGCTTGAAACTTATCTGCTAAATTATAAAGGCGCTGTCATTATTGTTTCGCATGACCGCTACTTTTTAGATAAAATTGCTACAAAAATTATCGAGATTGACTGCGGAATCGTTTCTTCTTTTCACGGTAACTACTCAGACTATGCGATTCAAAAAGAGCATCTACGCACTGAACAAATGAACGCTTATCTCAATCAGCAACGAGAAATCAAACATCAAGAAGAAGTTATTGACAAGCTAAAACAATTTAATCGAGAAAAGTCCATACGGCGCGCCGAAAGCCGCGAAAAGATGTTAGACAAAATTGAACGCCTTGAAAAACCTGCTGAAGTTCGGACAGACATGAAACTTACGCTCACCCCCTACAAAGCCAGCGGTAATGATGTTATGCAAATTGAAGGGCTTTCCAAACGTTTTGATACCCACCTGTTGTTTGAAAAAGTATCGTTTGAAATAAAACGCGGCGAACATGTCGCTATTATTGGAGACAATGGCACAGGTAAAACTACTCTGTTAAAAATCATTAATGAGCTTGTTCCTATGGATAGTGGCATCATTCGGCTTGGAACAAATGTAGAAATTGGTTACTACGACCAAGAGCACCATGTATTACATATGGACAAGACTCTATTTGATGAAATTAGCGATGACTACCCCTATCTAACCAACACAGAAATTAGAAATACACTTGCTGCCTTTTTGTTTACGGGTGAAGATGTTTTCAAAAAAATTAGCGCTTTAAGTGGCGGTGAACGCGGACGCGTATCGCTCGCTAAGCTTATGTTATCCGAGGCAAACTTTCTCATTCTTGATGAGCCGACAAACCATCTTGATATTACTTCTAAAGAAATTCTTGAAACCGCACTAAATGCCTATGAAGGAACTGTGCTCTATGTGTCACACGACCGATATTTTATCAATAAAACAGCGACGCGCATTCTCGAGCTGACACAACAGCAATTTGTGAACTATATTGGAAATTATGACTACTATCTTGAAAAAAAAGAACTTCTAACACCAATGTCCGCTGCTACTGTCAGCGATAAAACGCAAAAAGCTTCCACACAGAAGCTCGACTGGAAACAGCAAAAAGAAGCACAAGCAATCTTGAGAAAAAGAGAAAATGATCTAAAAAAATGTGAAGACAAAATAGACATTCTTGAACAAAAAAACATTGCATTAGATGAGGAGATGGCAAAACCTGAAATTGCTGTAAACTCTGTAAGACTACAAGAAATTGCAAAAGAAAAAGAAACCATAGAAACCGAACTAGAAGTGCTCTATGCTAAATGGGAGGAGTTGTCAGAAGCACAATAGCGATTTCCTCTTGACATTCTGCACTTTAATCGAGTAGGAAAGCAACCTTCCCCTACTCGCCGCACCGCCGATGCGCCACTTTAGTGACATATTTCCTCTGCATCGGCGTGTGCATAAATAAAAAATACCATTAAGTATCAATTAATAGAAAGGCATGGTTTGCACAATGAAAAAATTTTTGATTATTGATGGCTCCTCAATGTTAAGCACCTCCTACTATGGCAATCTGCCAAAATCAGTCCTCTTTGCAAAGACAGACGAGGAGAAAGAAAAACATTACTCTGAAATCCTACGCACTTCCAAAGGAGAATACACAAACGCTCTTTTTACAATGCTTAGAACACTTATCTCTCTCTACAAAAAAGTAAAACCAGACTATGTAGCAGTTGCTTTTGATGTATCGCGAGATACATTTCGGCGCACACAACTTGCCGAATCCTACAAGGCCAATCGAAAGGAAGCTCCCGCGCCGCTCAAAGAACAGTTTATTGCCATGGAAAATCTATTGCAAAAAATAGGTTGTCAGGTACTAATGGATAAGGACTATGAGGCAGATGATTTTGCCGCTTCTCTTGTCAAAAAGTTTGAATCCCCAGAACTTGAAACATATGTTCTCACAAAAGACCACGATTATTTCCAACTTGTAAGCGCTTATACTAGACTCTGGCGTGTCACAGACAAAGAAAAAGTAAAGGATTTACAACAACGCTATGGACTTTATGCTGGCAAAGAAGGTTATTCTTCACTCCCGGCCGGAATTTTTGAATATACCTCTGATCTTGTCTACTCGGAAATGGGAGTATTTCCTAAGCATATTGTCACGCTCCTCTCTATTACAGGAGACCCGGGCGATGGTATTTTGGGTTGCAAAGGAGTAGCCTCCGCCGCTGCTCCACTTGTCAATGAATATGGCTCGCTCGACGCCATTTATGCTGCAATATATGACTGTGAGGGAAATAAGAAAAAAGAAAAGGCACTTTCCGACTTTTGGAAAAGTAATCTTGGTATCAGCAGAAGTCCTCTCAATGCATTAAAAGAAAATAAGGAAACAGTCTATCTAAGCTATCAGCTTGCCAAAATGAAGGATGACATTCCAATTTTGCAATCTCTGGAAGATTTTGCGCTACACATTGATAAAACAGCCCTAAAAGAAGTCCTCACTTACTATGAAATGAATAGTTTAATTGCAGAAATAGAGTAAGAAAGCTATTATGAAACATTTTGTCCCAAAGCCCTTATCGCTAAATTTTTGTGGTCTTTGGGACAAATTTAGGATTATTCTTTTCTTAAAAGAGAAATAAATAAAAAAGCCATTATTATTTCTCATCGGACAAATTTTGGATATATCTACATTTTGGATAATTAGAACATCCTAAAAATTTTTTTCCTTGATGTTCTCCTTTCCTTGCAATACGCACAACAAGTTTTTCACCGCAACGAGGACATATTATTCTTTCAATATTGGAAGTTACCTTCGTATTAGAAATAGGTTGTGAAAAACTGCGCTGCGTATTTTGTTGAATATTTGTAATATGTGCCATTTTTTCGGCTTCCTCTACCTGTGTAAACGGATATAATTTTTCAAATAAATTGTCAATTTTTTCTGGTGATAATTGTATCCCTGTCTTTGCAATATTTTGTTGAACTGCAGAAAGAAGATTATATCGATTAATAACATAGTGTTTTGCGCTAGTTAAAGTAATATTTTTCAATGTACAACGGTCGCTAAATACAATATAAGAATAAAACGGTAACGTTTGGTCCTCCAGAAATATTTGAATCCATTTTAAATGTCCTTTATTTTGTAAAATTGGATTATAAAATTGATTTTTCTGCGATTTTCCTCGTCCAACAGACAATGTTTGCGTCCAATATTGTTGAGATTCTGTCCCAAAAATCCATCCACTATAATTTTTGGATTCAAAGACATAAATACCCGATTCATGCAAAAGAACAACATCCAATTCTGTGGTTTCTCCATTGTTTTTTGGAATATACAAGTTAAACAAATATCGTTTATACCCAGCAAGTGACTTTAAATATTTATATATATAAAATTCACCCAAACGCCCTTTGTTAAATTGAACACTTCGATAGGAATTTTTGGTTTGTTGATAATATTCCGTCTTTTCATACTGTCTTTTCTGTATAAAATATATAATAATAAGAAGCACAATAACCAAAAATATCCCCATTGTAATTCTCTCCCCTTCTATGCCAGCAGAACTTTTATATTGTCAAGTGTCTTGAACCTTAGCTTTATTTTAACATTAAAAATGCTCCTAAATTTCCGCGCTTTCCTTTGCTGGCTCTGTGACTAAACAATAGTTCTGGATTGCAGCAAGTACACACATCTGTCACTTCAATTTGTTTATCTGGTACTCCAGCATCGCGAAATACTCTAAAATTTGCATACCACAAGTTTAACTGATACTTGTCATTCTCTTTATGATACATTAGACAATTATCAATCTCTCTCTGTGTTATATCTTGCTGATACCGCGCAAGATATTCCTTGGCCTTTATATCATCTTTTGCAAAAATATCTGTAAAAGCAAGTGCAACATCCGCACTTACCTCATAACACGCTTGACAAATGGAAGGTGCAATCGCAACACGGACATCCTCCGGTTTTGTACCATACTCTATACTCATTTTTTCCAGCATCACTTTTCCTATTTTTCCAACGGTCCCACGCCAGCCAGAATGTGCCAAACCAATGGCTCGATTTACAGGGTCTACAATAAACAGTGGAACACAATCTGCATAGAAAGCAGCTAGAACAATTCCGCTCTCCTTTGTAATTAATCCATCCACATCCGTGTAATCCCGCTCACAGACAACGCCTTTTCCTTTATCAGAGCTGGTGACTTTGCGAATATTTGTAGTGTGTGTCTGCTGTGTACATACAATGTCATTGCAGGTCATACCCATATGTGCAGCAGCTCTTGTAAAATTCTGCATTACATTTTCTTTGGTGTCGCCCTGTATAACGCTAAAATTTAAAGAAGACAAGTAATCACTACTTACACCACCATATCTTGTTGAGAAAAAATGTTCTACAATGCCTGTCTGTTCCAATCCAGCAAAAGTAAAATATGCCATCTGTTGATTTTCTTTGTCAAATTGAAGTTTGCATATTACGCAATTCCCATATCGAATTAATTTATTTTGCACTATTTTGTACCATCCTAGTTTACTAATAATTTATGTATCAATATGCGCAAACGCATTTTGATACCACATAATTTCTGTTCCACAAATCGCAACTACATCATAGCGCACCGGCGAAAAATCTCCTATCTGATGCAACATTCGATAGTAGTCCGCCACTTTACAAATTTTGCGCTGTTTATTGTATCCTACCGCCTCTGCTGGCTGTCCACTCGCATTATCTCTGCGATACTTTACCTCAAAAAATACAGTGTATTCTCCATCTTTTCCAATTATATCAATCTCGCCTTGCCGATTTCTATAATTGTATTCAGATATTATTATACCGCGGTCTTGTAGATACTTTGCAGCAATCTGTTCATATTCTGTGCCCTTTTTCCTAGTGTTCATTTTTCTTTCCTGTTTCATTTGTTTTGGTCAGGTTATTTTCGATTCTGATAAGCACTCACTTTCGCCTTAATTTTATCCATACTATCCACAAACATAAGAATTTCTGCCACAACCTCATAAAGTTCTGGCGGTATCATATCCCCAATTTGCAGCTTTGACAATGTATTTGCCAGTTTATCATCCTTATGAATCGGTACCTCTGCCTGTTTTGCCTGTTCAATAATTTTGTCTGCCAGTGCACCGCGTCCCATCGCAATCACTTTTGGAGCGCTATCTGCTGGATCATATTCTAATGCAACTGCTTGCTTGACCTTTTTTGTTTTCTCTCCTGCCATCTATTCTGTCCTTTCTTTTTATGCTCTCGTGTCAAACGTCTGATAACTGAGAATGGTACTGCCGCCTGCCACTTGCTCTTCCATACGATTCAAAACTGTTTTATTCTCTTCTTTTTCCACAACCATATTCTTGCACTGATAACCTTTCTTTAACAGCCTCTGTGCCAACTCCTCAACATGTTCCTCCACCAGCGCAATAGACGATTCATCGAGATAAAATTTTGTAGTGACTTGATTTCGTTCTGTCTGAAGAGAAATACTAACATCCAGCGCTCCGAGATGGTCCATATCCAAATGTAAGAATGCTGTGAGCATACCATCTTTGCGTGCCATATTTTTTTTGTTTGTATAGACATACAAATCGCCATGTGCCTGCGAATTGCTAAATTTTAATGGCAATTGTACATAGGTAAACACTTGATTCATCTGATTCATAAACTCAACATTCTCACTGAGATTTGCCATTGCGCGCGCCTGTGTACCATTGTTCCCTTGATTGGCAGACTGCATTGCCTCATTCATCATGCGTGTCAATTGACTACTTTCTCTTGCAAGCTTTTGATAAAACTCTTCTACTTTCCCCTCCTGTAATAAATCCTGCGGTGATAGCGTCCACTGTTTCTGCAATCCGTTTTTGAGCATTGACCGAAATGGTTCAGAACGAAAAATCTCGGTCTTTTGTTCTGTTGTTAGTTGCCTACCAATCTCGCTGTCCAACAACAACTGTTTTATATCCTTCAATGCAAGATTTCCTTCCTTGATTCCTTCTCGTATCAACGCAATAATCTTATTGGAAACTGTTTGAGGAGATTCACTTTTTAACTGATTTGAAAAAGTATCTAATATATTTTGCATTTTATTGTCTACTGTTTCTTGTTTGAAAGCTTGACTGGTATTTTGTTGTAGTGCTTTCTCTGATTCTTGTGAATTTGTCTTTATACTTTCGTTGTCCAAATTTTTTTCTATAAGATTTTCTGTTTGATTTCGCAAACTATCCTGAGTCATATTGACTGTGTTGGACGATACACTCTGGTTTCCCTGCTCGGTTTGATTTTCCTGTAAAACAGAAGTATCAACATTATGATTTTCATTTTGAATACTTTGCGTTGTTGCATTCTGTTCTTCCTCTCCTGCAAGCAATACAAGCACCTGTTCGAGAAATTTACCACCGTTTTGCAATGCTACCTGACTAGAAACAGTACCTTGTGCAACATTTACCACTCCATTTGCAGAAGAACTTTGACCACTTTGCACATCTGTTCTTCCAGTCAAAGTATCATATAGCTTCAAGATCTCGTCAGATGCTTCCCGAACGCCATCTAACAGCTTATGCTCCATATTTTCGTAATTTTGCAACTGAGAAAGACTATTGTCATTAATCGGTAACTGTAATTTACTCAATTTAATCAAATCTGCTATACTTGCATTTGGATTTTGTAGCGTAAGCCGATTAAACAACATCAATGTATTTTTATTAATCGACATGCCATTTTCTAATAATGTCGACACAAGAGACATTGTTCTGTCATTGACTGCCATATGTGCTGCTCGGAGCGCTGCCTCTCCTACACGCAACATCTGCATTTTTCCATCATAGACAGGCTTTAAAACCACTCGATTATCCTTGTTAGACTGTACTTGCAAGTTCATGACTTGTCCGAGCGCCAACTGTACATCACGTTCCAGTTTCGCTGCCATATATTGCCCATTTGCCAACTGTATTTGTACATCCTCACCGTTGACAGAAACTATTTCTCCCTGAAAGGTATCGCCGGGTTGTAGCTGTGTCACATCCACTCCCTGTGTATTTGCAGATGCAGCACTTCCTGTCGTTCCCACAGTTCCTGCATACCCCTGCCCAATCTGTGTCCCGCCATAGCTTTGTGAATATCCCGACAATACACTGTCCATAAACTTCCCTCCTACTAATTCTGCATCTCTTCCTCATCGACAAAATTTTTAATAAAACTTTTCCTATGTATTGGTGAGGCTCCATATTTTTTCAACGCCTCAATATGTACTGTTGCACCGTAACCCTTATTGTCTGCAAAATGATATTCTGGATATACCCTGTCATACTCCACCATCAAACGATCTCTTGTTACTTTGGCGACAATGCTCGCCGCGGCAATCGACACACTTTGCGCGTCTCCCTTAATAATCGGAACTTGTCGAATCTCTACTCCAGGTATTGTAACTGCATCATTTAATAAAATATCTGGCTTTACGTCCAATTTGCTAATTGCCTGTCGCATTGCCTCATAAGTTGCCTGCAAAATATTAATCTCATCAATCCGCACATGAGATGCATATCCAATTCCCACTGCCACAGCTTCTTTCAAAATAATATCATATAATTCTTCGCGCTTCTTTTCACTCAGCTGTTTCGAGTCATTGAGATATAATATTTGACAATCTTTTGGCAATATCACTGCACCTGCTACAACAGGTCCTGCAAGCGGCCCTCTGCCGACCTCATCAATCCCACAAATGTATCCAAAAGAATCATATTCTTTTTCGTACTTTTTCATGCATTCGATGCGCTGTTTTTCCTTCTCATACGCATCTATCATTTTCCTTGCCTTCGCCACAAGTGTCTGTACACCGCTTCGTCGGTCTATCTCGTATCGCTTCACAAAAACAGGCAGCTCACTCTCGCATGCTGCCTTTAATTCATTTTTGATTTCCTCTATTTTCTTTTTCACAAACGCATCGTATCCTTTCCATATTTTATATTTGCATCTGTACTCTTACCAAAGACTTATCTCTATCAAAAATTGTACCCTTCCTAAGACTAAGTTGTATTTTACTTACCATTGATAATGGAAAAAATTTTCTCCACTAAGATAAAGTCATTGATGTTTTAAAATACCAAATTTTGAAGAAGGCCAAATTCTTATAAATGCCCTGCCAATAATGTCTTTGCGATGAATATTTCCGACGGAAGGGTCTCTGCTGTCCGAACTGTTGTTTCTATTATCTCCCATTACAAAATATTCATCTACACCAAGCAAAATTGGGTCGCTTGCCCTTCCAGGATGCTGAATTACCTCGCGTCCATAAGCCTCCTCCAACAATTCACCATCAATATAAATGTTTCCACTTTCATCAATCTGTACTGTCTCACCCGGCATTCCTATAATTCGCTTAATATAATACGTATCTGTATCATATTGAAATGGAAATACAATGATATCAAACCGTTCTGGATCCTCAAACCGATAAGATATCTTATCAACAATCAAATGATCCCCATTGCTTAATGTTGTCTCCATACTACTTCCACTCACTTGTGTCCGTTGCCCCACATATGTGACAATGAAATATGCAGCACAGAATACCAACAACAAATAGATACTGATACTCAATATCTCCTTCAAAATGTGTTTCATTTTATTTTCCTCTGTTTCAATTATTTCCGTTTCCATCATCCCTCCGGCATCTCCAATGTAATTCTTCCAATTCTTCCGTTTCTAAAGTCCTCCACAATCATCGAGGAAGCTTTCATAATATCCAATTCTTCCCCTTTCAAGTAACATTTTTTGCTGACACAGACTGTTTTGATTGTATCATAGGCATCCTGTCCATCAATTGTCTCAATCTGATATCGTTTCTCTATCAGCCCTGAATACTCCTTTTGCAAAAATCGAATTAACTCGTACGCAAGCTCATCTGAATGCACAATTTCATCATTGATGGAACCAATCATAGCAAGATGAAGCCCCACTGTCTGGTCTTCAAATTTCGGCCACAAAATACCTGGTGTATCCAACAACTCAAGACTCTTATTTAGACGTATCCACTGCTTGCCCTTTGTCACACCTGGTTTATTTCCAGTCTTAGTGCATGCCCTGCCTGCAAATGAATTGATAAAAGTAGACTTGCCGACATTGGGAATTCCAACCACCATTGCACGCACAGGTCTATTGAGAATCCCTCTTTTTCTGTCACGCGCAATCTTTTCTTTGCACGCCTCCTGCACGACACCCTGAATCGATTTTACACCAGCTCCTGTCTTGGAATTGATTTCCAGTACATAAAATCCTTTTGATGAAAAATAATCCATCCATAGTTTATTCTTTCTCGCATCTGAAAGATCTGATTTATTTAAAAGAATAATCCTTGATTTATTTTTACTTAACTCATCAATATCTGGATTTCTGCTGCTGAGTGGCACTCTTGCATCAACCAGCTCAATCACCAAATCAATAAGTTTAATATCTTCCTGCATCATCCGTTTTGCCTTGGTCATATGCCCTGGATACCATTGATAATTTGCCATCTTTTTGTCATGCCTTTCCTTTTATTCTATCAATCCCATGTCGCTATCACCGGAAGCCAACTTCATCCACGCTTTTCCTATGATATAGCTCTTTTTGACTGTTCCAATATTTGCAGAGCGGCTATCTTCACTGTCATTACAGTTATCTCCAATTACAAAATACTCGTCCTCTCCCAGTATAACTTTACTCTCCAACAAGCCTGGCTCAACAATTTTATCGTTAAAATATTGTTCTACTGTCTCATCATTGACATGTAAAACACCATTTTTTATGTACAAAGTATCTCCTGGAACACCGACTACACGTTTCACATAATAATGAGACTTCTCATTACCATTTGGAAGAAATACAATGACATCTCCCTCTCGTGGAGAGGCCACTTTATAAATTAGCCTATTCAAAAAAATCTCCTGCCCATTATATAGACTTGGTTCCATAGAAGGACCAATCATACTTGTTTTCATCCCAACACAAAAAACTGTTACAGCAGCCAGAAGTATTGAAACAAATATCCAAAAAATCCAGCTTAGGATTTCTTTCACTACTACAATATTTAATTTTTTCTTTTTCTGGTAAAATGTTAATCCCTTTTGTCTTGTCATCCATTCTGTCCTTTGCATTGCGTATACTAAGATACACCAATTATTATACTCAATCTGTACCATGATTGCAAGTATTGATTCAAGAATGCTATTGGCATTCTTACGGCGGTGTGCAAGTTAGCCCTGTTGACATAGAACTAATCGGTACGTCTACAATTTTATTTAGAAATTATCTTAGTTGCAAATTGTACTTTTTTCACCCCTTTTAAAAATGGGAATATTTTTTAGTTGAAATCAAAATGTCAGAGACATCCTTTAAATCTACAGATGTCTCTGACATTTTAATTCAATTCAATATTATAGACTCTTAAAGCCTTTATATCTCTGATATTGCAAGAAAATCTCTGTGAAAGACACACAAACTTATGGATACGCTAATGAGGAAAATCTTCTGCAAAGATAGGTGTAAAGAAAATTCTGAAAGATGATTATTATTTATTAAATGCTATCCGCCTCACACGTACACGCACCTGTGATCCAATCAACAAGCTAATTGTAATTTTTGCCAAATCTCCTACAATAAACGGAAGGACTCCTGCGACAAATGCTGTAGGAAGCATATCAACAAATGTCTGGTCAGACCCAAGACTCATCTGATATGCAAGCCATATCGTTCCAAATAGATAACACACAACCGTTCCGATAACCATTCCAATAAAGCTGGCAAGCATCTGCCCTTCCCATCGGTCAATAAAATATCCACAGATTAGCGCCATAAATAAAAACCCAATAAGGTATCCGCCTGTCGGTCCAAAAAGTTTTACTGGTCCACTTGTAAAAGCTGAAAAAACAGGTAATCCTACCAGCCCCAACAGCAAATACACAAGATAACTGGCTGTTCCTCGTTTCATTCCAAGTATATAAACCGAAAAATAAACTGCCAGATTTGTCAATGAGATAGGAACTGGACTAAATGGCAACGGCAACGATAGTGGTCCTGCAATACAAGTCACCGCTGCCATCATACCAATCAATGTGATTTCTTTTGTTTTTGTGTTCATAGTAATCATTCCTCCGCTTTTGATTAAATGTTAACCTATTTATAAAAATAGTTTACAATCAACCAAAACAAATGTCAATACTATAATTCTATTTCTCTTTCCCTAACTCTCTTTTCGCAATATTTTTATTATATAAAAATTGAATTATAATGTATATTCGATAGATAATTACTGAAGGTACACTCACTTAAAAATTCTACAAATCCCGATTGTGATTTGACAATTTTTAAGGGCACCTCAGCTGATATTTTGTTATTAAAATCCCGCTAACTCTTAAAAATACTAAGTTTATCGCCAGTGAACTTTTCCTGTTCGTTGACAGTCTTCCTCCAGGGGTCCATGTACAATCGAGTAGGAAAGTTTACTTTTTTTACTCGCGCACCGGACGCAGGCAGCTTTCGCAAAATAGCTCCTCTTTGCGTCCATGTGCACAAAAAAACAACCACAAATCAGACTGTGTGGTTGCTTTTTGAATCAATATCACTGGAAGCAAGGGGGCTCGAACCCCTGACCTTTCGCGTGTGAGGCGAACGCTCATCCCGGCTGAGCTATGCTTCCGATATGGAGATAGCGAGACTCGAACTCGTGACCTATACGTTGCGAACGTATCGCTCTCCCAGCTGAGCTATATCCCCATAGACAGAATTATAGCACAGTCTTTGCAGAATGCAAGCAAAAAATACAAAATGCCCAGTAATAGTTGCGCTATACAAAATTAAATATACAAACCGACAACTTATGAATGCGTATGGATAAACTGTTACAATGCTCACTGTCTCCAAAACAATTTTCAACTGTGCAATTGTTAATTTTTTCAAATGCGAAATTGACTGACAAGCTGATTCAATGTCTTTGCTTGCTTGGACAATTCTTCGGATATCGTTGCACTTTCTTCTGCCGCATTAGAATTTTCCTGTGTTACCTTAAAAACTTCTTTGATTCTATTTTCTACTGAGACAATCATTTCTGACTGTTGGCAACTAGCTGATGCAATCTCATCCATAAGCACCTTAATAGACTGAATACATTCACTAATAACCTGCATTGCAGAAAGCGCAAGGCTTGTAGACTCTGTGCCGGTTTTTATATCTTGAATGGAACGACCTATCAATGTACTTGTAGAATTTGCAGCATCCGCCGATTTCGTAGCAAGACTTCTTACTTCTTCTGATACAACGGAAAATCCTTTTCCAGCTTCGCCAGCTCGAGCAGCTTCAACAGAAGCGTTAAGTGCAAGAATTTTTGTCTGAAAAGCAATGTCTTCAATCGTTTTGATAATGCTGACAATCTGCGTAGACGAACGGTCAATATTTTCTGTAGCAATCAGCAATTGTTCCATCTTCGCATCTGCCTCAGAAGAATACTTTGTAGCCTTATCCACCAAATCACTCGCATTCCCACAGCGAATCGTGCTATTTTGAATTTGAGCAGTAATATCAGTCATATTATCTACAAGCTTATTAATAGAATCCTTCTGTTGAATGGTACCCTGAGACAATGACTGCGCACCTGCTGATACTTGATTAGCACCATTGTTTACCTGCTTTGCAATATGAATAATATTGCACATAACATCCGCAAGACGTATGCGAATACTTTTTAAGCTCTCAAATAAAACTTTAAAATCGCCAATATAATATTTTTCATTCTGCTCCACATCAACACCAATGTTGCCATCTGCCATCTCACCTAATATCCGCCCAATATCATTAATTGTTTTTCTCATGCAGTCACAGACAAAATGAATTGTATCAGCAATCATGCCAACTTCATCTTGTCTTCCATAAAATGATTCTAATTTCTGGTCTGCTGAAAGCTCTAAATTGCCAAGATGACGAATAGCCTTCTCCATAATCATCAGCTCTCTGCCTTCTCGATACAGAATAATCAGAGTGGTAAACACAATAAATACTCCTACCAGTGCACATAAAAATCCCACTGTGTTGCGCACATCTTCTACTTCTCTATAGACTTCCGATGCATTGTCACGAACCATAAAAATCCAGTTGCGATCTTTTAAATATTTATAGACAACCAACTGTTCTATACCCTCTTCATCCTGATAAAAATATGTGCCAACCAAGGAATTATTTTCTGTTTTAATCCGCCTAAGAATTTCTTGATATCCCTTATCTGTTGTTTTTGTGTTTAGCAAAGATTCGTTCTGATTATACAAGTATGTATCGTTTTCCACATTTAAAAATACATATTCACTGTTTGGCAATCCTTCGATATTTAAGTCTAGTAACGCATCCATTAACCGACTGGCATAGACCCCAGCACCAACATAACCTAGGCATGTTTCTCCTTTAAAAATGGGATAATACATGGAAAGAATCATACTTCCTGTCCCCGGAGACTTCATAATTCCCAGATTTGTCAACTGTGAATTAGACAAAATTGTATCGTGGAACTCTTGCAATGATTCCCCTGTTCGGGTTGTCATGCCAATTGCATCCTTGGAAGTATGTGTCAGAATATAGGTAGAAGGGGTGCCGATATACAATCCTTCAAAAATACCTTTGACTGCGGCAAAATCCTCTGTATACTGTTGCCCTTTTTTCAGCAAATTAGCATCTTCTGGATCTTCAAGAAGTTCATGCACTTCACTGCCCAAAGCAAATGCTACCATATATTCTTCCGCGGAAGTCACATAGTCATTCATGAT